>NZ_OBDS01000008.1:0-366566 GCF_900215165.1 Pseudomonas sp. LAMO17WK12:I5 | reverse complement strand
GTTTGTCGGGATCGAGAGTTTCCGTGGTTCAAATTATGACGATACGTTCTTTGCCAGCGCTGCTGCCGACAATCTCGATGGCTACAACGGCAACGACCGGCTGAGCTACTCGCAGTCGGAGCAAGGCGTCAACATCACCATGACCGCTGCACGTTCGGGTACCGGTCTGGGCGGCGACGCTCAGGGCGATACGTTCTCCGATTTCGAAACCATCATCGGCTCGAACTACAACGACGTGTTCACGGCATCGCTGGGTACCACGGCTTTTTACGGCGGTGCTGGCAATGACGTGTACATCATCAACGGCTCGGCCAGCCAGAACGTGGTGGAAATGGCCGGTGGCGGTGATGACGAAGTCCGCACCACGCTGAACATCACCACCTTGGCCAATGAGGTCGAGCGTCTGACCTTTACCGGTTCCGGCACCTTCATCGGTCGTGGTAATGCTTCCGACAACATCATTACTGGCGGTGCCGGAAATGACACGTTGTTCGGTGGTGCAGGGGCGGACCAACTCAATGGCGGAGATGGTTTTGATACGGTCAGTTATGCCGATGCCGACAAGGGCGTGAGCCTCAACACTAAAACCGGGATACATACCGGAATTGCTGCTGGCGATGTTTACACCAGTATTGAAGCAATCAGTGGTTCGAATTTCAGTGATGCTTTTGTCGGGGATGCGGGTATAAACCGCTTCGACGGTGGTAGCGGCATGGATATGGTGAGCTTTGCTGACGAAACTGCAGGTATCACCCTTGATTTGGGGGCGCCTGTTTTGACGGGGGCGGCCGCTGGCGATATTTACACCTCGATCGAGATATACCAAGGCACTGCGCAAGCCGACAGCTTTACCGGAAGTGCGGCAGCTGCGGAGAATTTCGTAGGTGGCGCTGGCGCCGATCTACTGACGGGTGTGGGTCGAGGTGATGGCGCCTGGTACTTGACCAGTACTGGCAGCGTTCAGATAAATTTGCTGGATGGCACTGCCGCAGGTGGCGACGCTCAAGGTGACGTACTGATCAACATCGATAATCTGATGGGGTCGTCATTCAATGACACGCTGACAGGCAATGCCTATTCGAACAAGCTTGAGGGTGGAGCGGGTAACGATGTCATCTATGGTGGCGAAGGCGATGACTTTATCTATGGCGGCACTGCCACTGATATCGGTGCATTTGGACTGCTCGCTATCAGCGGCGTCCAGGCCGATACGCTTTACGGTGGCAATGGTAACGACACTATGCGCAGTGCCGATGAAGATACTGGCAGCATTCTCTATGGCGAGGCTGGCAACGACAACATAACCGTGTCGGCAGGGATTGCTTATGGTGGCGACGGCAACGATACCTTGACGGGTACCGGTTACGGCTACGAACTCCAGGGTGGTGCAGGCGTTGATACGTTGAACCTGCGCGGCTCTGGAGATGCCTTGGGTGGAGAGGGCGGTGACACCTATGTCGTGTTCTCGAAAACCATGGTCGGCATCCAGGACACAGGCACTTCGGGGGTTGATACCGTCACCCTCAAGAATATTCAAAGTGTCAGTGATGTGCGGATTGTTCAGAACGACCTTGGCGCCTACATCTTCAATGCCGCCGATCTGCAAAGCGGCAACCTGGACTCCGGCGTATTCCTGAAAGACTGGTACAAGGGGGGGAACACCATTGAAACCTTTTTCACCAACAACGGTGAGTCCTTCACCATTCCTGTCGTAGGGCAAGCGATGATGGAGTCTTTCGCAGTCTGACAAAGGCGTTGCACACATAAAAAACGGCGAAGCCTGTATTCAGGTCTCGCTGTTTTTTTGCCGTTTTTTTAGGTTGCCAAAAGAAAACCCCCGACAAACCAGAAGTCTGTCGGGGGTTTTCTTTTGCCTGGAAGCATCAGGCGTCTCGCGACGCCTGACCCGGCTCAGCTTATTGGCAAGCTTCGCAATCCGGCTCGTCGATCGCGCAAGCCTTTGGCACTGGCGCTGGGCCGGCCGGAGCTGCCAGAACCGAATCGTCGCCGTGGTTGCCGCCGCTGGAAACAGCGTTCAGCTTGCCGGTGTTGATGGTCGACTTCTCGGTGCTGGTCGCGGCCAGGGCACGGAGGTAGTAGGTGGTTTTCAGACCACGGTACCAGGCCATGCGGTAGGTCACGTCGAGCTTCTTGCCCGAGGCGCCGGCGATGTACAGGTTCAGCGACTGGGCCTGGTCGATCCACTTCTGACGACGGCTGGCGGCGTCAACGATCCACTTGGTGTCCACTTCGAACGCGGTCGCGTAGAGCTCTTTGAGTTCTTGCGGGATGCGCTCGATCTGCTGAACCGAACCGTCGTAGTACTTCAGGTCGTTGATCATGACCGAGTCCCACAGACCGCGCGCCTTGAGGTCGCGAACCAGGTACGGGTTGATCACGGTGAATTCGCCCGACAGGTTCGATTTCACATACAGGTTCTGGTAGGTCGGTTCGATCGACTGCGATACGCCGGTGATGTTGGCGATGGTCGCGGTCGGTGCGATGGCCATGATGTTGGAGTTACGAATGCCTTTCTGTACACGGGCGCGAACCGGTGCCCAGTCCAGGGTTTCGTTCAGGTCAACGTCGATGTACTTCTGACCGCGTTGTTCGATCAGGATCTGTTGCGAATCCAGGGGCAGGATGCCTTTGGACCACAGCGAACCGTTGAAGGTCTCGTACGCGCCACGCTCATCGGCCAGGTCGCAGGACGCCTGGATCGCGTAGTAGCTGACCGCTTCCATCGACTTGTCGGCGAACTCGACGGCAGCGTCGGAACCGTAAGGGATGTGCTGCAGGTACAGCGCGTCCTGGAAGCCCATGATGCCCAGACCGACCGGACGGTGGCGGAAGTTGGAGTTCTTCGCTTGCGGCACCGAGTAGTAGTTGATGTCGATCACGTTGTCGAGCATGCGCACGGCGGTGTTCACGGTGCGTTGCAGCTTGGCGGTGTCCAACTTGCCGTCGACGATGTGGTTCGGCAGGTTGATCGAGCCCAGGTTGCAAACGGCGATCTCGTCCTTGTTGGTGTTCAAGGTGATCTCGGTGCACAGGTTCGAGCTGTGAACCACGCCGACGTGCTGCTGCGGGCTACGCAGGTTGCACGGGTCTTTGAAAGTCAGCCATGGGTGGCCGGTTTCGAACAGCATGGAGAGCATTTTGCGCCACAGGTCTTTGGCCTGGATGGTCTTGAACAGCTTGACCTTGCCCGGGTACTCGGTCAGGGCTTCGTAGTACTCGTAGCGCTCTTCGAAGGCTTTGCCGGTCAGGTCGTGCAGGTCCGGCACTTCGGAAGGCGAGAACAGGGTCCACTTGCCGTCATCGAAGACACGCTTCATGAACAGGTCAGGGATCCAGTTGGCGGTGTTCATGTCGTGGGTACGACGACGATCATCACCGGTGTTCTTGCGCAGTTCGATGAACTCTTCGATGTCCATGTGCCAGGTTTCCAGGTAGGCACACACAGCGCCTTTGCGCTTGCCACCCTGGTTAACGGCTACAGCGGTGTCGTTCACCACTTTCAGGAACGGAACCACGCCTTGCGACTTGCCGTTGGTGCCTTTGATGTACGAACCCAGGGCGCGCACAGGGGTCCAGTCGTTGCCCAGGCCGCCAGCGAATTTGGACAACATGGCGTTGTCGTGGATCGCGTGGTAGATGCCCGACAGGTCGTCCGGAACGGTGGTCAGGTAGCAGCTCGACAGCTGTGGACGCAGGGTGCCGGCGTTGAACAGGGTCGGAGTCGAAGCCATGTAGTCGAACGAGGACAGCAGGTTGTAGAACTCGATCGCACGGTCTTCTTTCTGCTTCTCTTCGATCGCCAGGCCCATGGCCACGCGCATGAAGAAGATCTGCGGCAGTTCGAAACGCACGCCATCCTTGTGGATGAAGTAACGGTCGTACAGGGTCTGCAGGCCCAGGTAGGTGAATTGCTGATCGCGCTCGTGGTTGATCGCCTTGCCCAGTTTTTCCAGGTCGAAGGTGGCCAGCACAGGGTTCAGCAGTTCGAACTCGATACCTTTGGCGATGTAAGCCGGCAGTGCCTTGGCGTACAGGTCGGCCATTTCGTGGTGAGTGGCGCTTTCGGCCACTTCGAGGAAGCCCAGGCCTTCGGCACGCAGGGTGTCCATCAGCAGGCGGGCGGTGACGAACGAGTAGTTCGGCTCACGTTCAACCAGGGTACGCGCGGTCATCACCAGTGCGGTGTTGACGTCGTTCAGGGCCACGCCGTCGTACAGGTTTTTCAGGGTTTCGCGCTGGATCAGGTCGCCATCGACTTCAGCCAGGCCTTCGCAGGCTTCGGTGACGATGGTGTTCAGGCGGCCCATGTCCAGCGGCGCGAGGCTGCCGTCGGCGCGGGTGATACGGATCGACGGGTGCGCGTCGACCGCAGCTTCTACCGGAGCGTGGGCAGCGCGTTCTTTCGAACGGCCGTCACGGTAGATCACGTAGTCGCGAGCGACTTTCTGCTCGCCGGCACGCATCAGGGCCAGTTCGACCTGGTCCTGGATTTCTTCGATGTGGATGGTGCCGCCCGACGGCATACGACGCTTGAAGGTCGCGGTGACCTGTTCGGTCAGGCGGGCAACGGTGTCGTGGATTCGCGACGAAGCGGCAGCGGTGCCGCCCTCAACTGCGAGAAACGCTTTGGTGATAGCGACGGTGATCTTGTCATCGGTGTAAGGAACGACAGTGCCATTGCGCTTGATCACGCGCAGTTGACCAGGCGCGGTGGCGGCCAGATCCGAATTCGAATCGGCGGCCTGCGGCAAGGTGCCCTGCGGGTTCTCGCGAGTTGTGTCGGTTTGCATGGGGGGTGATCTCCACATTCTCTATGTTTGTTTGGGCACCATCATGGTGCTCACCGTTCTGGTCCGAAGCACTACAACCGACGGGCGTCGGGCATAACAACTTCGGACCAGTAGGAAAAAGGCTAATGACGCCGCATCCTTGCCGAAGTTTTTGGCTGCGAGCCAGGGCTCGAGCCGGATTCCTTCCCGGATGACAGTAATGACTGCAACACCCGTACCGTTCCGGTCGTTTCCAACCTGAAAAACGGCGCCATCCGCAAGTGCGGTTTGGGCTTTGAAAAACTTGCTTGGTTCAACCGGAAACTGGCAATAAAGCGCTTGAGTTTCAGGTCCGAAATGTGGTTGGTCGCTTGAGCGGAAAACCCTATATGTAGGGTCTCTCCTCGCGCCGTGCTACAAGATAATGCGTTTCGAGAGGGCTTGCAACGTACTAGCTGTGGATAAACCTGTGCGTAAATTGTGTAAGAAACCAGGAATTCCCGTGTAGGCCGCGAACCTGCTGAGCTAGACCGTTTGTCACTGTTTTTCACTTGGGAAAAACGCTTCAGCGGATTTTTAAGGGCGCGAACCCTATCACAAAAAACCGCCTTGTCCGAACGCATTTGCCGACTTGTGTTCTGTTTGTACGCCGTTTATACAATCGGGCAGTGTTTACCCATTCTTATCCTCCCGAAAGATGACAAAAAGACGGGAGGATCTACAACTGTGGGAGCGAGCCTGCTCGCGAAAGCGTTGGATCAGCCAACATTGATGCTGAACCTGCCGACGCATTCGCGAGCAGGCTCGCTCCCACATGGATTGTGCTGCGTCGCACGGTTCTTCCTTTATTAATAAAAACAGCAAGCAGAGGTCACCGGTGGAGCAAGAAGCCTGGCAGGTATTGATAGTCGAGGATGACCAGCGTCTGGCCGAACTCACCCGCGAATACCTGCAAGCCAATGGATTGCGCGTGGAGATCGAAGGCAACGGCGCGCTGGCGGCGGCGCGGATCATCAAGGAGCAGCCGGATCTGGTGATCCTCGACCTGATGCTGCCTGGCGAAGACGGCCTGAGCATTTGCCGCAAGGTGCGCGACCGTTACGACGGTCCGATCCTGATGCTCACCGCGCGCACTGACGACGCTGACCAGATTCAAGGCCTCGACCTCGGCGCTGATGATTACGTATGCAAACCGGTGCGCCCACGGCTGTTGCTCGCGCGCATTCAGGCTTTGCTGCGACGCAGCGACACAGCCGAGCCAATCGTGGAAAAAAGCCGTCGCCTGCAATTCGGCCCGCTGGTGGTGGACAACGCCTTGCGCGAAGCCTGGCTCAGCGACAGCGGCATCGAACTGACCAGCGCCGAATTCGACCTGCTCTGGCTGCTGGTGTCGAATGCCGGGCGGATCCTCTCTCGCGAAGAAATCTTCACTGCGTTGCGCGGCATCGGTTACGACGGCCAGGATCGTTCGATCGATGTGCGCATCTCGCGCATTCGCCCGAAAATCGGTGATGACCCCGACCATCCGCGGCTGATCAAGACCATCCGCAGCAAAGGCTATCTGTTCGTCCCTGAAGCCTGTGTGGATCTGGCGCTGTGAATTCGATCTTCCTGCGCATCTATGGCGGCATGTGCGCGGCGCTGATTCTGGTGGCGGTGCTCGGTGTGCTGGCACTGCACCTGCTCAATCAGGTGCGCAGCGAGCAATACCGCGAGCGCCTGGCCCACGGCACGTTCTCTCTGATGGCCGACAACCTGCAACCGATGAATGAAACCGAGCGCCATCGGGCGTTGCTGGTCTGGGAGCGTCTGCTGGGGATTCCGCTGGCACTGAAGAAGTTTTCCGAGACCGATCTGGATCTCTCTCAGCGCGCCCGGGTGCAGCGCGGTCAGGCCTTGGTGGAGCAGACCGGCCCGCATGCGGCGCGAGTCTATCGGCTGGTCAGCGACAAGGAACAGCTGCTGCTGACCGGTGACGTACAACAGATCAGCGAGCAATTGGCCCGCGCGACTATTTATCTGTTGGCCGATGAACTGGTACGGGTGCCGGTCGGCGAACAGCCCAAACGACTGGCGCAGTTAAAGGAAGAGAAAGGCTTCGGTTTTGATCTGCGGCTGGTCACGGTCAACGAGGCCGACATGGACGAAGACCAGAGCCGCCGGGTGTCCGAGGGCGATACAGTGATGGCGCTGGGCAAGGGCGGGGATTCGATCCGGGTGTTTGCCGGCATGGTCGGCACGCCGTGGGTGCTGGAGATCGGCCCGCTGTATCAGATGAATCCGTATCCGCCGCAATGGCTGGTGTTGATCGCTGCCTTGGGCCTGAGCCTGATCGGTCTGATCGTTTATCTGTTGGTGCGTCAGCTCGAACGGCGTTTGCGCGGCCTCGAAGCCGCGGCCACACGCATCGCCAAGGGCAGCCTGGAAACCCGCGTGCCGGCCCGCGGTGCTGACTCGGTCGGGCGGCTGGCGGCGGCGTTCAACGGCATGGCCGAGCATCTGCAGCAGTTGCTGGCGATCCAGCGCGAGCTGGTGCGCGCGGTGTCCCACGAACTACGCACGCCAGTGGCGCGCCTGCGTTTCGGGCTGGAGATGATCGGCTCGGCCACCACCCCGCAGGCGCTGGAGAAGTACCGCGAGGGTATGGATCACGACATCGAGGATCTCGATAAGCTGGTGGACGAAATGCTCACTTACGCGCGGCTGGAGCAGGGTTCACCGGCACTGACCTTTCAGCGCATTGACCTCGATGCGCTGGTCAATCAGGTGATCGCAGAACTGGCGCCGTTGCGTGCTGAGGTCACGGTGCAGCGCGGGTTGTGCCTGTCAGCGGCGGACAACGATGGCGCCTGGGTCGAAGCCGAGCCGCGCTTCCTGCATCGGGCGTTGCAGAATCTGGTGAGCAACGCGATGCGCCATGCACGCTCTAACGTCACGGTGAGTTATCAGGTCGGGCAGTTGCGCTGCCGGGTCGATGTCGAGGATGACGGGCCGGGTGTGCCGGAGTCGGCGTGGGAACGGATCTTCACGCCGTTCCTGCGTCTGGATGACAGCCGCACCCGGGCCTCTGGTGGGCATGGGCTGGGGCTGTCGATTGTGCGGCGGATCATCCACTGGCATGACGGTCGGGCGCTGATCAACAAGAGCAAAAGTCTGGGTGGGGCTTGTTTCAGTCTGAGTTGGCCGAGGAATCAGGAGCGCCGTTGAGTTTTGTGGTGGTTTTGCCGGCCCCCAATCGCTGGCAAGCCAGCTCCCACAGTGTCCGTGGTGAGCACAGATTTTGGATACACCCCTGAAACCTGTGGGAGCTGGCTTGCCAGCGATGGGGCTCTCACCGGCGCCGAAAAATCCTCAGGCCGGAATGCTGACCAGACTCAACAACTGCCCATCCTGCACACCAAATTGCGCCTCCAGCTCGGTGCCATTACGCCATTCGCCAGACAAGTCAGTCAGCAAACGCAACCGGACCTGACCCTGCTCCGTCCACTCCAGCACCTCGGCGTGCTCGAAGTAGAAACGCTTCTGCACAATCGGGTACAGCGCCTTGAACAGGCTCTCTTTCACCGAAAACGTCAGGGTCACGCACAGCGCCAGTTGTTCCCGCGCACCGGCGGCCATGCGCTGCAGCTCCGGCGGCGTCAGAATCTCCCCGGCCAGGCGTTCGGCGCGCTCGGTCTCGAGCAGGTTTTCCAGATCCATGCCCAAGCCGCGCCAGTGCCGCTTGTTGGCGACAATCGCCGCCGCGTGTCCGGTGCTGTGAGTGATCGAGCCGCAGATGTGCGCCGGCCACACCGGTGCGCGGTCTTCGCCAATCGGCGGAATCACGTTTGAGCCTTCCAGTTGCTGCAGCGCGGCCCGGGCGCAGATTCGTCCGGCAAGAAACTCGGCCTGCCGTTTGGCCACCGAGCGCTGAATGCTCGGCGGCGGCTCGATGGCGCTGCGCTGGAAGTCATCGCCGAGCAGTTGCTTCGGGTCGAAACGGGTACTGAGCAGCACGGTCTCGGGCAACACGTTGGGCAACGGCCAATGGGCGTCGAGCGGGGTGCAGCAGGCGGGGAGGGGCGGGCTGGAATTCATGGCGGGCATTTTGCCGATTCGCAGGGGCAAGGTCGAGATCGGCGGTGCGGCTTTCGCGAGCAGGCTCGCTCCCACATGTGGAACGCATTCCCATGTGGGAGCGAGCCTGCTCGCGAAGGCCGCGCTGCAATCTATCTGATCAGCCAAAGATTTTCTGGAAGAACGCCTTCATGTCCGCCCAGGATTTTTCATCAGCCGCCTTGTCGTAACCGATATCCGGGCCACCGTGTTCACCGTGGCTCAAGCGATCGGCATCCGGATTGGTGAAGCCATGTTTGGCGCCGTCGAGGCTGACGAACTTATAGTCGGCGCCGGCCTTGTCCATTTCAGATTTGAACGCGGTGACGTTGTCCGGGGTGACCATGCTGTCCAGCGCGCCATGCTCGACCAGAACTTTCGCCTTCACACTGCCGGGCGTCGCCGGGGTGGTGGTTGCCAGCGCACCGTGGAAACTCACTACGCCTGCCAGCGGCTCGCCCTGACGCGCGGCGTTGAGCACCACGCCACCGCCGAAGCAGTAACCGATGGCGGCGATTTTATTGACGTCGGTCTGCGGCTGCTTTTTCAGCAGGTTCAACCCGGCCTCGAAACGTTTGCTGGAGGCCGCAGCATCCTGGGTCGCGGCCTGCATGAACGCCATCGCATCCTTGGGATGTTCGGTGTTCTTGCCTTCGCCATACATGTCGATCGCCAGCGCGCTGTAGCCCAGTTCGGCGAGGTCGCGGGCGCGACGTTTGGCGTAATCGTTAAGGCCCCACCATTCATGCACCACGACGACTCCCGGGCGTTTGCCCTTGATCGCGTCGTCATAGGCGTAGTAGCCGATCAGCTTGGTGCCGTCGGCACTCTGGTAGGGAATCTCCTGAGTCTTGATCGCGGCGTTGGCCAGACTGCTGGCGGCGAGCAAGACGAGGGCGAGGAACAGGCGCATGGTCGGTCTCCTTATCGAAAGTGGTCAGGACAGCCTAGTCGATTTGATTCAGCGCAGGTTCAGAGAGTGTTCAGGGCAGGTACAGGGGCGGGTCAGTAACCTTGCGCCATACCCAAACAGCACTGTGAAAGAGGAAACGCGATGAATCGTCTAAACAAACTGCTGCTGGCTTTTACCTTGTTGGGCTCCAGCATTGCGGCACATGCCGATGACACCAGCAACTTCGCCGGCCTGACCTTTGGCCAGACCAGTGACAAGGTTAAAAAATCCCACGCGCTGAACGACAACCTTGGCCACCCTGACGCCAGCGGCGCAATCGACGGCAACAACACCTACGGCGTGCGCCTCGGTCAGCAAAACTCGCAAGGTCGTTACTACGCGACCTACGACAATGTGTCCGGTTCGCACAATGGCATTAAACTGCGCCAGGAAAACCTGCTGGGCAGCTACGATCTGTTCTATCCAGTGGGCGGCAGCACCAAACTGTTCGGTGGTGCAACGGCCGGTTTGACCAAGCTGACTCAGGACTCGCCGGGCTATAGCCGTGACAGCGACATCGGTTACGCCGTCGGTGGCCAGTTCGGTGTGCTGCAACAAGTGGCGCAGAACGTTTCGGTGGAACTCGGTTACCGTTACCTGATGAGCAACGCCAGCACTGAAATGAAAGAAAGCGGTGGCAGCAAGCAAGGCTCGCTGGACTTGACCAGCAGCGCCCAGACTTACCTGTCGGCGAACTACGCTTTCTAAAGCGCGGTTCGTTCTAGACCCTGTGGGAGCGAGCTTGCTCGCGAAAGCGGTCTGTCAGTCGACAACAATGTTGGCTGATACATCGCCTTCGCGAGCAAGCCCGCTCCCACAGGTGCGTTGTTGGAGTTTTTGATTTACCCGGGAGAGCGTTATGAAACTGTTGGTCGTCGAAGATGAAGCGCTGTTGCGCCATCACCTGCAAACCCGCCTGACGGAGAGCGGTCACGTGGTCGAGTCCGTGGCCAATGCCGAAGAGGCGCTGTACCAGACCGGGCAGTTCAACTTCGATCTGGCGGTGATTGACCTCGGGCTGCCGGGCATGGGCGGTCTGGACCTGATCCGGCAGTTGCGCTCGAGCGGCAAGACGTTTCCGATCCTGATCCTCACCGCGCGCGGCAATTGGCAGGACAAGGTCGAAGGCCTCGCCGCCGGTGCCGACGACTACGTGGTCAAGCCGTTCCAGTTCGAGGAACTCGACGCGCGCCTGAATGCCTTGCTGCGCCGCTCCAGCGGCTTCACGCAGTCGACCATCGTCGCCGGGCCGCTGTTGCTGGACCTCAATCGCAAGCAGGCGTCGCTGGATGAAGAACCGCTGGCACTGACCGCCTACGAATACCGCATCCTCGAATACCTGATGCGCCACCACCAGCAAGTGGTGCCCAAGGATCGCCTGATGGAGCAGCTCTATCCGGATGACGACGAGCGTGATCCGAACGTGATCGAAGTGCTGGTCGGCCGTCTGCGCCGCAAGCTCGAAGGACCGGGCGGGTTCAAGCCGATCGACACCGTGCGCGGTCTTGGCTACTTGTTCAATGAGCGCTGCACTTGATTCGTTCTCTTCGCGTTCGCTTGATGCTCGCCGCCACCACGTTGGCGGTGTTGTTCATGCTCGGCTTGCTGCCGGCCATGCAGGGCGCGTTCAGCCTGGCGTTGCAGGACTCGATCGAGCAGCGCCTGGCCTCGGACGTCACCACGCTGATCTCGGCGGCACGCGTCGACAGCGGCCATCTGGTGATGCCGGCGCAGCTGCCGGATGAGCGCTTCAACCTCACCGACAACCGCCTGCTCGGCTACATCTACGACCGCGAAGGCAAACTGGTCTGGCGCTCGAAAGGCACGCAGGAAGAGCAGATCAACTACAAGCCGCGTTACGACGGCATGGGCAACGAGTTCGCGCGGATCCGCGAGAGCAATGGCCAGGAGTTCTTCGTCTACGACGTCGAAGTCAAACTGCTCGGCGGTAAAAGTGCCGCGTTCAGCATCGTCGCTCTGCAACCGGTGCGCGAATACGAAAATACCCTCGAAGGCCTGCGTGAAAATCTCTACCTGGGCTTCGGCGCCGCATTGCTGGTGCTGCTGGCGCTGTTGTGGATCGGCCTGACCTGGGGCCTCAAGGCGCTGCGCCGACTGAGTCAGGAACTCGACGAGATCGAAAGCGGCACCCGCGAAAGTCTCACCGAACAGCACCCGCGCGAACTGCTGCGCCTGACCGGCTCGCTCAACCGTTTGCTGCACAGTGAGCGCCAGCAGCGCAGCCGCTACCGTGACTCCCTCGATGATCTGGCGCACAGCCTGAAAACCCCGTTGGCGGTGCTGCAAGGGGTCAGTGAAGACATGGCCCAACGCCCGGAGGATCGCGATCAGGCCTGGGTGCTGCAAACCCAGATCGAGCGCATGAGTCAGCAGATCAGCTATCAACTGCAGCGCGCCAGCCTGCGCAAGAGCGGCTTGGTGCGCCATCAGGTGCGGCTGCAACCGGTGCTCAAAAGCCTGTGCGACACGCTGGACAAGGTCTACCGCGACAAACACGTGCGGGTGGCGTTTGATCTGCCGGAGCACTGCTACGTGCCGATCGAACAGGGCGCGCTGTTGGAGATGATGGGCAACCTGCTGGAAAACGCCTATCGCCTGTGCCTGGGCGAAGTGCGCATCAGCGTGCGCGAGACCCTCGCCGGCATCGAGTTGTGCATCGAAGACGACGGCCCCGGTGTGCCGCCGAATCAGCGCGCGCGGATCCTTGAGCGCGGTGAGCGTCTGGATCGCCAGCATCCGGGGCAGGGCATCGGGCTGGCGGTGGTCAAGGACATCATCGAGAGCTACAACGCCAAGCTGATGCTCGGGGATTCGCCGATGGGCGGGGCGGCGTTCAGGATTCAGTTTCCTGCGGTTTAGTCGCAGGCCTTGCCAGCCTCTTCGCGAGCAGGCTCGCTCCTACAGAGGGTTCAATGTGGGAGCGAGCCTGCTCGCGAAGGCGCCAGTCAGTTCACCGCAGGCCTCACTGCTCCTGCGCCCGATAAGCCCCCGGTGTCAGCCCGGTCCATTTCTTGAACGCCCGATGAAACGCCGACGGTTCGGAAAACCCCAACTGCTCGGCAATCTGTTGCAACGACAGATCCGCCCGTCCCAGATGATAGATCGCGATGTCGCGGCGCAACTGATCCTTCAATTCCTGAAAACTGCTGCCTTCCTCACGCAAATGCCGACGCAGGGTTTGCGGGCTGATGTGCAGCTGCGCGGCCACCGCTTCGAGGTCCGGCCACTGCGCACTGTCGCGGCTGAGCAAGCGGCGCAGGCGACTGCTGAGGCTGTCACCGTCGTCCGGGCGCGACAGCAGGTCGGCGGGTGAGCGTTCGAGAAAGTGCTTGAGGGTGCGTTCGTCCTGCAACAGCGGCATGTGCAGATAGCGACTGTGAAACAGCAGGCTGCTCTGCTGGGCGCAAAACACCAAAGGGCAGGGGAATAGCAGGTCGTACTCGGCACCGTGCGCCGGTTTCGGATAACTGAAGGTGGCCTGCTCCAGACGAATCCGCTGTCCGATCAGCCAACTGCCTAGGCGATGCCAGATCACCAGCAGGCTCTCGCTGAGAAAGTGATCCGGGTCCCATAACTGCGAGTCATCAAGGCTCAGGCGCACCCATTCGTCTTCGCGGCTCAGGCTCAGGCGCGGAGCCTCGGGGAATAGGCTATAAAACAATAAACCGCGTTGCAGTGCCTTCTCCAGATTGCGGCAGTGGATCAGGGCGTGGCACATCATCGCGAAGCTGCCGGGTTTGCTCGGCGCGGTGCCAAAGCCCAGGTATTCGTCATCCAGCGCCAGCCACAGGCTCTGGATCAGTTGGGTGAATTGCTCCGGGGCGATGCGCGCCCGAGGTTCATCGAGCAACTCGGGGCTGATCCCCAGTTGCTGCAGCAGCGGCGCATAGTCGAACCCCGAACGGCGTGCGCCACCAAGGGCGGCGCGGGCGAAATGACTGGCGATGGTACGTTCGCGCATAAGCGGCAGATCCTTCCTCAGACGCCGGATGGTAGCCGGGGCATGCGCAGGGCAACAAGGCGGATTTCCGCCAAATTGTAGGACGAGATCCGCTGACTTGGCGGAAATCCGCCACACTGGCGTCACCGGGCAGTGACAAAAATTAGCCTGCATCCCCTGATATCAAAAGGCTTGCAGCGAATTGCACCAAAGTGGCACGGCGTTTGCGATAAGAGCGACAGAAGTGTGCGTCTATTCCGCGGGAATAGCGCCGCTCCAACAACAAATCCCTCCAGTGCAGGAGGGTTCGCAATTCAGGTTCTGCGCCCAACAGATGGATGTTGCCCGCGGGACGCTTGAGGACACTTGCAATGACGACTCGTCAGCCACTGTACAAATCCCTGTATTTCCAGGTGATCGTCGCGATCATCATCGGTATTGCCCTTGGTCACTACTACCCGCAGTTCGGTGTGGCGGTAAAGCCACTGGGTGACGGATTCATCAAGCTGATCAAAATGATCATCGCCCCGATCATCTTCTGCACCGTGGTCAGCGGCATCGCTGGCATGCAAAGCATGAAGTCGGTCGGCAAGACCGGCGGTTATGCACTCCTGTACTTCGAAATCGTTTCGACCATCGCCCTGCTGGTCGGCCTGATCGTGGTCAACATCGTGCAGCCGGGCAATGGCATGCACATTGACGTCAGCACCCTCGACGCCTCGAAAGTCGCGACCTACGTGCAGCAAGGTGCAGACCAGAGCGTAGTCGGCTTCCTGCTCAACGTGATCCCGACCACCATCGTCGGCGCGTTCGCTACCGGTGACATCCTGCAAGTGCTGATGTTCTCGGTGATCTTCGGTTTCGCCCTGCATCGCCTGGGTGACTATGGCCGTCCGATCCTCGACTTCATCGATCGCTTCGCCCACGTGATGTTCAACATCATCAACATGATCATGAAGCTCGCGCCAATCGGTGCCTTCGGTGCGATGGCGTTCACCATCGGTGCTTACGGTGTCGGTTCGCTGGTGCAGTTGGGTCAACTGATGGCCTGCTTCTACATCACCTGTCTGGCCTTCATCCTGATCGTGCTGGGTGCCATCGCCCGCATGCACGGCTTCAGCGTGCTGAAGATGATCCGCTACATCCGTGAAGAGCTGCTGATCGTACTCGGTACTTCGTCTTCGGAATCGGTACTGCCACGCATGCTGATCAAGATGGAGCGTCTGGGCGCGAAGAAATCCGTCGTGGGTCTGGTGATCCCGACCGGTTACTCGTTCAACCTCGACGGAACCGCGATCTACCTGACCATGGCTGCGGTGTTCATCGCTCAGGCCACCGACACGCACATGGACATCACCCATCAGATCACCCTGCTGGTGGTGTTGCTGCTGTCTTCCAAAGGTGCCGCCGGTGTGACCGGTTCGGGCTTCATCGTGCTGGCCGCCACTCTGTCGGCGGTCGGTCACCTGCCGGTGGCCGGTCTGGCGCTGATCCTCGGTATCGACCGCTTCATGTCCGAAGCCCGCGCCCTGACCAACCTGGTCGGCAACGCCGTGGCGACCATCGTGGTTGCCAAGTGGGTGAAAGAGCTGGACACCGACGTGCTGCAATCCGAGCTGGCTTCGGGTGGTCGCGGTATTGCTGACACCCGTCCGGAAGATGACCTGGGTGTTGCTGAAGGTGCTACTCCGAGCAACGTCAAGTAATCTGAATTGGCTCCAGTGTAATGCTGGAGTCTGAGAGCCCTTGTGGTGAGGGGATTCATCCCCGATGGGTCGCGAAGCGGCCCCTTCTTAGATAGAAGGGGACTGCTGCGCAGTCCATCGGGGATGAATCCCCTCGCTACAGGGGTTTTTTATTGCCTGCGATTTGAGCATTACGGTCACTGCCGCTGATACATCCGGTGATTGCCGTGCGCGGCAGCGCTGCCTAGGCTGGGTGCATCGCCCAAGGAGATCGCCCATGTCTGCGCCGCTGGCCTCACTGAAAATTCTGGACTTCTCGACCCTGCTGCCGGGGCCGTTCGCCTCGCTGTTGCTGGCGGACATGGGCGCCGAGGTGCTGCGCATTGAATCACCGACGCGCATGGACCTGCTGCGGATGCTGCCGCCGCATGATCAAGGTGTGTCCGCCAGCCACGCTTACCTCAATCGCAACAAGCGCAGTCTGGCGCTGGACCTCAAACAGCCTGAGGCGCTGGAGGTGGTCAGGCAGTTGCTGACTGAATACGACATCGTCCTCGAGCAGTTTCGGCCCGGTGTGATGGAGCGCCTGGGTCTGGGTTACGAGGCACTGAAGGCGATCAACCCGAAGCTGATTTACGTGTCGATCACCGGCTATGGCCAGACCGGGCCGTACAAGGATCGCGCCGGGCATGACATCAACTACCTCGCACTGGCCGGGCTTGCCAGCTACACCGGCCGCGCCGACAGCGGGCCGTTGCCGCTGGGCATGCAGGTGGCGGATATCGCAGGTGGTTCGCTGCATGGGGTGATCGGCCTGCTGGCGGCGGTCATCGCCCGGCAGCAGACCGGGCAGGGCACGCATCTGGACGTGAGCATGACCGATTGCGCCTTCAGCCTGAACGCCATGGCCGGTGCCGGGTATCTGGCCTGTGGCGAGGAACCGCATTGGGAAGAACAGATGCTCAATGGCGGCAGCTTCTATGACTACTACCGTTCCCGCGACGGGCGCTGGTTGTCGGTAGGCAGTCTTGAGCCGGGGTTCATGCAGCAACTGTGTACGGCGTTGGGCCGGCCGGAGCTGGCGGCGCAGGGCTTGTCACCCAAGCCCGAGCAGCAGCGGTTATTGAAGGATGCGTTGAAAGTCGAATTCGAGAAGCACGACTTTGCCGAGCTGCGCGCGTTGTTTGCCGAGGTCGATGCCTGTGTCGAACCGGTCTTGAACCTGAGCGAGGCGGTGCAACATCCGCAGTTGCAGGCGCGGAAGCTGGTGACCCAGGTGCCGCGTGGCGACGGTACGGCCCAGGCGCAGATTGCCTGTCCGCTGAAATTCTCCGAAGCGCTGCCGGCGCCGCGGCATGTCGGCGCAGGGTTGGGACAGCATACTGAGCAGGTGTTGGGGGAGTTGGGGTTTGATGCTGAGCGGATTGCTCAATTGCGGGCGGCCAAGGTAATTCTCTAGCGTCTGTACCGACCTCTTCGCGAGCAGGCTCGCTCCCACATTTGAAATGCGTTCCCCTTGTGGGAGCGGGCTTGCTCGCGAAGGCGTCGGCGGCGACAACACCAAACCGCCTATTCCACCCGCATCTCACCACTGAACACCAAAGTGTTGCGGCATCTACGGCACAAATACCGTCGCCCTTGACGCACCAGGCTATGACGCTGCGCCGAAAACGGAAAATCACTGTCGGCGCACGGGCATTTGTAGATATAGCGGGTCACGCTGCGGCGTTTGACGGCATAGGTGTGGCAACGATCCGGCGGCAGCTCGTAAACCCCGCGCATGATCAGTTGCCACTCCTCGCCATGCGGCTGGATGCGGTCGCCGAACAGTTGATGGGCGATCAGGTGCGCGACTTCGTGGGCCACGGTCTGCTTGAGGAAGTGTTCGGTGTTTTCCCGGTACAGCTGCGGGTTGAAGCGCAGCAGGTTCTCGTGCAGATGCGCGACACCGGCTTTTTGCCCGCGCAGCTTGAGGCTGACGACGGGGCGTTGGAAATGACGTTTGAAAAAGGCTTCAGCGAGTTGGTAACAGTCTTCGACGCGGGTATTGAGTTGCTCGGGCATGCTTGATGGATCTCCAGAGGCGTCGAGTATGCCGCAACCTCTGGGACTTGCGAATCGCTGACCTGCCGAATGGTCATCCGCCAAACGAGAAGGCCGCCTTGCGGCGGCCTGTATTGGCAGATCTTGTTTTTCTCGGGGGTGAAACATGTCAGTTCGTATACACCGGCCCCACGCCGAGGCCCCAGATAATCACGGTGAACGCCATGATGGCCACCAGCACCACCAGACCCACCGCCAGCACCGAGCTGGAAAACAGGAAGCCTTCGTCCGACGGAATGTTCATGAACGTCGGCAGCCCGACATACAGCAGGTACACCGTGTAACAGATGGCCGCCGTGCCGACGATCATCCCCAGCCACATGTGCGGATACAGCGCCGCCAGCCCGCCGACGAACAACGGCGTCGCGGTGTAGGTGGCGAATGCCACGCAACGGGCCAGACTCGGGTTGGCGTCATAAGTGCGGGCCATCCAGTGCACGAAGGCGCCCATCACCGCGACCCCGCCGAGCATCGCCAGGTACGACATGATGGTCATCCACAGTGCGCTTTCAAAGGTCAGCATCACCGGTGCGCGGTTGCCGATCACCCAGCCGACTTGCGTGGTGCCGATAAACGCCGAAACCGCCGGAATCGCCGCCAGAATCAGCGTGTGCGTCAGGTACATGTGGCTGATGCTTTCCTCTTGGTCGCCACGGATTTCCTTCCATTCCTGATCAGGGTGGGTAAAAAGTCCCACTACGTGATGGATCATGCCAGTCACTCCTCTTGTTATTGCCATCGCCCCCCAACGGAGCGCCTAAGGGCCAAAGGTGGCCGAGCAAATTCAGGTCTTCAGATGTGTGCGACCTTATGTCGCAGTATAGAAAGGACTTAACCGCACAGGGACTAGGGGCTTAGAGCAAATCGCGCTGTAAACCGGCGGGGTAATCGCGTCGGGGTCTGTGCAAACGGGCAATCGAAGGGGCGACAACCTGTGGCCACAACCCCGGTGTTTTTGCGTAAAATGCCCGCCTTTCGTCACACCTCACGGATTTCGCGTCATGGGCACTCTTACGGTCAACCAGAACAAACTGCAAAAGCGCCTGCGCCGCCTGGCCGGCGAAGCGGTCGCCGATTTCAACATGATCGAAGACGGCGACAAGGTCATGGTCTGCCTGTCCGGAGGCAAGGACAGCTACACCATGCTCGACGTGCTGCTGCACCTGCAGAAGGTTGCACCGATCAAGTTCGAGATCGTCGCGGTGAACATGGACCAAAAGCAGCCGGGTTTCCCCGAGCACGTACTGCCGGCCTACCTGAAAGAGCTGGGCGTCGAGTACCACATCGTCGAGAAGGACACTTACTCGGTGGTCAAGGAACTGATCCCGGAAGGCAAGACCACTTGCTCGCTGTGCTCGCGCCTGCGTCGCGGCACGTTGTACACCTTCGCCGACGAAATCGGCGCGACCAAAATGGCCCTCGGTCACCACCGTGACGACATCGTCGAGACGTTCTTCCTCAACATGTTCTTCAACGGCACCCTCAAGGCGATGCCGCCGAAGCTGCGCGCCGACGACGGGCGCAACGTGGTGATCCGTCCGCTGGCCTACTGCAACGAGAAAGACATCCAGGCTTACTCGGACTTCAAGGAATTTCCGATCATCCCGTGCAACCTTTGCGGTTCGCAGGAAAACCTGCAGCGTCAGGTGGTCAAGGAAATGCTTCAGGACTGGGAGCGCAAGACTCCGGGCCGAACTGAAAGCATCTTCCGCAGTCTGCAGAACGTGGTGCCGTCGCAACTGGCCGACCGCAACCTGTTCGACTTCACCAGCCTGAAGATCGACGAGACCGCGGCTTCGCGCTTCGTTAACGTCGTCAATCTGTAAGCACAATCATTGTGGGAGTGAGCCCTGTGGTGAGGGGATTTATCCCCGATGGGGCGCGAAGCGCCCCCAGAAAAGCTGGGGCTGCTGCGCAGCCCATCGGGGATGAATCCCCTCACCACAGGGGCCGCTCCCACATTGGTTTTTTGTTTCATTCATTAGGAGAGGGCATGCGCGATTACAAGTGGCTGCACGAATACTGTCTGAACCGCTTCGGTTCGGCGGCTGAACTGGAAGCCCATCTGCCCGTTCCCAAGACTCCCGCGCAATTGCGCAAGATCAGCGACGATCGTTACCTCTCGACCATGGCCCTGCGCGTATTCCGTGCCGGGCTCAAGCACAGCCTGGTGGACGCCAAGTGGCCGGCCTTTGAAGAAGTGTTCTTCAGGTTCGACCCGGAAAAAGTCGTGCTGATGAGCGCCGAACACCTCGAACGCCTGATGCAGGACGCGCGCATCATCCGCCACCTGGGCAAGCTCAAGAGCGTGCCGCGCAATGCCCAGTTCATCCTCGATGTGGAAAAGGACAAGGGCAGTTTCGGCGCGCTGATCGCCGACTGGCCGGTGACCGATATCGTCGGTCTGTGGACCTACCTGAAAAAGCACGGGAGTCAGTTGGGCGGGCTGTCGGCGCCGCGCTTCCTGCGCATGGTCGGCAAGGACACCTTCGTGCCGAGCTATGACGTGGTCGCCGCGCTGAATGCGCAGAAGATCGTCGACAAGGTGCCGACCAGTCTGCGCGATCTGGCGATTGTGCAGAACGCGTTCAATCAGTGGCATGAGCAGAGTGGCGGGCGGCCGATGAGCCAGATTTCGATGATGCTCGCGTACACCGTCAACCATTAAGACCGCGTCGCCCCATTCGCGAGCAGGCTCGCTCCCACAGAGGGAATACATTTCAAATGTGGGAGCGAGCCTGCTCGCGAAGGTGTCAGATCAGGCGACGCTGATCTCGCCTTCGCCCGCGAGTTTGCGATTCAACTGATACCGCCACCGCACATACAGCAGCGCCGAGCAGAACAGCGCCAGGCTCGCGGCCATCTCCAGCACGCCAAACAGTTGCCGGTTCGGGTCATACGCTGCCAGTGCGCCCTTGATGAAATACAGATTCACCACAAAGCACATCCACGAGTGCGCACGCGCGTTGCCCATCAGCATCCCCGGCGCGAGGATCAGCCACGGGATCAGCTCGACCAGCAGGATCACCCACGGTCGGGCGCCGTGCAGGTCGGCGAACACCAGGTAGTAAGCGGCGAGCAGCCCGGCGAGGCCGAAGAAGCACAACAGGCTGACGACCCGCATCGCCTTGACGCGGGGTTCAAGCCACTCGACGGAGGGCAGGACTTTCGGCTTCTTCGCCACCCTCAGCCCTCCAGTTTTTGCGCGGTCTTGGCCAGGCGTGCGCCGAGTGCGCGACACAGTGCCATCTCGTGCTGATCGAGACCTTTCTTGCCATCGGCGCCGGCGTGATGACTGGCGCCATACGGCGTGCCGCCGCCCTGGGTTTCCAGCAGCGCCGACTCGCTGTACGGCAGGCCGGTGATCAGCATGCCGTGGTGCAACAGCGGCAGCATCATCGACAGCAGGGTGGTTTCCTGACCGCCGTGCAGGCTGGCAGTGGAGGTGAACACGCCGGCCGGTTTGCCGACCAGTGCGCCGGTCAGCCACAGGTTGCTGGTGCCGTCGAGGAAGTACTTCAGCGGCGCGGCCATGTTGCCGAAGCGCGTCGGGCTGCCAAGGGCGAGGCCGGCGCAGTTCTTCAGGTCATCGAGGGTGGCGTAGAGCGCACCGTCTTCCGGGATGTCCGGGGCGACCGCCTCACACTCGGTTGAGATTGCCGGCACGGTCCGCAGGCGCGCTTCGAGGCCGGCCTGTTCGACACCGCGGGCGATCTGCCGGGCCATCTCGTTGGTCGAGCCGTTGCGGCTGTAATACAGAACCAGAATGTACGGCGCGCTCACGGCAGCAGCTCCAGCACATTTTCCGGCGGACGACCGATCACAGCCTTGTCGCCGACTTCGAGAATCGGTCGTTCCATCAGTTTTGGATGCTGGGCGATGGCGTCGATCAATTGCGCTTCGCTGAGGCTTTCGTCAGCCAGCTGAAGCATTTTGTATTCATCTTCTCCGCTGCGCAGCAACTGACGCGCGCTGATCCCGAGCTTGCCGAGCAGTGCCTTGATTTGCACCGCATTCAGCGGGGTTTCGAGGTAACGCACCACGTTCGGGGTCAGGCCACGGGCCTCGAGAAGTTCCAGTGCGCCGCGGGATTTCGAGCAGCGCGGATTGTGATAAAGCGTCAGATCGGTCATGGCGGGTCGCTTCTGGCGTAAAGTGGCGGCTATTCTAACTGTGCAGCGCGCAATCCAGAACCTTCAGAGGCGATGGGTCGCAGGCGCCTTCAATTTTTGACCAGGGAACATGACATGACACGGCGATTGGCAGCGGCATTGACGATAATCGGGGCGTTGATGCTGGGGGGCTGCGGCAATGACTACGGCATTGACCAGAATGGTCAGAAGGTCGCGTCCGAGCGTCTGGACAAACAATGGGTAGTCATCAATTACTGGGCCGAATGGTGTGGCCCGTGCCGCACGGAAATTCCGGAGCTCAATCATTTGGCGGACGAACTCAAGAGCAAGAACATCGGCGTGTTCGGGGTCAACTTCGACAACGTCCAGGGTGAAGACCTGAAGAGCGCCAGCGAGAAGCTGGGCATCAAGTTCACCGTGCTGGCGCAGGATCCGGCCGACCTGTTCGACCTGCCGCGCAGTGAGGCCTTGCCGGTGACTTACATCATCGACAACAAGGGAAAGGTGCGTGAGCAGTTGATGGGCGAGCAGACGGCGGCGGGGGTGATGGCCAAGCTTGAGGCGTTGCAGGCGACAAAGTGAGTTGAATGGGCTTTTGTGGCGAGGGAGCTTGCTCTCGCTGGGGCGCGAAGCGGCCCCAAACCCTGCTGACTCGGTGTCTCCGGCAACGCGCGGTTAACGGTTGTGCGACTGCTGCGCAGCCGAGCGGGAGCAAGCTCCCTCGCCACAGTAACTGGCGTTCAGAAAAAAGATCGCAGCCTGCGGCAGCTCCTACAAGGTCATGTGTACACCTGTAGGAGCTGCCGCAGGCTGCGATCTTTTCTACGGCTGAACGATCAGCCCTCTTCCAGCCACCAACGCAACGGCTTGCCTTGCGCCGGCCAGAAGCGCATCTGCTCGATCGGCGAGATGTCCCAGCGCTCAACGCCTTGCAGCGCCTGCAGGAAGCGTTGTTCCTGCTCCATCAGCGCCGGCGCGCAGAGTTTGCGGGTCTTGCCGATCGGGCCGAAGCTCAGCTTGTCGCCTTCGAGGGTGTACGGCGCGAACCAGTGGTTGCAGCCGCCATTGCCATACGCGCGGCCATCGTCGCCGAGGGTCACGGTCAGATGGCTGTAATCCATCAATGGCCGCTCGCCGATCCACTCCAGGATGTAGCTGCGGTTCTGCTGCAGTTGCACAGGCTCTGCGGCGCAGCCCACCAGAGCGGCACCGACCAGCAGCGGCAGGGCAAGGCGTTTCATCACGCAGGCTCCTGGCATTTCGGGCACAGGTGCTTGTCGCCGACGGCTTTCCAGCCCAGCTCGGCGATGCGCGCCGTGGCGGCCGGTTTCTCGGCGGTCTTGCCCAGCTTGGCGTCCACCGCGAACTCGAAGTTCAGCTCCTTGGCGCAGCTGTCGCAGTTGACCTGCCAGGTGTGGATCGCCAGTTCGCCGAATACCGGGCCGGTGGTCATCGCGGTCCATTGGCCCGGCGGATTGATCAGGTGGCGCACGGTGTCGACGGTCAGGCGCATGGACAAGTCCTTGCTGCCTTTGAGGGTGACCAACAGGACGTCACCGTTGCGGATCGAGCCACCGTTGCCTGTGACCTGATAGCGGCCCGGTACGAGGGCGCGGCATTCGGTGAGGGTGTGTTGCGGGTTCATCAGGGTGTAGCGGAAATCGTGTTCGACCATGGGTCCTCCAAATCTGCGCGACATGCTAGCACGGGCTGGATTGCAGGATGGCGTACACGTGCGACCTTCGATCCGGTTCAAATCGTCCGGCGCTCATGGCAAACTGCCGCCCTTCACTCTGAGGGAACGGAACATGGCGCTGATCGAATGTTATGAATGCAAGCGGAGCATCAGCTCGGAAGCAAAGGCGTGCATTCATTGTGGTGCTCCGATGGCGCAGCAGCACGAGCACACACCGGCGCAAGCCGCCGCTGCGACGATTTCATTTGGCAGCCTGCCGCGCAACAAATCCGTGCCCGAGGCGTTTATCCCGCCAGCAGCCCCTGAACCCGCGCCGCGCGTTTCACCGGCGGCGGTCGGTCGCCGCCGTCGGCAACCGGAACCCGCACCTCAACCTCAAGCCAACGCCGACGGTTCGCGTCCGGTGGAAGGCTGGTTGAAGATCATGGTGTTCCTGCTGCCGATGGTCTTTGTCTGGTTCCTGCTGCGTAACGGTCATTCGATGAAGCAGCGCTTTTTCGGTTTTGGCTGGCTGGCGTTGCTGATCCTGGCCTCGTCGCTGTCGCCGAAGTAAACCGGCAAGCCTTCAACCCTCGACCTGGTTCTGCGGTGCACCTGCAGCCCAGGTCGCGATGTTGTGCAGGGTGGTCGCGGCAATCGCGCCCAGCGCTTCATGGGTCAGAAACGCCTGATGCGCGGTGATGATCACGTTTGGGAAGGTCAGCAGCCGCGCCAATACGTCGTCCTGCAACGGCAAGTCGCTGCGATCCTCGAAAAACAGCTGCGCCTCTTCTTCATACACATCCAGTCCCAGATAGCCCAGTTGGCCGTCCTTCAAGGCGTCGATCAGCGCCGGCGTGTCGACCAGGCCGCCGCGTCCGGTGTTGATCAACATCGCCCCCGGTTGCAGGTGTGCCAGTGACTCGCGGTTGATCAAGTGTTTGCTCTGGGCGTTGAGTGGGCAGTGCAGGCTGATGATTCGTGACTGCGCGAGCAGCTCCGGCAGACTCAGGTAACGTGCGCCCAGCGCCACGACCTCAGGGTTTGGGTACGGGTCGTAGGCCAGCAATTGGCAACCGAAACCGTGCATGATTTTCGCGAACGTCGCGCCGATCTGCCCGGTGCCGACAATCCCCACGGTCTTGCCCACCAGATCGAAACCCGTCAGGCCGTGCAGCGTGAAATCGCCTTCGCGGGTGCGGTTGTAGGCGCGGTGCAGGCGTCGGTTGAGTGCCAGAATCAGCGCCACCGCGTGTTCGGCCACCGCATGTGGCGAGTAGGCAGGTACCCGCACCACGGCCAGCCCGAGGCGTTTTGCCGCGAGCAGATCGACATGGTTGTAGCCCGCCGAGCGCAGGGCGATCAGCTGTGTGCCACCGGCGGCGAGGCGCTCCAGCACCGGCGCACTGAGATCGTCATTGATGAAGGCGCAGACCACCTCATGCTGCTCGGCCAGGGCGGCGGTGTCGAGACTGAGCCGGGCCGGTTGAAAGTGCAGTTCTATCCCGGCCGGGCAGGCGGCGCCGAGGAAACTGTCGCGGTCGTAGGTCTGGCTGCTGAAAACGAGCGTGCGCATGAATTCCTCCTGGAACGGGGTGGCGAGTCAGCGTTGACGGCCACCACTTTAACGGCGGATGCCGCTGCCGGCATTGCCGTGGATCAGGCGCTGATCCTGGCTTGCGTCGCGAGTCGATTGATCGCCCGCTCCAGTTCTTCCAGCGCCACCACTGCCTTCGGATCGCCCTGTTTAAGCAGGGTTTCACTGCGCTGACAGGCCGCGCGTAACTGCGGCACGCCACAATATCGGGTCGCACCGTGCAGGCGATGCACGCGCTCGATCAGTGCATTCTGATCGCGGGCTTCACTGGCGGCACGAATGGCTTCGCGGTCAGCCTCCAGCGAGGCGAGCAACATGGCCAGCATGTCGGCTGCCAGATCGGCCTTGCCGGCGGCCAGACGCAAGCCTTCTTCGTGGTCGAGCACCGGCAACTCACTGCCACCCGCCGCGCTGTCGCTGGCCCGTTCCGTTCCTTGATTGCGCAAGGCCAGACCGGTCCACTTCAGCACCACTTGCGCCAGTTGCCGCTCGCTGATCGGTTTGGTCAGATAGTCGTCCATGCCGCTTTGCAGCAAGGCGCGTTTTTCGTTGGCCATGGCGTGGGCGGTGAGGGCGACGATCGGCAGCGGTGTGCTATGCCGTTCGCTTTCCCACTGGCGGATGGTTTCGGTAGTCTGGCGTCCGTCCATGCCCGGCATCTGCACGTCCATCAGCACCAGATCGAAGGATTCGCTCTGCACCGCTTTGACTGCTGCGTAGCCGCTTTCCACGGCCAGCACCTTGGCGCCCATGTCTTCGAGCAGGGTCTGTACCAGCAACAGGTTGGCCGGGTTGTCGTCGACGCACAGCACTTTCGGCGCGCGGCTCGACAGCGGCTCACCCGGCTCGTTGCGCGGCTGGCGTGGATTGGCCAGATCGGCCAACGCCCGACGCAGTTTGCGCGTGCAGGCTGGTTTGGCTTGCAGCTGGCTGTGCGGGTTGGGCACCGAGAGATGGAACAGCGTCTGTTCGGTGGTCGGGCACAGCACCAGCACTTTGCAACCGAGGTGTTCGAGATCCCAGATGTGCTGGTTCAGGCGCTCCGGGAGCATGTCGTTGCTGGTGATGCCGAGCACCGCAAGATCAATCGCCTGATCGGTCTGGTGCGCGCCAGTGACGCCGTTGGTCAGGCTCTCCAGCGTATTGAACGGCGTGACGTCGAGGCCGCAGTCTTCCAGTTGATGCTGCAGCGCCTGACGCGCCAGTTCGTGATTTTCCAGCACCGCCACGCGACGCCCGAGCAGTGGCGGGCCCGGCAGGTCTTCGCTGTCGTCGCGGGTTTTCGGCAGGCTCAGGCTGATCCAGAATTCCGAGCCTTCGCCCGGGGTGCTGTCGACGCCGATTTCGCCACCCATCTGTTCGATCAGACGCTTGGATATCACCAGACCCAGACCGGTACCGCCGGGTTGGCGCGACAGCGAGTTGTCGGCCTGACTGAATGCCTGGAACAATGCGCGCACGTCCTGACTCGACAGGCCGATGCCGGTGTCCTGAATGCTGATGCGCAACTGCACGCTGTCTTCGTGTTCCTCTTCGAGCATGGCGCGGGCGACGATGGTGCCTTCGCGGGTGAATTTGATCGCGTTGCTGACCAGGTTGGTGAGGATCTGCTTGAGGCGCAGCGGGTCGCCGACCAGTGACAGCGGCGTGTCGCGATAAACCAGACTCACCAGCTCCAATTGCTTGGCGTGGGCTGCCGGGGCCAGGATGGTCAGGGTGTCCTGCAACAGGTCGCGAAGGTTGAACGGGATATGGTCGAGCACCAGTTTGCCGGCCTCGATCTTCGAGAAATCGAGGATCTCGTTGATGATCCCCAGCAGGCTGTCGGCGGACTTCTCGATGGTGCCCAGATAGTCGAGCTGGCGCGGGGTCAGTTCGCTTTTCTGCAACAGATGCGTGAAACCGAGAATGCCGTTGAGCGGCGTGCGGATCTCATGGCTCATGTTGGCGAGGAACTCGGATTTGATCCGGCTCGCCTCCAGTGCTTCTTTGCGCGCCAGGTCCAGTTCGATGTTCTGGATCTCGATGGTTTCCAGATTCTGCCGCACGTCTTCGGTGGCCTGATCGACGCTGTGCTGCAGTTCTTCGCGAGCGTTCTGCAAGGTGCCGGCCATGCGGTTGATGCCCGAGGCGAGCTCGTCCAGTTCCTGACTGCCGAGCGGTGGCAGGCGGGTTTCCAGATGACCGTCCTTGAGCTGGGCAACTGCCTGTTTGATCTGGCTCAGCGGGCGGTTGATGGTGCGGCCCATGCGCAACGCGAGCAGGGCCGCGCCCGCCAGACCGGCGGCAATCAGCAGCAGGCTGGCAAACAGGCTGCGATAACCGCGCAGCAGCATGCCGTTGTGCGACAGCTCCAGTTCGACCCAGCCGAGCAGACGGTCGGATTCTTCGGGGATCAGATCACCAGCGAGGTTGCGATGCTTGCCGAACACCGGCATCAGGTAACGGGTGGCGTCATTGCCGCTGCGCCGTTGCAGTTGTGCACTGTCACCGCTGGGCGCCTGATTGAGCATGGTCGGGCCGGCGTGCGCCAGCGGTGTGCGGTCGGGGGCGAGGAAGATGACGGCGCGCACGTCAGGCTGTTCGAGGGACTGGGTGGCGATGCGTTCGAGCAGATCGGTGTTGCCGTGGCCCATGGCGGGCGCCACCAGCGGCGCCAGTTGTTCGGCGATCATTTCACCGCGCTGCATCAATTGGGTCTGCAAATCGGACTGTTGCATCCAGGTGAAATAGCCACCGAGCACCAACGCCATCAGGCTGGTGGGCAACAGGGTCAGCAACAACACGCGACCTTTGATTCCCAGTTTCTTGAGCACACCCATCTCCTGCATCCCGCTGAACTGTTGACTCGCACGTGCGTCCGGCACGCGACATTGGCGCAGTGTAGCGATTTGCAGGCGGGCAATCTTCGGAAAAATCATGTCGCCATTGGTCGGCGCTGCCTGGCGCGTTTGTCCGGCCGGTCAAGCTTGGGTTGCCCGATGGCGGGCAATCTTGAATAATCGGCCAACTGAGAATTATTAGCAGATACTCATGACTCCTGTTTCCACCGACCTGCCACGCATTCTCGCCATTGAGGACGACCCGGTGCTGGGCGCCTATGTTCACGAGCATCTGGGCCGCAGCGGATTTGCGGTGACCTGGTGCCAGAACGGTCAGGAAGGGCTGAACATTGCGCGTCACCAGCCGTTCGACGTGGTGCTGATGGACATTCTGCTGCCGGGGCTCGACGGCCTGAAGGTGCTGACGCAATTGCGCCAGAGCCATTCGACGCCGGTGCTGCTGATGTCGGCGCTGGGCGCCGAGGCCGATCGCATCAGCGGTTTTCGCCTGGGCGCCGATGATTACCTGCCCAAGCCGTTCAGCATGGCCGAGCTGCATGTACGGATCGAGGCGATCCTGCGCCGGGTGGCGCTGGATCGGCGCCCGGCAGCGATTGCCCCGGCTGCGATCCACGGCGCGCTGCGCTTCGACGACGAACAGTGCGAAGTCTTCTATAACCAGCATGCTGCCGGTCTGACTCGCAGCGAATACCGTCTGCTGGAAACCCTCAATCGCAACGACGAAGAAGTGCTGAGCAAGGCCTTCCTTTATCAGCATGTGCTGCAACGCGGCTATGCGGCCCACGACCGCAGCCTCGACATGCACATCAGCCAGATCCGCCGCAAACTCAAGGCCATCGGTTACGCCGAACGGGAAGTGCGCACGGTGTGGGGCAAGGGTTATGTGCTGAGTGCCACCGATGAAAGTCTCTGACCTGCCGGGGCGGCATTCGCTGTTCTGGAAACTGGCGTGTCTGCTGGTAGCGTTCTGTCTGTTGATGATCTGGCTGAGCTGGTCCTGGGGCCGCTACATGGAAGAGCGCAACCAGTATCTCTCCGACGAGGCGCGCGGCACTCTGAGCCGCTATGCCAGCGAAGCCGAGCGGGCGTGGCAGCGTGGTGAGCGCGACGGGGTCGATAACTGGTTGCAGAGCATGGAGCTGCGCGAAGCCGCCTGGGTCGGGGTGATCGACCGCAATCTGCAGTCGTTGAGCAGCGATCCGCTGAATGAACAGGAAATCCAGCACCTGACCTTTTTACGCGGCCTCGACTGGCCGATCCACAAGCAAGGCCGGCCATGGCTGCGCGTACCGTTTCCGCAGAATCCGTCCGCCGGCAGTCTGGTGATCGAGTTGCCCGAGCGCTTCCTGCCGGGAAAATACCGGGTGTTCTGGCGGGTGATCACCAATGGCGTGATTCCGGGATTGTTCACCTTGCTGCTGTGTGTCGGTCTGTATCGCTTGCTGGTGGTGCCGCTGAACAATCTACGCAAGCAGGCCAATGCGTGGCGTGCCGACCAATTGAATGTGCGTCTGTCGAGCGGCATTACCCAGCGCCCGGACGAACTCGGTGAACTGGCGCGGGCCTTCGATTCAATGTCCGAACGCCTGCAATCCACCGTCGCCCTGCAACAGCAATTGCTGCGCGACCTGTCCCATGAACTGCGCACGCCGCTGAGCCGGCTGCGGGTGGCCAGTGAAAGCGAGCAGGATCTACGGCAACTGCGCGAGCGCATCAGCCGTGAAGTCGACGGCATGCAACGACTGGTCGAAGACACCCTGCAACTGGCGTGGCTCGACACCGAGCGTGCGCCGCTGCCGGACGAAGCGATCCAGATTCAGGCGCTGTGGGAAATGCTCACCGACAACGCCTGTTACGAAAGCGGCTGGCCGAGCCTGCAATTGCAGTGCGCGGTGCCGGCGTCGTGCTGGGTGCGCGGCAACCTCAATACTTTGGCGCAAGCGCTGGAGAACATTCTGCGCAACGCTATTCGGCATTCGCCCGAGGGCGGCATCGTGCGCCTCGATGGACAGCGTGACGGCGATTACTGGCATTTGTGGCTGGAGGATCAGGGCGGCGGGGTGGCCGAGGGCGATCTGCAACGGATCTTCTCGCCCTTCACCCGCCTCGACGGCTCGCGCCCGGGGGACGGCGGTTTTGGGCTGGGGCTGAGCATTGCGAGGAATGCGGTGCAGCGTCAGGGTGGGATGGTGTGGGCGGAGAATGGTGGGGCGGGGTTGCGCTTGAATTTTCGGCTGATTGCCGATGACGGCGGCGTGACGGCTGACGCCTTCGCGAGCAAGCCCGCTCCCACAGTGGATGTGGGGCGTCCGCAGATTGTATAACCAACACCGCCACCCTCCTGTGGGAGCGGGCTTGCTCGCGAAGGGGCCCTTCGATTCACCGCTGAACTCAAAAGTCGCACCACCGGTGCGACATTCATCTGCTTATTCCCAGAAACCATAAGCACCGCACTTTGCGTGATATGGCCTGCGAACGTTTGCCGGTATGATAGGCGCCCCCGCACGTCTGGATTGCGAATACGCCATGACCCTGCAGTACCCAACCATCGCCGATTGCGTCGGCAACACTCCGCTGGTGCGTTTGCAGCGCCTGCCCGGTGCCACCAGCAACACCCTATTGCTCAAGCTCGAAGGGAACAACCCGGCGGGTTCGGTCAAGGATCGTCCGGCGCTGTCGATGATCACCCGTGCCGAACTGCGCGGGCAGATCCACGCCGGTGACACGCTGATCGAAGCGACCTCGGGCAACACCGGGATTGCGCTGGCGATGGCCGCCGCGATCAAGGGTTACAAGATGATCCTGATCATGCCGGACAACTCCAGTGCCGAACGTAAAGCGGCGATGACCGCTTACGGTGCCGAGCTGATTCTGGTCAGTCAGGAAGAGGGCATGGAAGGCGCTCGCGATCTCGCCCAGCGGATGGAAGCCGAAGGCCGTGGCAAGGTGCTCGATCAGTTCGCCAACGGCGACAACCCTGAAGCGCACTACACCACCACCGGCCCGGAAATCTGGCGTCAGACCCAGGGCACCATCACCCATTTCGTCAGTTCGATGGGCACCACCGGCACCATCATGGGCGTCTCGCGCTACTTGAAAGAGCAGAGCGACAGCGTGCAGATCATCGGGCTGCAACCGATGGAAGGCTCGGCCATTCCCGGTATCCGTCGCTGGCCGCAGGAATACCTGCCGAAGATCTATCAGGCCGACCGCGTCGACCGCATTGTCGACATGGCGCAAAGCGAAGCCGAGGACGTCACCCGGCGTCTGGCCCGCGAAGAAGGCATCTTCTGTGGCGTGTCCTCGGGCGGTGCGGTGGCAGCGATGCTGCGCCTGTCCAAAGAAGTTGAAAACGCGGTGATCGTCGCGATCATTTGCGACCGTGGCGACCGTTATCTGTCGACCGGCATTTTCGACGCGCCCAACTGATGGCCAAGCACGAGAGAGGCCTGCGCTTCCAGCCCACCGGCGGCAGCAAGGCCGCGCAAATTCCGACCGGCAAAAAACAGCGCTTGAACATCGAGCGCCTGGCCAATGACGGTCGCGGCATCGCGTTTTTCGAAGGCAAAACCTGGTTCGTCCTCGGCGCCCTCGCCGGTGAAGAGGTCGAGGCGCGGGTGCTTGGCGCCCGCGGCAAAGTGGTCGAAGCGCGCACCGAGCGCGTGTTCAAGGCCAGCGAATTGCGTCGCCCGGCAGCCTGTCAGCATGCCGGCCGCTGCGGCGGGTGCAGCGTGCAGCATTTGCCCCACACCGAACAGCTTGCCCTGAAACAGCGCATGCTCGCCGAGCAGCTGTCGAAGGTTGCCGGGGTCGCGCCTGACGAATGGGCTGCGCCGTTGACTGGCCCGGAATTCGGCTATCGCCGCCGCGCGCGGATCGCCGTGCGCTGGGACATGAAAGCCAAGCAGCTTGAAGTCGGTTTCCGCGCTGCCGGCAGTCAGGACATCGTCGCCATCAACGAATGCCCGGTGCTGGTACAGCCCTTGCAACCGATCATGACCCGTTTGCCGGAGATGCTCCGTCGTTTGAGCAAACCGCAAGCGCTGGGGCACGTCGAGTTGTTCAGTGGTTCTTCGCTGGCGGTGTTGTTGCGACACATGGCGCCGTTGTCTGAAGCCGACCTGACGATCCTCAAGGAATTCTGCCAGTTCCATGAAGCGCAACTGTGGCTGCATGGCGACGGCGAGCCGCAACCGGTGGATGCCACGCAGTCGCTGGGTTATCGCCTGGAGCAGTGCGATCTGGATCTGGCCTGGCGCCCGGGGGATTTCATTCAGGTCAACGCCGGGGTCAATGAGGCGATGGTCGCGCAGGCGCTGGACTGGCTGAAGCCGACCGGTGACGAGCGGGTACTCGACCTGTTCTGCGGTCTGGGCAACTTCGCCTTGCCGCTGGCCAAAAGCGTGCGCGAAGTGGTGGCGGTGGAGGGCGTGCAGACCATGGTCGACCGCGCCGCTGCGAATGCCGCTAGCAACAATTTGCATAACACAAAGTTTTTTCAAGCCGATTTATCCCAGCCTTTGACCGATGCTCAGTGGATCGGAAACGGCTTTTCTGCGGTACTCTTGGACCCACCGCGTGACGGTGCTTTCGAGGTGGTGCGCAAGCTCGCGACCCTGGGTGCCAAACGGTTGGTGTATGTATCGTGCAACCCTGCAACTCTGGCGCGCGATACGGTCGAATTGATCAGGCAGGGCTACCGGTTAAAACGTGCCGGGATTCTCGATATGTTTCCTCAGACGGCACATGTCGAGGCCATGGCGTTATTTGAAGCGAGCCAGGATGGCTCGTCTGAATCCGTCTGACCTGTCCGGGCGGCGCTCGCTTTAGCCCCGCGAGCGCATACGGGCGTTGAGGGTCAGCGATTTGACGCATTGAATCTGCGTCGTAGGGAAGGTAAAGCAGCATGGTACAGGTGAGAGCACACCAGCCGATCAACACTGACGGCAGTATCAATCTCGAGGCTTGGCTCGATCACGCGGTCAGTGTCGACATGGCACTGGATCGCGAAGCCTTGAAAGAAGCCTGCGAGTTCGCTCGCGAGGCCGAACAGCAGTCCAATGCCAAGAAGAATCTGTGGGCCGAAGGCTCCGGCAGTTTCAGCACGGGACTGGAGATCGCCGAGATCCTCGCCGACCTCAAACTCGATCAGGATTCGCTGGTCGCGGCGGTGCTGTATCGCGGCGTCCGCGAAGGTCAGATCGAACTCGCGGCGGTCAGCCAGCGCTTCGGTCCCGTCGTGGCCAAACTGATCGACGGCGTGCAGCGCATGGCGGCAATCAGTGCCAGCCTCAGCCCGCGCCAGTCGATGGTGATGGGCACTCAGGGCCAGGTGGAAAACCTGCGCAAGATGCTGGTGGCGATGGTCGACGACGTTCGTGTCGCTCTGATCAAACTGGCCGAACGTACCTGCGCCATTCGCGCGGTGAAAACCGCTGATGACGAGAAGCGCAACCGCGTTGCCCGGGAAGTCTTCGACATCTATGCGCCGCTCGCGCACCGACTCGGCATCGGTCATATCAAGTGGGAACTGGAGGACTTGTCCTTCCGTTACCTGGAGCCTGATCAATACAAACAGATCGCCAAGCTGCTCCATGAGCGGCGGCTGGACCGTGAGCGGTTCATCAGCGATGTGATGACCCAGCTCAAGGACGAATTGCAGGCCACCGGCGTCGACGCCGACATCAGCGGCCGGGCGAAACACATCTATTCGATCTGGCGCAAAATGCAGCGCAAGGGTCTGGAATTCAGCCAGATCTACGACGTGCGCGCCGTGCGCGTGCTGGTGCCGGAAATGCGCGACTGCTACACCGCGCTCGGCATCGTCCACACCCTGTGGCGGCACATCCCGAAGGAATTCGACGACTACATCGCCAACCCGAAAGAGAACGGCTACCGCTCGCTGCACACCGCGGTAATCGGTCCGGAAGGCAAGGTGCTGGAAGTGCAGATCCGTACGCACTCGATGCACGAAGAGGCCGAGCTCGGCGTCTGCGCGCACTGGCGCTACAAGGGCACCGACGTCAAATCCGGCTCGAACCACTACGAAGAGAAAATCTCCTGGCTGCGGCAGGTGCTCGAATGGCACGAAGAGCTGGGCGACATCGGTGGTCTGGCCGAACAGCTGCGGGTCGATATCGAACCGGACCGGGTGTACATCTTCACCCCGGACGGTCATGCCATCGACTTGCCGAAGGGCGCGACGCCGCTGGACTTCGCTTACCGCGTGCACACCGAAATCGGTCACAACTGCCGGGGCGCGAAGATCAACGGGCGGATCGTGCCGCTCAACTACAGCCTGCAGACCGGTGAACAGGTCGAGATCATCACCAGCAAGCACGGTACGCCGAGCCGCGACTGGCTGAACCCGAACCTGGGTTACGTCACCACCTCGCGGGCGCGGGCGAAAATCGTTCACTGGTTCAAGTTGCAGGCCCGTGACCAGAACGTCGCGGCCGGTAAAACCCTGATCGAGCGCGAACTCAATCGCCTCGGTCTGCCGGCGGTGGATTTCGACAAGCTGGCCGAAAAGGCCAACATGAAAACCGCCGAAGACATGTTCGCCGCCCTCGGTGCCGGCGACCTGCGTCTGGCGCAACTGGTCAACCTGGCGCAGCAATTGGTCGAGCCGGAGCGTGGCAACGAACAGCTGGAGTTGATCCCGCGCAAAGCTACCGGTTACAAGCCGGGCAAGCGCGGCGACATCCAGATCCAGGGCGTCGGCAATCTGATGACGCAGATGGCCGGCTGCTGCCAGCCGCTGCCGGGCGATGCGATTGTCGGCTACATCACCCAGGGTCGCGGCGTGAGCATTCACCGGCAGGACTGCGCCTCGGTGCTGCAACTGGCCGGGCGCGAGCCGGAGCGGATCATCCAGGTCAGCTGGGGCCCGGTGCCGGTGCTCACCTATCCGGTGGACATCGTCATCCGCGCCTACGACCGTTCCGGTCTGCTGCGGGACGTCTCGCAGGTGCTGCTCAACGAGCGGATCAACGTGCTGGCGGTCAACACCCGCTCGAACAAGGAAGACAACACTGCGTTGATGTCGCTGACCATCGAGATTCCCGGGCTGGATGCGCTGGGGCGCTTGCTGGGGCGGATTTCGCAGTTGCCGAACATCATCGAGACGCGGCGTAACCGTACTCCGTGATGAGGTCACGATCCCTGTGGGAGCTGGCTTGCCAGCGATTGCATCACCTTGGTTTTCCTGAGAGACCGAGTTGTTTGTATCGCTGGCAAGCCAGCTCCCACAGGTTCTTGTAGAGACAGACAGATGTATTCACTTGAAGACCTGCTCCACCTGATGAACCGCCTGCGCGACCCGCAGTACGGTTGCCCGTGGGACATCAAGCAAACCTACGCGACCATCGTCCCGCACACCCTCGAAGAAGCCTACGAAGTGGCCGACGCCATCGAGCGGGGCGACTTCGATCACTTGCAGGGCGAGCTGGGTGATCTGCTGTTTCAGGTGGTCTATTACAGCCAGTTGGCCAAGGAAGAAGGGCGCTTCGAATTCGCCGGAGTGATCGACAGCATCACCCGCAAGCTGATCCGCCGTCATCCGCACGTGTTTCCCACCGGCGAACTGTACGCACCGTTGGATGTGCCGCGCCTGAGCGAAGAGCAGGTCAAGCAGCGCTGGGAAGAGATCAAGGCCGAAGAGCGCGCCGAAAAATCTGTCGTGCCCGAGCAGCTGTCACTGCTCGATGATGTACCTGCCGCGCTGCCGGCGCTGTCGCGTTCGGCCAAATTGCAGAAGCGTGCCGGGCAGGTCGGTTTCGACTGGCCGGATGCGTTGCCGGTGCTGGACAAAGTGCGCGAAGAGCTCGATGAAGTGCTCGAAGCCATGTCTGAAAACGATCCGCAAGCGGTGGCCGACGAGATCGGCGATCTGCTGTTTTCCGTGGTCAATCTGGCCCGGCACCTGAAGGTCGATCCGGAAACCGCGCTGCGTGGCGCCAACGCCAAGTTTGAAAGACGTTTCCGTTTTATCGAACAGGCATTGCGCGACACCCGTCGTCCCATGGAAGATTGCACCCTCGAAGAGTTGGACGCCCTGTGGGGCGAAGCCAAACGTCAGGAAAAGAATCTGCCCAGCCGCGGCTGAGCCGTTGCCCAAGTGAGTAAGCATTAATGAGCCTTTCCCTTCGCGACCAGCTGCTCAAAGCAGGCCTGGTCAACCAAAAGCAGGCCAAGCAGGTCAGCAAAGACAAGCAGAAGCAACAGCGTCTGGCCCACAAAGGGCAGGCCGAGCTGGATGATTCGCAGCAGCGCGCCGCTCAGGAAGCCATGGCCGAGAAGGTCAAGCGTGACCAGGAACTGAACCGCCAGCAGCAGGAGAAGGCCGAGGCCAAGGCCCGTGCCGCGCAGGTCAAGCAGTTGATCGAAGTCTCGCGTCTGCCGAAGCTGACCACCGAGGACTACTACAACTTCGTCGACGACAAGAAGGTCAAGCGCATCTCGGTCAACACGCTGATGCGCAACAAGCTCAGCAGCGGCTCGCTGGCGATCGTGCACCATGCCGGCGGTTACGAGGTGATCCCGCGTGAAGCGGCCCTGAAGATCCAGGAGCGCGACCCGCAACGTATCGTGCAGCTCAACGTGCAGACCGAAGAGGTCAATGCCGAGGACGATCCGTACGCGGCCTATCAGATCCCGGATGACCTGATGTGGTAAACCGATAAAGCTGTAATAACGACAAACCCCGCTCATGGCGGGGTTTGTCGTTTTCAATGCTGTGGTTGCTTCAGGCGGATTTCAGATCCCGCTGCTGTTCCTGCAGTTCAAGTTCGGCCTTGTAGTTGTGGGCGTCGATCTCGTTGTGGAACATGCCGACCAGCAAGTCTTGTTGATGCACATCCCAGATGCGGATACCGGCGGCTACGCCTTCGTGGGACATGTGTGAATCGTCGCGTTCAGTTACTTTTACAGTCATCTGCTAGCTCCAAATCTCAAGTTATCTGCAGCAAGGCGTGTGCAGGACTCTTTTATATGATTTGTTAGCTTGCTAAGTAAACGCTTGATTTGCGCAAGGTGTTGTTGCGGTTTTTGCAACAGTGCTGCAGCCCGCGTAATCCGCGACATTCGGTCGCAGGGTGCAAGGTTTCATGACAGAAGTTTCATTTTCAGAAGCTCAGCAAGTCCACTTGTGGGAGCGAGCCTGCTCGCGAATTCGGTGGGTCAGGTGATGAGAGGGTGGCTGGAATATCGCATTCGCGAGCAGGCTCGCTCCCACAGGGGTTTACGGTTAACTGCCATTTATTTCAGGCAAAAAAACGCCCCGAACCAGTCGGGGCGTTTTCATGTGTGGCTCTGCAGCGGGGACTTACTTGCCTTCCCAACGCTTCAGCACCAGCGTGGCGTTAGTGCCGCCGAAGCCGAAGCTGTTGCTCATCACGGTGTTGATGGTGGCGTTTTCGCGGGTCTTGGTCAGCACCGGCAGATCGGCCACTTCAGGGTCCAGTTCGTCGATGTTGGCGGAGCCGGCGATGAAGTTGCCTTCCATCATCAGCATGCAATAGATCGCTTCGTGAACGCCGGCGGCGCCCAGGGAGTGACCGGACAGGCTCTTGGTCGAGCTGATCGCAGGAGCCTTGTCGCCGAACACTTCACGCACACCTTTCATTTCCGCGACGTCGCCGACCGGAGTCGAGGTGCCGTGGGTGTTCAGGTAGTCGATCGGGGTGTCGACGGTGGACATTGCCATCTGCATGCAGCGGATCGCGCCTTCGCCACTTGGGGCAACCATGTCGTAGCCGTCGGACGTTGCGCCGTAGCCAACGATTTCGGCGTAGATCTTGGCACCACGGGCCAGAGCGTGTTCCAGCTCTTCAACCACGACCATGCCGCCACCGCCAGCGATGACGAAACCGTCACGGTCGGCGTCGTAGGCGCGGGAGGCTTGCTCCGGGGTGTCGTTGCGCTTGCTGGACAGGGCGCCCATCGCGTCGAACAGGAACGACTGGCTCCAGTGCTCTTCTTCACCGCCACCGGCGAAGACGATGTCCTGCTTGCCCATCTGGATCTGTTCCATGGCGGTACCGATGCAGTGAGCACTGGTGGCGCAGGCAGAAGCGATGGAGTAGTTCAGGCCCTTGATCTTGAACGGCGTGGCCAGGCACGCGGAAACGGTGCTGCTCATGGTCCGCGTTACACGGTATGGGCCAACGCGCTTCACGCCTTTCTCGCGCAGGATGTCCAGCGCTTCCATCTGGTTCAGGGTCGACGCGCCGCCGGAGCCGGCGATCAGGCCGGTACGCGGGTTGGACACTTGCTCTTCGGTCAGGCCGGAGTCAGTGATCGCGTCTTTCATGGCCAGGTAGGCGTAAGCCGCTGCGTGGCCGACGAAACGATAGATCTTGCGATCGATCAGTTCTTCAAGGTTGAGGTCGATGGAGCCGGAAACCTGGCTACGCAGACCCATTTCAGCATATTCCGGGTTGAACCGGATGCCAGGGCGGCTTGCACGCAGGTTAGCGGAGACGGTCTCTTTGTCATTGCCCAGGCACGAAACAATGCCCAGACCAGTGATAACGACGCGGCGCATGCGAATAACCCTTAGAAGTTGTCAGTGGAGGTGAACACGCCGACGCGAAGGCCTTCGGCGGTGTAGATTTCGCGACCGTCGACAGTCACCGAACCGTCGGCGATGGCCAGGTTCAGCTTGCCCTTGAGGACGCGTTTGATATGAATGTTGTAGGTGACTTTCTTGGCGGTCGGCAGGACCTGGCCGAAGAATTTCACTTCGCCCGAACCCAGCGCACGGCCACGGCCCGGCAGGCCTTGCCAGCCCAGGAAGAAGCCGACCAGTTGCCACATGGCGTCCAGACCCAGGCAGCCCGGCATCACCGGATCGCCCTCGAAGTGGCACGCGAAGAACCACAGGTCAGGGTTGATATCCAGCTCGGCGACCAATTCACCTTTGCCGTACTTGCCGCCTTCTTCGCTGATCAGGGTGATGCGATCCACCATCAGCATGTTCGGGGCGGGCAGTTGCGCGTTACCTGGGCCGAACAGCTCACCGCGACTGCAGCGCAGCAGGTCTTCCCGAGTAAAGGCGTTTTGTTTGGTCATGCGAGCTCCTCAATAATCCCATGCGGCAGGTGGGGCAAATCTTCCCGGCCGATCGACGCGTTCATGCCTCGTACCGGCAGCCTACTCATAGACTATTGCGTTGTGGTGAAAGTCACAGCACCAAGGACATGAATGTACACTTGTGCACTGAAATTTTTATTCAAGCCTCTTTTGAGGCTCGTTCGGGTGCCTAAGACTGCCGCACTTTCGCTTTTCACGCCAGTCGCAGATGGTCGAAAAACCGTCACTACTGCACCCAGCGCTGCAGAATCTGTTGTAGGTCATTGCGTTTGAACGGCTTGGCCAGGTAATCGTTCATGCCCGCCGACAGACAGGTTTCGCGGTCGCCCTGCAAGGCGTTGGCGGTCAGCGCGATGATCGGTACCTCGCCGCGTCCGGGCAGTTGACGGATCTGCCGAGTCGCCTCGTAACCGTCGATGATCGGCAGGCGGCAGTCCATCAGAATCACTTCGAAATCATTGCCTTCGGCGCTGCGCACCGCTTGCGCGCCATCGGTGGCGACGCTGACGGTAAAGCCCAGGCTGCGCAGCATGGCTTCGATGACCGTCTGGTTGACCGGGTTGTCCTCCACCAGCAACACATTGCGCCCCTCACCATGCCCGTTGCCATTGGCTGCACGCGGTGCCGCCAGTTGCGGCAACGTCTGCTTATATAAGGCCAGCGGGATTTCCAGAGTGAACACCGACCCCAGGCCTTCTTCGCTTTGCGCGCGCAACGTCCCGCCCATGCGTTCGGCCAGGGTGCGGGCGATCGGCAAGCCGAGGCCGGTGCCGCCATAGCGCCGGGAAATCGAACTGTCGGCCTGCTGGAAGGCGTTGAACATCAACTCCAGACTTTCCGAGGAGATACCGATGCCGCTGTCGCGCACCGAGCAGGTGAACCACAGCAACTCGTGATCCAGCGACTGCCACTGCGCCTCGATGCTGACCCGGCCGCGCTCGGTGAACTTCAAGGCATTGCCCACCAGGTTGACCAGAATCTGCCGGATCCGCGTCGGGTCGCCCTGCACCTGCAAGGCGCGCATGTCCTCGGGGATCCGCAGGTTCAGGTCCAGGCCACGCTGCACCGCGCTGTGCTGGAACGACTGGGCACACGCGCCGATCAGGTCGGCGAGGTTGAACGGAATGTGCTCAAGCTCCAGCTCCGAGCGTTCGATCCGCGAGAAGTCGAGAATGTCATTGATGACTTTCAGCAGGTGTTCGGTGGACTCGGACGCGAGCGCCGCGTACTCGATCTGCTCCTCGGTCATGTCGGTGGTTTCCAGCAACTGCAACATGCCCAGCACGCCGTTCATGGGGGTGCGCAGTTCGTGGCTCATCATCGCCAGGAAATCGGATTTGGCGTTGTTGGCCTTTTCCGCTTCTTCACGGGTCTGGATCAGTTGCGCCATCGCCTGATGCTGTTCGCGGCTGGCCTGTTCCAGTGCCTGGGCAAGGTTGTTGATGTGCTGCGACAGGGCACCCAATTCCGTGTCATCAACGATCGGCAGCGGGGTCTTGTAGTCGCCTTGCTGAATCGCCTTGACCGCGTTGCCGATATCGCGGATCGGCGCCGACAGACTGCCTGCCAGACGCCGCGCCAGAACAAAAGTGAAGAGCAGGGCAAACAACGCCAGGATCCCGGCCTTGAGCAGAATTTCCTGTTGGCGCTGACTGAAGGCATCGTTGGACAGACCGACGATCACCCGGCCCAGATAGTCTTCGCTGGTCACGTTGTTGCTGGCTTTGGCGTCGTGGAAAAAATCGCTGTTGAGGGCGATCCGTTGCAGGCGCACCGGGGCCTGGAACACCTCGACCTGATGCGGGCGATTGTGCGCGTCGGCGGCTTGCTCAACGTAGGCGAGAATCCGGTTGGCGCTGTCCTGCACTTCCAGAAAACGCACGTTCGGTGTGGCCAGGGTCGCTTTGAGCAGGCTTTCCAGCACTTCGTTGTTGCCGGAAATTACCCCGTATTCGGTGGCTGGCGCCAGTTGATTGGCGATCAGTTGCCCGGTGTGATTGAGCTCCTGCCGTAAATCCTGAATCCGCACGAAGGTAAAGAAGCTGATCAGCAGCAGCGTGAGCAGCAGGGCCGGGCCGAGGCTGATCAATTGCGTGCGGGTGTTGATGTCCCAGCGGCGACGCAGATTCATGGGTGGCTTTCTCCTTCAGCCAACTGGCGGGCTACAGACGCTTCATCGATTGGCTCGATACCCAGGGAACGAGCGACCTGCACATTACTTGAGACCTTGAAACGATCGGGGTAGAGCGTGCGCGGCCACGTCGCCGGCGGGCGATCCAGCAACTGGTCAAGGATCGCCAGCCAGTCGGGCTGATCGCTGTAAGTGCTGGCGAGGCTGCCGGCGCGCACGAACGCCGCGTTCGGCCCGACCAGCGCCACTTGCCGGGAGTAACTGCTGAGCAACAGGTTTTTCGCGGTTTTCGGGTTGTACAGATCGGGATCGTCGAGGCCCAGCAACACATCACTGTTTCTCAGCACGCTTTGCAACGGGCGACTGTCCTGGGTGTTGTCCCAACGCTGGCTGACGATTTGCAGATTCAGCGGCGCTGCGGCCTGATGCAGCTCCTTGAGCAGGAATTCGCTGTGTTGGTCGAACAGCACGCCGACCCGGCGCACCTGCGGCAGAATCCGTCGAATCAGTTGCAGTTGCCTCCCCAATGGAGGATCGCTCCACAGCAGACTCAAGTGCGGCGGTTGTGCGCCACCCAGGCGTTGCCGCGCTTGCAGTCGGCTGATGCGCAACACCAGCGTCGCCGGGCCTTGGGGCTCCTGCAGGCGCCAGTCGAGGCTGGGCAGGTCGAGCAGAATCATCCGCAAATTGCTCGGCAACTTGCCCGGTGCCGGCAGGCTGGCCAGCGGCTGGAACCGCACATTGTCGGTGGGACGCAGCTCGCTCAGGGCCTGGACGAAGGCCTGCACCCCGGGGCTTTCTTCGGCGCCGGTCAACAGAATGTCTGCGGCTTGCACCGCCACGCCGTGCAGCCACGCGGTCAAAAACAGACAGACACCCGCCAGCCAGTGGCCGAGGGTCGGCGCCTTGTTTGGCGTGGCGTAGCGCACCCTAGAACTCCAGCTCGGCGCTGAAGTACAGCACCCGGCGTTCGTCGTAATTGTTGTCGACGAAAGTGGTCGGTTCATTGTCGAGCCGCTGCTGCAGCACGCCGGCCAGTTGCAGTTGGGCTTTGCCCAGCGGGATGCGTTTGGCGATGCGCGTGTCGACCCGCTCGAAGCGGTAGCCGTTGAGCGCGTTGTCGCCGTAATAGAACAGGGCGCTGTTCCAGCCGTGGCCCCAATCACGCAGCCAGCCGGCAGAACCGCTGTTGCGCGCAGTGAATTGCTGATCCAGCGGGTTGCTCGCCTCGGCGTCGACGAAGGCGTAGGTGAAACGCAGGCGATCAATCATGCTCAGGCGCCAGTCGAGCTGGGTTTCGGTGCCGCGAAAGCGCGAGCTGTTGGCGTTGCTGGCGATGTACTGGTTGTTACGCAGCGGCTCGCTGATCATCCCGGTGATTTCGTCGTAGAACAGCTTCACGTCCACGGCCAGACCCAGCTCGGCGAAATAGCCGTTGTAGCCCAACTCGCGCGAGCGCATGTGTTCCTGATCGAGATTGCCCGGGCCACGGGTCTTGACGAAGTAGCGCGCCGAAGACTGGCCGTAGGCGGACGGCCGCAGGTTACTTACCTGATAGCTCCAGTTGACGTTGTTCTCGAACATGTCCGGCGAACGGATCGCCTCCGAGTACACCGCGCGCAGGCCATGGCGTGGGTTGATCAGGTAGTTGACGGCGAAGCGGGGCGTCAGCGAATTGCCGATCAGTTGGGTGTCTTCGAACATGGCGCCGCCCTGCAGCAGCCAGTGTTCACTGGCGCGCCACTCCAGTTGGCCGAACGCGCGCCAGGTGGTGTCGTCCAGCGTGCCGTTGAAGTAGGTCTCGGAGTCGGCCCGGTCGTAACGATAGTTCAGGCCACTGACCAGCCGCAGACTGTCGGACAGGCTGAGGGTGTCCTGCAATTCGAGGTCGTAGCGCGACTCGCGGGCGCTTTGGTCGATGTCGCCGCACAGGGTCTGGCTGGCACCGTTGCGCCATTGATCCAGCACTTGATTGGCGAGGGCCATCTCCTGCGGCGTTCCGGCTTCCGGACCGGGGCCGGTGAAGCGGGTGATGTTGCGCGCCAGGCGTTCGGTGTAGTTCGGGTTGAGTTGCCACAGCTGTGTCAGTTGCGGGCTGAACGACACTTCGGCATCGCAGGCACGCCACACTTGCTGGCGATCCCAGTGCTGGGCCGAACCTTGTATATAAAGGCTGTGTTCGGGATTGATGTCGAGATTCCAGCGCACCGAGCCGGCGTAATCCTTGGCGACCACGTCGGAATTGTTCCCGGCAGCGGTAATCCCCGAGAACACAGGGCGGTAGGTGTAGGGCCGCTGGTTACTGCCGTCCTTCGCGTTGATTTGCCAGTCGAGGCTCTGGTTGTCGCTCAGGGTCTGGCTGACGGCGAGGCTGAAGCGGTTCAAGCGGCGGCTGTCACGGTAATCGGCGCCGGTGCGGTCGCTGTCGAAGCCATCGTCTTCCTGGCCAGACAGCGACAGGCGCAAGTCGCCGCCATTCCAGCCGGTGCCCTGGCTGGCATAGAAATCGTTGATGCCGCGCTGGCCTCGGGTGACCTTCAGGCGCGTGCCGTGGCTGTCCGCCGGGTTGCGGGTGATGATGTTGACCACCGCCATCAGCGCGTTGGCGCCGTAGCTGACGGTGTTCGGCCCACGGAAAACCTCGATGCGCTCGATGTCTTCCATGGCCACCGGAATATCGCTCCAGTCCACCGTGGCCAGGCCTGCGCGGTACACCGAGCGGCCATCGATCAGCACCTGCATGCGCCGCGCTTCACTGGCATTGGTCCCGTGATAATTGACCGCCGCCTGATTGCCGCTGATGTTGCCGACCATCATCCCCGGCACCAGCCGCAGCAACTCGCTGATGTCCCGCGCGCCGCTGGCGTTGATCAGCTCACTGTCAAGCACGGTCATGCTCCCCGGCACTTCCGCCGGCGTCTGTTTCAGGCGCGTAGCCGTCAGCACCTGCGGCAGCGTTTCGCTGTCGACAAACAGGTCGTCCGCCTGCAACACCGGGCTGAACAGCAGCGCCAGCAGCAGTGACGAACGCGAGGGGGGAGAGCCAAAAGACACGGCACGGCCTTGATCGCAAAGAATTGGCGCGCATGTTAACCGAGGACAGTGACTTTTCCAGTCACGATGCGGGCATTTTCCTCGGCTTTATTGGTCTTCTTCCTACAAGTGTCGGTAATTGACGCAGGGGCTGGCCGCGCTCCGGTCGCCCCGTATAATGCCGGCATCGCCACTGGTATGGATTAACGGATTGCATATGACTGAACAGCGCCCGATTGCGGTCCTGGGAGGCGGAAGTTTTGGTACCGCCGTGGCCAATCTATTGGCCGAGAACGGCCATCAAGTCCGGCAGTGGATGCGTGACCCCGAGCAGGCCGAGGCCATCCGGGTCAACCGCGAGAACCCGCGTTACCTCAAAGGCATCAAGATTCTGCCGGGAGTGACTGCCGTCACTGATCTGCAGGCCACCCTCGATGCCTGCGAGCTGTGCTTCGTCGCGCTGCCCTCGAGCGCATTGCGCACGGTGCTGGCCGCCCACGCCGAGCGCCTGAGCGGTAAGATGCTGGTCAGCCTGACCAAGGGCATCGAAGCCCACACCTTCAAACTGATGAGCCAGATCCTCGAAGAGATCGCCCCGCTGGCGCGCATCGGCGTGCTGTCCGGGCCGAATCTGGCGCGGGAGATCGCTGAACACGCGCTGACCGCCACCGTGGTCGCCAGCGAAGACGAAGAACTCTGCAAAGCGGTGCAGGCTGCGCTGCATGGTCGCACCTTCCGCGTTTACGCCAGTGCTGACCGTTTCGGCGTCGAGCTGGGTGGGGCGTTGAAAAACGTTTACGCGATCATCGCCGGCATGGCGGTGGCGCTGGAGATGGGCGAGAACACCAAGAGCATGCTGATCACTCGCGCCCTGGCCGAGATGACCCGGTTCGCGGTGAACCAGGGTGCCAACCCGATGACCTTCCTCGGTCTGGCCGGGGTCGGTGATTTGATCGTCACCTGCTCGTCGCCGAAGAGCCGCAACTATCAGGTCGGGTTTGCCCTCGGTCAGGGCCTGAGCCTTGATGAAGCGGTGTCGCGTCTGGGCGAAGTCGCCGAGGGCGTGAACACTCTGAAGGTACTCAAGGCCAAGTCCCAGGAGGTTGGCGTGTACATGCCGCTGGTCGCCGGGCTGCATGCGATTCTGTTTGAAGGACGCACGCTGGAGCAGGTGATCGGTCTACTGATGCGTGCCGAACCGAAAACCGACGTCGACTTTATTTCCACCAGCGGTTTCAACTGATTCAACAGGAAGCGAGCCATGAACGATCCGAAAACCGAAGCCAAGTACGAATCCATTCTCCTGCGGGTGCTGTGGATGATCGTCTACGTGCTGGTCTGGCAAGTGGCGCAGTTCATCCTCGGCGCCGTGGTGCTGGTGCAACTGATCTATCGTTTGATTTACGGCGCGCCGAGCGCCAGCCTGATGAATTTCGGCGACAGCCTGAGCCAGTTCCTCGCGCAGATCGGCCGCTTCGGCAGCTTTCACAGCGACCAGAAACCCTGGCCGTTTGCCGACTGGCCAACCCCGCGTGCCCCGGAAGGCGAAGCACCGCACGCCGTGCCGCCAGCGCCGCATCCGGCCCGCGATGAGGAACCCAAGCTATGAAACTCTGGGTGTTGCGTCACGGCGAGGCGGTGCCTTACGGCTCGTGCCCTGACTCCGAGCGGGCGTTGACCGAACACGGTCGCAAAGAAGCGTTGAGCAGCGCCGCGCAATTGATCGGCCAGCCGCTGACGGCGATCTACGCCAGCCCTTATCTGCGTGCGCAACAGACCGCACAGATTGTCCGCGAGGCGCTGGGGTTCGAGCCGGAGATCCGCACGGTCGATTGGCTGAAGCCAGAGAGCGATCCGGACAAGGTCACCGATCAACTGGTGTCGGTGAGCAATGTGCTGCTGGTCAGCCATAACCCGTTGGTGGGCAACCTGCTGAGCTATCTGCAGCACGGCGCCGGGCATCCGCCGGAGAAGGTCGGCACTGCCGGTCTGGCTGAGCTGGAAAGCCCTGAACTGCTGATCGGCTCGATGACCCTCAACAGCCTCAAGCACCCCTGACACTGATTCCTTGTGGGAGCGGGCCCTCATTTTCAGTTGAAATTATTTGTTTGAATTTTCCAACCAAGCACTTGCTTGGTTGACTACGCTTGCTCCAGACCCAAAAAACAGGAGCGAGTCGCATGTCTGCCGCCTTCCGTTTGCCGCTGGACGTGTTCTACGAGCGTGAGGCCCGGCACCCGCGCCAGCGTTTTCTGGTGCAGCCCATCGGCGGCGGGCAGGTCGAGACCCTGACCTGGGCCGACGTCGGTCATCAAGCGCGTTGTGCCGCGCACTGGCTGCGCGCCCGGGAATTACCGCAGGGCAGCCACATCGCGCTGATCTCGAAAAACTGCGCGCACTGGATCATTGCCGATCTGGCAATCTGGATGGCCGGGCACGTCTCGGTGCCGCTGTATCCCAACCTCACCGCCGACTCGGTGAATCAGGTGCTGACGCATTCGGAAAGTGTGCTGGCGTTCATTGGCAAACTCGATGACTGGCCGGGCATGTCGGTCGGTGTGCCGGCGGATTTGCCGACCATCAGCCTGCCGCTGCACCCGCCCGGCGAGTTCGATTTCAGTTGGGATGACCTGCAAAAAAGCTCGCCAATCCGTGACGATCCGCGCCCGCCAGGCGAACAACTGGCAACCATCATCTACACCTCAGGCACCACCGGGTTGCCCAAAGGCGTGATGCACAGCTTTGCCAATCTGGGGTTCGCCACGACTCGCGGCACGCAACTGTTCGGGCTTAACGAGCAAGACCGGCTGCTGTCGTACCTGCCGCTGTGCCATGTCGCCGAACGCATGTTCGTTGAGCTGGCCTCGATCTACACCGGGCAGACCGTGTTCTTTGCCGAAAGCCTCGACACCTTCATCACCGACCTGCAGCGGGCGCGGCCCACGGCGATGTTCGGCGTGCCGCGCATCTGGACCAAATTCCAGATGGGCGTGTACGGCAAGATTCCGGCCAAGCGCCTGGATTTCCTCCTTGGCCTGCCGTTCATTGGCAAACGGGTCGGGCGCAAGGTGTTGGCGGGGCTGGGGCTGGATGCCTTGCGCGTGGCGCTGTCCGGTGCGGCACCGGTGCCGCAGACCTTGCTCAGTTGGTATCAGAAACTCGGCCTCGATGTGCTGGAGGTGTATGGCATGACCGAGAGTTGCGGCTATTCGCACATCTGCCTGCCGGGTCAGTACAAGCAAGGCTGGATCGGCAAGCCGTGCCCGGAGGTCGAGGTGCGCATCGACGAGTCCGGTGAGGTGCTGGTGCGCAGTCAGGCGAACATGCTTGGCTATTTCAAGGACCCGCAGAAAACCGCCGAGACCCTCACCGAGGACGGCTTCCTGCGTACCGGCGACAAGGGTGAGCAGGATGCCGAGGGACGCTTGCGCCTGACCGGCCGGCTCAAGGAAATCTTCAAGACCAGCAAAGGCAAATACGTCGCCCCGGCGCCGATTGAAAACCGGCTGGCAGTGCACTCACGGATCGAACAGGTCTGTGTGGTCGGTGATGGCCTGAGTGCGCCGCTGGGCTTGTGCGTACTGTCGACGGTCAATCAGGAGGAGGGGCGGGCCAGCCTGCATTCGAGCCTGGAAAAACTGCTCGAAGAGGTCAACGCCGTGCTCGACAAGCACGAGCGCCTGCGGCGGCTGGTGGTGGTGAAGGACAGTTGGGCGGTGGAAAACGGTTTTCTCACGCCGACCTTGAAGATCAAACGCAATGTCATCGAAGACACCTATGGCGCGCGGTTTGAAGAATGGAGTGCGCGCAGCGAGGCGGTGCTGTGGCAGGATTGAGTGACCATCAAAACAACAAAGGAAGCCTGCGATGAGCTTGTGGCGCACCACTCCGAACATCGAGCAGTTGAACGCAATCCAGAAAAACACCATCGGCGAAGTGCTGGATATCCGTTTCGAGTCCTTCGACGAGGAATCGCTGACGGCGAGCATGGTCATCGACCACCGCACTCACCAGCCTTACGGTCTGCTGCACGGCGGCGCCTCGGTGGTGCTGGCGGAAACCGTCGGTTCGATGGCCAGTTATCTGTGCATCGATGCCAGCAAGTTCTACTGCGTGGGGCTGGAGATCAATGCCAACCATTTGCGCGGTTTGCGCAGCGGGCGGGTGACCGCGGTGGCCAAACCGATTCACATCGGTCGCACCACGCATGTCTGGGACATCCGCCTGACCAGCGATGAAGGCAAGGCCAGTTGTGTGTCGCGTTTGACCATGGCGGTGGTGCCATTGGGCGAGCAGCCGCCGGCGCGTTGAGGTCAGATGCGCCATCGCCATGACCGGACTGTCATCATTCCTGGCAGTTACGGTCATTGCTCAGGGCCGCGCTCTTGCGGACAATCAGCGGCATGTTTCCGCTCATGGATAAACCTGCATGTCGCAACCGATCTTTTTCGCCCACGCCAACGGGTTTCCCTCGGGCACCTATGGCAAGTTGTTCGCGGCGCTGGCGCCCGAGTATCGGGTCGCGCATCTGGAACAGCATGCCCATGACCCGCGTTTCCCGGCGGACGACAACTGGTACAACCTGGTCGACGAACTGATCCACCATCTGCAGCAACAGGATCAGCCGGTGTGGGGCGTCGGCCATTCGTTTGGCGGTGTGTTGCACCTGCACGCGGCGTTGCGTTGCCCTGAGCTGTATCGCGGCGTGGTCATGCTCGACTCGCCGGTGCTGACTCGCACAGACCAGTGGGTGATCCGCGCGGCCAAGCGCTTCGGTTTTATCGACAAACTGACCCCGGCCGGACGTACGTTGGGGCGGCGCGAAGAGTTCGCCGATCTCGACACGGCGCGCAGCTATTTTGCCGGCAAGACCCTGTTTCGCGGTTTCGATCCGGAATGCTTCGATGCCTACCTGCAGCACGGGCTGCATACGGTTGGCGACAAGCTGCGTCTGCGCTTTGATCCGGCCACTGAAATCAGCATCTATCGCGGCGTGCCGCACACCAGTCCCGGTCGCACTCGTCAGCTGAAAGTGCCGCTGGCGGTGGTGCGTGGCCACAAGAGCCGCGTGGTCATGCGTCATCACAGCCGATTCGTCGGGCGCCTGCCGCAGGGTGAAGCACTGAGCATGCCGGGCGGGCACATGTTTCCGCTGGAACGTCCGCAAGACACGGCGCGCCTGCTCAAAGAGCTGTTTACGCGCTGGGAGCGCCGCCAACAGAAGGACTGCGCATGAGCCCGACCTTCGAAGAAGTGCGCTTGAGCCTGCCGCATATCGAACTGGCCGCGCATTTGTTCGGCCCGGAGGACGGTCTGCCGGTGATTGCCCTGCATGGCTGGCTCGACAACGCCAACAGCTTTGCGCGCCTGGCGCCCAAGCTCAAAGGCCTGCGCATCATCGCGCTGGACATGGCCGGGCATGGGCATTCCGGGCATCGGCCCAACGGCGCCGGTTATGCGTTGTGGGACTATGCGCACGACGTGTTGCAGGTCGCCGAGCAATTGGGCTGGAAGCGCTTCGGCCTGCTCGGGCATTCGATGGGCGCGATCGTTTCGCTGGTGCTGGCCGGTTCGTTGCCGGAGCGCATCAGCCACCTGGCGTTGATCGACGGGGTGATTCCTCCTACGGACAAAGGCGAAAATGCTGCCGAGCGCATGGGCATGGCCCTGCAGGCGCAACTGGATTTGCGCGAGAAGCGCAAGCCGGTCTACAACACCCTCGACCGCGCTATCGAAGCACGGATGAAGGGCTTGGTGGCGGTCAGTCGCGAAGCCGCCGAACTGCTGGCGCAACGCGGTCTGATGCCGGTGCCCGGCGGTTATACCTGGCGCACCGACAATCGCCTGACCCTGCCGTCGCCGTTGCGCCTGACGCAGGAGCAGGCGATGGCTTTCGTCCAGCGCATCACCTGCCCGGCGCAACTGGTGGTCGCCGCCGACGGCATGCTGGCCAAACATCCGGAGTTGCTGGAGCGGCTACCCTTTAGCCAGGAACAGCTGGCGGGCGGGCATCATTTGCACCTGAACGATGAGTCCGGTGCCGACCTTGTCGCAGACTGTTTCAATCGCTTCTTCGCCATTCCTTGACTTGCACCGGGCAACTGTCGAGGCTGGGCGGGTTGAAATGGGAGACAAACACGATGGATTTCTATACCGCTGCGCCCCCGACCCGCCAAGCCATGCCGATCCGATGAGCCTGACTATGCGGTCACTCAGTCTGTTGGCGCTGTGCTGTTTCAGTTCCGTTTCGTTCGCCGCCGACGTGCCCGGCAGCCAGGATTTGCAGATCGTGCCGCGTCTGGCCGATGCGCAGATCGTTGACTATCGCCCTCCTGTGGAGCTTGAGCGGATCTATCCGCTGGGCTCGATCCGCAAGATCAGCGGCCAGTTGCGCTTTGACGGCCAGGTCACGGCGCGCGGCCAGACCACTTCGGTCACCTACGAGTTGCCGCCTGAGCATTCCGCCACCGAAGCCTTCACCGCCGCCCGCGAAGCCCTGCAAAAGCAGGACGCCGAGTTGCTGTTCTGGTGCCAGGCCCGCGATTGTGGCGAAAGCAGCCTGTGGGCCAATGAAGTGTTCGGTAACGCCAAGCTGTACGGCGCCGACGAGCAACAGGCCTATCTGCTGTTGCGTCTGGCCGCACCGAAGGACAACACCTTGGTGGCGCTCTACAGCATCACCCGCGGCAATCGCAAAGCCTATCTGCATGTCGAACAGTTCGAAGCGGGCGCACCGTTGGGCGAGCTGCTGCCGACCTCGGCCACGCTGTTGCGACAGCTCAAAAGTACCGGTGAACTGGACTTTCCCAAGCTGACCGGCGATCCGGATGACACCTGGTTACGACTGATTTCCCGTGGCTTGAACCTCGACACCACCCAACGCGTGACGATTGCCGGACCCAAGGCCGAGGCCTGGCGTCAGGCGCTGATCGGTCAGGGGGTGCGGGCGGCACGGATGGAGGCGGGGAGCGCCGACGGCTCTGGCCTGCGCATCGATCTGTTGCGGTAAGCTGCATCGGGCGTGCACGCGCGGCGTGTTCGCCTACTCTTTGACCGACTGACTTCTTCGAGACTGTACATGCTCAATAACGATCGGCTGTTGGTGCAAATCCTCCTGCTGGTGCTGTTCGGTGCCAGCCTGTGGGTGATGGCGCCGTTCTGGTCGGCGCTGTTCTGGGGCGCGGTGCTGGCGTTCGCCAGTTGGCCGCTGATGCGTCTGCTGACCCGCTGGCTCAATGGCCGCGAATCACTCGCCGCGGCCATTTTGACCCTGGGCTGGATGTTGCTGGTGGCGGCGCCGCTGGTGTGGCTCGGGTTCAACCTGGCCGATCACGTGCGCGATGCCACGGCGTTCATCAAGGATGTGCAGGTCGATGGTCTGCCGGAGGCGCCGGTCTGGCTCGGCAGCGTGCCATTGGTGGGCGAGCGGCTGGTGGGGATCTGGAACAGCATTGATCAGCAGGGCGCAGCGCTGATGGTGTCGATCAAACCGTATCTGGGGCAGGTCGGTAACTGGTTGCTGGCGCGCAGTGCGCAGATCGGCGGCGGGATTCTCGAGCTGACCCTGAGCATTGTCTTTGTGTTCTTTTTCTATCGCGACGGGCCGCGCTTGGCGGCGTTTGTGCACGGTCTGCTGCAGCGCCTGATTGGTGAGCGTGCCGGGTATTACATCGAGCTGGTGGCCGGTACTGTGCAGCGGGTGGTCAACGGGGTGATCGGTACGGCGGCGGCGCAGGCGGTTCTGGCGTTGATCGGCTTTCTGATTGCCGGGGTCCCGGGGGCGTTGGTGCTGGGGATCGTGACCTTCCTGTTGAGTCTGATTCCGATGGGGCCACCGTTGGTGTGGATTCCGGCCACGGCCTGGCTGGCCTGGAAAGGTGAATACGGGATGGCGGTGTTTCTCGGGATCTGGGGGACGTTCATCATCAGTGGCGTGGATAACGTGTTGAAGCCTTATCTGATCAGCCGCGGGGGGAATCTGCCGTTGGTGATTGTGTTGCTTGGGGTGTTTGGCGGGTTGATTGCGTTTGGGTTTATCGGGTTGTTTATCGGGCCTACGTTGTTGGCGGTGGCCTATAGTTTGTTGACGGATTGGAGTAAGAGTCAGGCTCGGGTTTAGGCGCCCTGGCTTTTTTGGGGTTGTGGGCATATCCGTTGGTTTGGGTGTGGCGGCTGGCGGTTTCGCCCTTACGGCGAGTCACTTTTTACAAACGCCTAAAAAGTAACCCAAAACGCTTGCCCCAACGTTCGGCCCTCGCCGTGGCTCGGGTTCCTTCGCTCCGTGATTCATCCGGGGGCATCGCCTCCGGTTTGCTTCGCTGCACCTCCTCTCGATGTGTTCGACTGCGTCGAACGGTCGCTACGCTCCCACCCCCGGATAAACCCCTCCACTCAGCCTGCCGAAGGGGCCGGCACGGCAAGATCAAGAGCTTTCGGCGAGCTGACACTCGACCATTTGAGTGGTGAAGAGCGAGGCGGTGCACTATCTCGCTCTTCTGGAGGAGTGAGCCTGCTCGCCATGGCGGCCTTATAGCCGGCCAATTTCCAACTGAATAAACCCATTCCCACTGTGGGAGCGGGCTTGCTCGCGAAGGCGGCCTTATAACCAAACAATCTCCAACTGAATGCACTCCATCCAACTGTAGGAGCCAGCCTGCTGGCGATGAGGCCTTCTCAACCAACTACTCTCTTCCCGCTGTACCCAAATGACCGTTCCCACACCGCTGCATGGAAACGATCACCCATCACCCCATCAACTCAAGTCGCCACATTCAGGTACTTGCCCACCGACGCAGCATTGTCCAGCGAGTACTGTTTGCTCAAGTTGGCAATCATCCGGTTCAGCGCTTCGCTGGTGGTCTGGGTACTGGTGGTCTGATCTTCGGGCGGGTGTTCCCGACCTGCCTGTAGCGCCGCTTTCAGTTCATCGCTGCTCACGCCGCCACTGCTGTCGCTGTCGAGTACCTTGAGCAGCGCGGCGCTGGTGTCGGTGCTGTTCGTTGAGCTGTTGTCACTGGTTTGTAGCGCGCTGCTCAGTTCGGTCGCGCTGATGCTGCCGTCACCATCGGCATCCAGTTGGCTGAACAATTCATCACTGGAAATCTGAGGCGGCGGAGGTGGAGGCGGGGTCAGGCTGGCGGTGAGTTCCTCCTGGCTGACGGTGCCGTCCTTGTTCTTGTCCAGGGCCGAGAAGATTTGGTTGCTGTCGGCGCTGCTGCCGGCGCTGGTCAGGCCGCTGCTCAGTTCGTCGCTGCTGATGGCGCCATCACCATCGGCGTCGAGGGCGCTGATCAGGGCGTCGGCCAGATCGGTGTTGGGGGCTTGATCCTGCGGTGGCGGTGGGGGCGCCATGGCGGTCATTTCTTCGATGCTGAGGCTGCCGCTGGCGTCGCTGTCCAGATCACCGAATTGTTTGCTCAGGTTGACCAGCAGGCCATCGTCGGATTTCTGCGACAGGGCACTTTTCAGTTCGTCCTGATCCACCGCGCCGTCGCCGTTGCTGTCGAGTTTGGCGAACAGCTGCTTTTGCAATTGCTGGCTGCGGGCGTTCTGGGTGGTGCTGCTGGTGCTGGTATAGCTCGTGTAGTTGCTGACGCTACCGATCATGGGCTCACTCCTTGGACTGTAAAACCGGTGGGTGTACCGGCTTGTGCAGACTCAAGGGGCAAGATGTCCTGGGTGTTTTGGCTTTGTACCGAGTGGTACACAGTGGCGGGAATACCAAAAATCCTCTGTGGGAGCGGGCTTGCTCGCGAAGGCGGCCGATCATTCAACACAGAAGTCGACTGACACACCGCTTTCGCGAGCAAGCCCGCTCCCACGGTGGATAGGTGTGTTTTTTAAGTGCGCGGCAGGCGGATGATTGCGGTCAGGCCGCCACCCGGGGTTTCTTCCAGATTCAATTGTCCACCCAAACGCTGCGCTGCCTCGCGGGCGATGGTCATGCCCAGGCCGACGCCGCCGGAGTTGCGGTTGCGCGAGCCTTCCAGGCGAAAGAACGGTTCGAACACCGCCTCGCGCTTGTCTTCGGCAATCCCCGGGCCGTGGTCGATCACGCGGATCAGTAATTGCTCGCGTTGATCCTGCAATTCGATGCGTGCCTGTCCGGCGTAGCGCAGGGCGTTGTCCATCAGGTTGTTGATGCACGAGCGCAGCGCCATCGGCTGCACCTGCAGCGGTGCGCAATGGCCGCTGACTTCAACGTCTGCACCTTGATCCTGAGCGTTCTCGCACAGCGATTCGACCAGCGCCTGCACGTCCATCAACTGCAACGCTTCGCTGGTGCGCTGTTCGTGCAGGTAGGTGAGAGTGGCGTCGAGCATGCCGATCATGTCGTTAAGGTCCTGGCGCATCTGACCTTGCAGTTTTTCGTCGTCGATCTGTTCCAGGCGCAGCTTCAACCGCGACAGCGGAGTGCGCAGGTCGTGGGAGACGGCGCCGAGCATGCGTGCTCGCTGCTGCACCTGTTCGCGGATGCGTTGTTGCATCAGGTTGAAGGTGTGCGCCGCTTGTCGGGCTTCACGCGGGCCGGATTCGTCCAGCGGCGGGCTGTCGAGGTTTTCGCTGAGGCGTTCGGCGGCGTCGCTCAGGCGCTGGATCGGCCGGGTGAGCAGTTTGGCACCGTACCACGCAGCGATCATCAGCGAGATGAACTGGAAAGTCAGCGGCACCAGCGGCCCGCCGAACCACGGACGCGGCGGGCGATGGGCGAAACGTGGATCCGGCGGCGGCCGCTGACCGTCGACGCCCGCGGCAAATTCCGGCGGGGGTGGCGGTGGGGGTGGCCCATAGTGATGAAACCAGGCAAAGGCCAGCAGGTGCGCCAGGACGATCGCCACGAACAGCATGCCAAACAGGCGGCCGAACAGCGTGTCGAAGCGCGCTCGCATCAGCCGATGTCTCGCGCGTCGAACAGGTAACCTTCACCGCGCACGGTTTTGATCAACTGCGGGGCTTTCGGGTCGTCGCCGAGTTTTTGCCGCAGGCGCGACACCAGCAAATCGATGCTGCGGTCGAACGCTTCGATCGACCGGCCACGGGCGGCATCCAGCAGTTGTTCGCGGCTGAGTACGCGGCGCGGGCGTTCGATGAAGACCCAGAGCAGGCGGAATTCGGCGTTGGACAGCGGCACTACCAGGCCATCGTCGGCGATCAACTGCCGCAGCACGCTGTTCAAGCGCCAGTTGTCGAAGCGGATGTTGGCGCGCTGTTCGGTACGGTCATCGCGTACCCGACGCAGGATGGTCTGGATCCGCGCCACCAGCTCCCGTGGCTCGAACGGTTTGGCCATGTAGTCGTCGGCGCCCAGTTCCAGGCCGATGATGCGGTCGGTGGGTTCGCAGCGGGCGGTGAGCATCAGGATCGGGATGTCCGATTCGGCGCGCAGCCAGCGGCACAGCGACAGGCCGTCTTCGCCGGGCAGCATCAGGTCGAGCACCACCACGTCGAAATGCTCGGCCTGCATCGCCTGACGCATGGCCGCGCCGTCGGTGACGCCGCTGGCGTGGATGTTGAAACGCGCGAGGTAGTCGATCATCAGCTCGCGGATCGGCACATCGTCATCGACGATCAGCGCACGGATGCTCCAGCGCTTGTCGTCTTTCTGCTCATCAGTCACGGTGGTCTGGGTGTTGTGCATGGGGCTGTTCATCTGCCAGTAGGCCGCCAACCACAAAGATGGGCTGCGAGGTGGTGGTTTCAGCATAGGCGTCCTGCCGTGAGGCGGGAAGTGCTGATGTAAGGACGTGTTGCGGCTGGCGAGGCTAGCGCGGGCGCTTGTTGGCGGCGTGTCGGTTGTGTATCGGATTCGACACAATAGCCGCGAGCGCTATGCTGATCACGTTTGCGGCGACGATTTACCGATCATCGGGTGCCGCGCTGGCGCCGCTTCCGCTACAATGCGCGCCGATTTCGACTTGCCTGAGAGCCCATCCATGTCCGCCTGCCAGACTCCTATCATCGTCGCCCTGGATTTCCCCACCCGTGACGCCGCACTGAAGCTGGCCGACCAGTTGGACCCGAAACTGTGCCGGGTCAAAGTGGGCAAGGAACTGTTCACCAGTTGCGCCGCGGAAATCGTCGGCACCTTGCGTGACAAAGGCTTCGAGGTGTTCCTCGACCTGAAATTCCACGACATTCCCAACACCACCGCGATGGCCGTGAAAGCCGCGGCCGAGATGGGCGTGTGGATGGTCAACGTGCATTGCTCCGGTGGCCTGCGCATGATGGCGGCCTGCCGTGAAGAGCTTTCCAAGCGCAGCGGCCCGCAACCGCTGCTGATCGGTGTGACCGTGCTGACCAGCATGGAGCGCGAGGATCTGGCCGGTATCGGTCTGGATATCGAACCGCAGGAGCAAGTGCTGCGTCTGGCTGCGCTGGCCGAGAAGGCCGGGATGGACGGTCTGGTGTGCTCGGCGCTGGAAGCCACCGCACTGAAGTCGGCGCACCCGTCGCTGCAACTGGTGACCCCGGGGATTCGCCCGGCGGGCAGTGCGCAAGATGACCAGCGCCGTATCCTGACCCCGCGTCAGGCGCTGGATGCCGGTTCCGATTATCTGGTGATCGGCCGTCCGATCAGTCAGGCGGCGGATCCGGCCAAGGCACTGGCTTCGGTCGTGGCCGAAATCGCCTAAGCAACACCGAAGATCCAAATGTGGGAGCGAGCCTGCTCGCGAATAGGGCGTGTCAGTCGAATTCCTTGCCGACTGATCCACCGCTTTCGCGAGCAGGCTCGCTCCCACATTGGTTTCTGAGTGGTCTTAGATTTTCAGCACCAACTTGCCGAAATTCTCCCCGCTGAACAGTTTCATCAGCGTCTCCGGAAAGGTCTCCAGACCTTCAACGATGTCTTCCTTGCTCTTGAGCTGCCCTTTGGCCATCCAGCCGGCCATTTCCTGCGCGGCACCGGCGTACTGCGCGGCATAGTCCATCACCACAAAGCCTTCCATGCGCGCACGATTGACCAGCAGTGACAGGTAGTTGGCCGGGCCTTTGACCGCTTCCTTGTTGTTGTACTGGCTGATGGCGCCGCAGATCACCACCCGGGCTTTCGGCGCCAGACGGCTGAGCACAGCGTCGAGGATCTCGCCGCCGACGTTATCGAAATACACATCAACGCCTTTCGGGCACTCACGCTTGAGTCCGGCCAGCACGTCTTCGTGCTTGTAATCGATAGCGCCGTCGAAGCCCAGTTCATCGATCAGGTATTTGCACTTGTCGGCACCACCGGCGATGCCGACGACCCGGCAGCCTTTGATCTTGGCGATCTGTCCGGCAATGCTGCCCACTGCCCCGGCAGCTCCCGACAATACCACGGTGTCGCCGGCCTTCGGTGCGCCGACGTCGAGCAGGGCGAAGTAAGCGGTCATGCCGGTCATACCCAGCGCGGACAGATACACCGGCAGCGGCGCCAGTTTCGGATCGACTTTGTAGAAACCTCTGGGTTCGCCAAGGAAATAATCCTGCACGCCGAGGGCGCCGTTGACGTAGTCGCCGACGGCAAAGCCCGGGTTGTTCGAAGCGATGACCTGGCCCACGCCCAAGGCGCGCATGACTTCACCGATTTCTACCGGCGGGATATAGGACTTGCCCTCGTTCATCCAACCGCGCATGGCCGGGTCGAGGGACAGGTATTGGTTTTTCACCAGTATCTGACCAGCGCCCGGTTCGCCGACCGGGACTTCCTGGTAGGTGAAGGTCTCACGGGTTGCAGCCCCCACCGGGCGTTTGGCGAGGAGGAACTGGCGATTGGTCTGACTGGTCATGGCAGGCACTCGAACTGAATGAAGCCTTGTTGATAGACCCTCGAGGCCAATGCTGCAAGGTCGGCTGATGTGGCGAATGCGCAATGATCCAGTGCAGTGATAGTGGCCCACAGGCTTTTATCACTGCGACGGATGAAGGCATAAACAGCCTTCTGATAGTGCTGACTCGGGACGGGCCCCGGTGACTATGCTGCGAGTCTGCATATCCCTCCTGCATCTCTCCCTTCGAGGACATAACAATGAGCATGACGTTTTCCGGCCAAGTGGTCGTAGTCACTGGAGCGGCCAACGGTATCGGCCGGGCGACCGCCCAGGCGTTCGCCGCCGAAGGTTTGAAAGTGGTGGTGGCCGACCTGGACACGGCAGGGGGCGAAGGCACCGTGGCGCTGATTCGTACAGCCGGCGGCGAAGCGACCTTCGTACGCTGCAACGTTACCGTCGAAAGCGAAGTGAAAAATCTGATGGACGAGGTGATCAATACCTACGGTCGCCTGGACTACGCCTTCAACAATGCCGGGATCGAAATCGAGCAGGGCAAACTGGCCGACGGCTCGATGGACGAGTTCGACGCGATCATGGGCGTCAACGTCAAAGGTGTGTGGTTGTGCATGAAGTATCAGTTGCCGTTGTTGCTCGCTCAGGGCGGCGGGGCGATCGTCAACACCGCGTCGGTGGCGGGCCTTGGCGCGGCGCCGAAGATGAGCATTTATGCAGCGTCGAAACACGCGGTGATCGGCCTGACCAAGTCGGCGGCGATCGAATACGCGAAGAAGAAAATCCGCGTCAACGCCGTGTGCCCGGCGGTGATCGATACCGACATGTTCCGTCGCGCTTACGAGGCTGACCCGAAGAAAGGCGAATTCGCCAACGCGATGCACCCGGTGGGGCGCATCGGCAAGGTCGAGGAAATCGCCAGCGCCGTGCTGTATCTGTGCAGCGATGGCGCGGCGTTTACCACCGGTCATTCCCTGGCCGTGGATGGCGGCGTCACGGCTTTCTGACGCCGAGTGGCAAGACTCTGGAACCCGCCTCAGTGCGGGTTTTCCTGTTGCTGGGCGCCAGTTCCGTTAAACCGCTAAACAATGTGTATCAAACGGTTAGAACGGCTGCTTTTGACGGCGTTGTCGCACAGCCTGAGCGACGCGGCTGTGATTTACTGCCGCCAGCAAAATGGACAGGAGTTTGCGTGCTCATGGAATTGAGAATTGACCGACAGGCAATGGTGCCGGTCGTACAGCAGATTGTTGATGGCATGACTGAGTGGATCTCGCGAAGCGGTGTGGCGCCGAGCACGCGTTTGCCCTCCGTCAGGCAGATTGCGCGCTCCAATCTGCTGAGTCAGTCGTGTGTGGCCGAGGCCTGCGAACGGCTGGTGGCGCAAGGCGTTCTGGCCCCGCGTCAGGGCGCCGGGTTCATGGTGGCCGCGCAGGGCCGTGGGGTGATCGGGATTGACTGCGGGCAGGCACACAGCGGGTTGAAACTCGGCGAGGGAGGCTTGCCGCAGAGCTGGCGTGAATCCGACGACCTGAGTTATGCGATCCGTCAGGTGGCCCGTACCGACATGGCGAGTCTGTTCAATTACAGCAGCCCGCTGGGGCTGCCGGCGTTACGCGAGCAGATCGTCAAACGCCTCAGGCTGATCGGCGTCGAGGCTCTGGATGAACAGGTGCTGACGACCTCCGGTGCGAGCCAGGCGCTTGATCTGCTCGCGCGCACATTGTTGAAGGCCGGTGACTGCGTTGTCGTCGAAACCCCGGGCTATGCGCCGCTGTTCGAGCTGTTGCGCCTGTACGGCGTGCAGTTGCTGGAAGTGCGCCGCACGCCGAGCGGGCCGGATCCCCAGGCGCTGGAAGCACTGTTGCGGCAGTTCCGGCCGGTCGCGATGTTCATCAACAGTCACCACCACAATCCCACCGGCTCTTGCCTGACACTTGGCGTTGCCCAACAGATCCTGCGGTTGTGCAACGCTCACGATGTGCGAGTGATCGAGGACGATGTCTACGCCGACCTGCACAATGGCAATGGCACACGCCTGGCGGCACTCGATGAGCGAGTGATCTATGTCGGCAGCTTTTCCAAGACACTGAGCAGCTCGCTGCGCGTCGGGTTTGTCTACGCCGAGCCAGCGCTGATAGCGCGGCTGGGGCGAATCAAGATGATCAGTAGCATGGGCGCTTCGAGTTTCAATGAGGCGGTGCTGACCAGTCTTCTGGCCAATGGCGCCTATCGCAAAATGGTCCAGCGCCAGCGTCAACGGTTGAATACCGATCGGGTCGCCGCGTTGCAGGCGCTGGAGGACGCCGACTGGGAGGTTTTCGGTAAGCCGTGTGGCGGCCTGTTCATCTGGGCCCGTGCCCCGCTGGGCGATACTGGCCGCTTGCACAGTCAGGCGCAGTGCAATGGTGTCAGCCTTTGCGACCCGGGGGCCTTCAGTCCGAGTGGCGAACCCAGTGAGTGGCAGCGGATCAACGTGGCCTATGCCTGTGATCCGAGGGCCCGGCAGTTTTTTCGCAGTACCGGTGTGAATCGACCTCAAGCGTTCTGAAAACGACGCGTGCGTAGCTTTTTGCCATTATTCCGTCGCCAGAGACTTGTGCTGCTCCATGGCCGTTGCGAATCTTCGGCAACAGACTTTGGCAGGGGACTACGCGCAATGATTTCCGCCGTGCAAGGACGTTTTGCCAACCTCGGTATGGCGAAGAAACTGGGTATCGGGTTCGTGCTGGTGCTGCTGTTGACTGCGCTGGTGGCTGCCATTGGTGTCTGGTCCCTGCAGACCATCAGTCAGCGCTTCGATGGACTGAAGCAGATGTCGTCGCTCAACAGTGCACTGCTCAAGGTGCGGCTGCTGGAGCAGGACTATGCGCTGCACAGCAATCCGAAAACCGTCGATGCCTTGCACGAAGGCGTAGACGGTTTGCTGGCCCAGGCCGCGCAACTCAAGGCGCAGTCCCCGGCCAACGTGGCGGTGATGAGCGATGTCGAACAGGCACTGGGCGCTTATCGCAAGGCTTTCGATGAGTTTGTCTCGCTGACCCAGGCCAAGGATCTGGCGCTGGAAATGGCCAGTTGGTCGGTGTCCAGCGTGGCCAACAACCTGGACGTGCTGCAAGCCGGGCTGGCCGATGATGGCGCGTATACCTTGAAGGACAGCGAGGGCAAGGACGGCGCACAGTTCATCGAACAGGCCAGCCAGGTCAGCCAGGTGTCGCGGCTGATGTTGCAGGCGATGAACGAGGCGCGGGTTCGTCTGGATCAGAGCCGCAAGGGCGATGCCGAGAGTGCCGGCAAGGGCAATATCGAGCAGGCCGCCCAGGCGCAGGCTCAGGCCGAGCAGTTGAAGACCACGGTCAAGGATGAGGGCTATCTGACGGTACTCAATGAAGTGTCCGGGCACATCGCCGGTTTCAACGACAAGCTCGCCGAGTACACCGGCCTGCTGGCCCAGGAAAAAACCGTCTACGAACAGTTGCACCAGCGTGCGGCGCAGGTGATGGAGCGCGTGGATCAGGCGTATGGCGCCGAGGACGGCGCGATGCAGGCGGAATTGAAGAAAAACTCGGTGTTGATCATCGGTTCTTCGGCGCTGGCATTGCTGGTCGGGCTGATTGCCGCGTGGGTCATCACCCGGTTGATTGTCGCGCCGTTGCGCAGTGTGATGCGGGTGGCGCAACAGATTGCGGCGGGGGATTTGGGTGCGAGGGTGGAGGTCACCCGGCGTGATGAGATCGGGCAACTGATGCTGGCAATGCAGCAGATGGGCACTGGGCTGAGCACGATCGTCAGCGGTTTGCAGGCGGGCATCGAGCAGTTGGCCAGTTCCGCGCAATCGCTGTCGGCGGTAACCGAGCAGACCAACCTTGAGGTCAACAGCCAGAAGGAAGAGACCGAGCAAGTGGCCACGGCCATGAACCAGATGACCGCCACCGTGCATGATGTGGCACGTAACGCCGAGGAGGCCGCGCTGGCCGCACAAACGGCGGATGCCAAGGTCGAGAGCGGGCAGCAGGTGGTGCGCCAGAGCATGGTGCGGATCGAGCAACTGGCGGATTCGGCGACATCAGCCAGTTCGAGCATCGAAAGCCTCAGTGCGCAGATCCAGAACATCGGTACGGTGCTGGATGTGATCAAGAGCGTTGCCGAGCAGACCAATCTGCTGGCGCTCAACGCCGCGATCGAGGCGGCGCGGGCCGGGGAACAGGGCAGGGGCTTTGCGGTGGTGGCTGATGAGGTTCGCGCGTTGGCGCGGCGTACACAACAATCCACCGAGGAGATCGAGCGTCTGGTCAGTGCGTTGCGTTCGGCGGCGCATTCGTCGGTGCAGCAGATTCAGAGCAGTGGTGACTTGGTGAAGCTGGCGGTCAGTGATGCGCTGCAGACCGAGAGTGCGCTGGGCAGTATTGCGGCGGCGGTTTCGTTGATTCAGCAGATGAATCAGCAGATTGCGGCGGCGGCCGAGGAGCAGAGTTCGGTGGCTGAGGAGATCAATCGCAGTGTGACGAGTATTCGTGCGAGTGCGGATCAGTCTTCGATGGCGATGCGGGGGAATGCGGTTTCGAGTGTTGAGCTGGCGCGGTTGGGAGGGGAGCTCAAGGGGATGGTTGGGCATTTTCGGCTTTGACTTGGCGGCCTCTGGGCCGACCAGGTTCTGGGGGTTTTGGGTGAATATCCGTTGCTTCGGGGGCTGCGGCTGGCGGTTTCGCCCTTACGGCGAGTCACTTTTGCAGACGCCCAAAAGTAACCAAAACGCTTGGCCCCAGCGTTCGGCCCTCGCTTAGGCTCGGGTTCCTTCGCTGCGGGATTCATCCGGGGGCATCGCCTCCGGTTTGCTTCGCTGCACCTCCTCTCGATGTGTTTGGCTTCGCCAAACGGTCGCTGCGCTCCCACCCCCGGATGAACCCCTCCACTCAGCCTGCCGAAGGGGCCGGCACGGCAAGATCAAGAGCTTTCGGCGAGCTGACACTCGGCCATTTGAGTGGTGAAGAGCGAAGCGGTGCACTATCTCGCTCTTCTGTAGGAGTGAGCCTGCTCGCGAAGGCGGCCTGACAGCCGACCAGTTTTCTAACTCACTCACCCTATCCCACTGTGGGAGCTGGCTTGCCAGCGATGGCGGCCTGACAGCCGACCAGTCTCCAACTGAGCGCCCCCATTCCAACTGTGGGAGCTGGCTTGCCAGCGATGGCGGCCTGACAGCCGACCAATCTCCAACTGAATAAACTCATGCCCACTGTGGGAGCGGGCTTGCTCGCGAAGGCGGCCTTACTGCCAACCAATCTCTAACTGAATGTTCGCAATGGCAGTCAGCCCACCCCCCACAAAAAAGCCACCTCTCGGTGGCTTCTCTTAACTCTCGACCATCAGTCGTAAATCACTTTCTTCTTCCAGTCCGCATCGGCTTCGACTTCTTTGAGGCCTTCGGTCAACTGGTTCACTTCGCCTTCAACCGGGGCAATCTTGTCCATGACCTGGGCATTGGCGCGGGCCAGGAGTTTTTCCAGGTATTGCAGTTGTTCCGAGTACATCTGCGGGTCTTGCTGTTTGCGCAGGTATTGCACGCCGCGTTCGAAGGCGAGGCGGGCCTGGCCGGGTTGGTTTTGTTGCAGGGATTGTTGGCCGAGGTTGTTGAAGAATTCGATGTGCAGCAGGACCAGGATGTGGCGGACTTCCTTGATCCAGTGTTTGGCTTCGTTCGGTGGCAGGAAGCCGTCATGGGCGGCGCGGGTGATCTGGCCGTGCAAGGCTTCGAGCAGGAAGCGGACGTCCTTGGCTTTGGCTTCGGTCAGGATCGGTGCCGGCGGGTTGTTGACCGGGATCGATTCGCCTTGGGCCACCAGTGCGCTGAGTTCGGTGATCCGTGCCTTGGTCGTGGCGCTGGTTTTTTCCAGGTTCAGCAGGCGCTGGCAGACGTTCAGCTCCAGACGGGTCAGCAGCAGCTTGAGTGCCGGGGTCATGAACTGGCCGGGGAAGGTTTCGGTCAGCTCACCGCAGCGGCGCAGGCGGTCGTTGAGTTCGACTTTGGTGCGGGCCTTCTCCAGTTTGTTGTTTTCCACCACATGGTTCATGTAGCCAATGGCGATCAGAATTGCGATCCCGGCTATGACTAGCAGGGTGATCATGAGTGGTGTCACCGGTAAGACCTCTTTATAGGGTTCGCATGCGAGTGTAGTGGCTGGACATTCAGGCGCCCAGCGCCGCTCGACGAGTTGATTCAGCAGCTTCTGTCTATATCGGCTGCCCACTGCTTATATGAATGCTGGCGCAAGGTGCGCAGATTGCCATCATTGTGTTGCGGACTATAACGCCTTGGCGGGTGGCGGAATATAGGCGTCAATCGTCGGGCGACGGAAAAGCCCGAATGCTCCCGTAAAGCAGGTCGAAGTCATTGATTTAAATAAATTTATATTCGGGGGTTGACGACCTCTCAAACCATCCATAGAATGCGCGCCACTTGCAGCGTAAAGCACACAGCGAAACGCGGCAGGGAGTGAATGTTGTAGCGTGTCCCCTTCGTCTAGTGGCCTAGGACACCGCCCTTTCACGGCGGTAACAGGGGTTCGAGTCCCCTAGGGGACGCCAATGCGGGAATAGCTCAGTTGGTAGAGCACGACCTTGCCAAGGTCGGGGTCGCGAGTTCGAGTCTCGTTTCCCGCTCCAAATTCTAAAAGCGCCGCTCAGTGAGCGGCGTTTTTATTAGTGAAAGTTGTAGCCTGTCCCCTTCGTCTAGTGGCCTAGGACACCGCCCTTTCACGGCGGTAACAGGGGTTCGAGTCCCCTAGGGGACGCCATTGCGGGAATAGCTCAGTTGGTAGAGCACGACCTTGCCAAGGTCGGGGTCGCGAGTTCGAGTCTCGTTTCCCGCTCCAATTTCACAAAAACGCCGATCAGTGATGATCGGCGTTTTTGTTTGTGCAGCATTCAGCGCGCAACAAAAAAGGACCTTCGGGTCCTTTTTTGTTTTCACGTCAGGCCCGCTGAATCACGGGCCCATGCCTTATCAGAGCTTCGGTAGCTGGCCGACACGGCCCATCATCTCAGTGACGATCTGCAGGTCGAGCAGGAACTGGTCAACCGTCTTGAACTCGCCATCGGTATGCCCGGTGTATTTGACTTCAGGGCGGGCCAGGCCGAATTGCACGCCGTTCGGCAGTTCATGCACTGAGGTCGCGCCGGCAGACGTGCCGAACTCGTGCTTCATGCCGAGGTTTTCAGTGGCCACCGCCAACAGTGCCTTGACCCATTCGCCTTCCGGATTGCGGTACATCGGTTCGGCGATCGAGTAAGTGAAGTCCACGGCAACGTGGGATTTCTTGCTCCAGGCCGCCAGTTTGTCAGCGATTTGCTTCTTCAGCACTTCTGGCGATTTACCCTTTGGCACGCGCAGGTTGACTGCCAGTTTGAAGGCTTTGTCGTCCACGCCGACGTAGGTCAGCGAGGTCGTCAGCGGACCCATGAACGAATCGGAGAAGCCCACGCCGAGTTTTTTACCCAGATAATCCAGGCCCCAGTTGGTGGACGCATAGCGTGCAGCGTCGGTGATCTGGTTGTGCTTGAGCGCCACCTTGCCGTCGAGGCTGTTGATGAAGTCGAGCATTCGCGCGACCGGGTTGACGCCGGACTCGGGTTCGGAGGAATGCGCGGACACACCGGTGACACTCAGCTTGACGTCTTTGCCGTCAACCTTGGCCGCGACTTCGAAGTCACCACCGTGTTTTTTCGCGTATTCGCTGCCGGCTTTCTGCAGACTCGCAGCCAGTTGCTCAGGCTTGTCGGTGACGAGTGTCGCCACCGAAACCGATGGAATCTGGTTGGTTGCCAGGCCGCCGGTCATCGATATGATTTCTGCGCCGCTGCCTTCAGCCTTGCGCAGCGGGAAACTGGCCATGACCGTGCCGTAGCCTTTCTCGGCAATGACCACCGGGTAGCCACCGTCCAGCGCCATGTTGTAGTTCGGCGTCGGGTTGTGTTCGAAGTAATACGGGATCGCGTCGCCGGTGGTTTCTTCGGTGGTGTCCACCAGCAGTTTGAAGTTGCGTGCCAGCGGCAGCTTTTCTTCCTTGATCACTTTCATCGCGTACATCGCGACGACGATGCCGTTCTTGTCGTCCTCGGTGCCGCGACCGTACATGCGGTCGCCGATCAGCGTGACTTTGAACGGGTCGAGTTTGGTGCCGTCCTTCAGCACCCAGTTTTCCGGGGTGACCGGCACCACGTCGGCATGCGCGTGAATGCCCACGACTTCGTCGCCGCTGCCGTCGAGGGAGATTTCATAGACGCGGTTGTCGACGTTGCGGAACTTCAGGTTGAACGATTCGGCCAGGTTCTTGATCTTTTCGGCGATCTTGATGAACTCCGGATTGTCGTGCTGGGCCACGCCTTCTTTCTGGAAGGTCGGGATTTCCACCAGTTCGCGCAGGGTTTCCAGGGCGGCTTTGCCGTACTTGGCGCGGGTGTAGATGCCCAGCAGGCGGTAGATCTCGTTCTGCTGTTCCGCGCTCGGGGTCTTGTTGTCGAGAAAGGCGTTGATCGCCGGGCCGAGGTTGTCGGTTTTACCCAGGTCGCTCTTGCCTACGGCACCCAGAAACTGGCGGAAGTCGGTGAGGCTCGCCTCATCGAAACTCTTGAGAATGGCTGCGCTCTGTTGCGGAGTGATGTTGGCCTGCGCGGGCAGGGTGAACGCAGAAAAGCTGGCCAGGATCAGGCTGGTAGCGGCCAGTCGCTTGAGAGAAAAATTCATTGCGGTGGGCATTCCTTTGCAGGCAGTTGAGAGGGAAGTGTTTGAAAGTTGAAACAAATCTTTTCCAAACTAACACCACGAAGGTGTTGAAGGGGAGTCCCTGAAGTGGGATCCGTCGCACAGAAATGCAAAAGCGGCGCACAAACGAAAAAGGCCCGAGCAGTGTGCAACTGATCGGGCCTTGTCTTTGGGCGCAGCGTTTACATCGACAGCACCAGCCTGCCGGCGAACAGAATCAGGATCACGCCCATGCTGCGCTCGAACCAATGGCCCATGCGCATGAACAGGGTCCGCACCCGGCTGCTGGAAAAAAACAGCGCGACGATCACGAACCACAGCGCATTGACGAAGCACATCCACACCCCATACAGCGCCTGAATTTCCAGTGGGGTGCTGGCGCTGATGATCGTGGTGAAAATCGCCAGGAAGAACAGCGTGGCCTTGGGGTTGGTGGCATTGGTCAGAAAACCGGTGCTGAACGCCTTGAACAGCGACTGCTCGACCAGCGGTTCGTCAGCGCTTTTTTCGCCTTCGAGCGTGGTCTTCGGTTTACTGCGGATCAGGCTGATGCCGAGGTAAAAGATGTATGCGCCACCGATCACCTTGGCCACCGTCAGCAACCACGGCGTGGTGTGCATCAGGGCGCCAACGCCGAGCAAGGTGTAGAGAACGTGAACGGAAATGCCGGCGCCGATGCCCAGTGCGGTGCAGATGCCCACCAGTCGGCCGAAGCGCACGCTTTGGCGAATGGTCACGGCAAAGTCCGGGCCGGGAGCGACCACGGCCAGAAAGTGAATGGTGGCCAGCGCCAGAAACTCGCCCAGGTAGTTCGATAACATCTCAGCTCCAGAAGGTCAGGGGTGAAGCATTGCCGCGATAGCCGACAAAGAACGAAAGGCTCAGACGCGGATCCGCCACGCCCGGGGTCACCGAGTGCATGCAGCGCGAATTGAACATGATGAAATCGCCCGGCTCAGGCCGCACTTCCAGGGTCGGTGGGCCGAGCAGCGCCGGGTCGATGCCGTAACTGTCGCCACGCATCTGGTCGAACTGATCCGGGGTGATGTCGTCGTCCCACATCTGCAGTGCGCCGCCCTCGGTCGGCATGTTCAGGTACACGTTGCAGGCGAACTGCGCCTCCAGGCTGCGGGCCTGAAAGCTGTCCGGGGCGTCCTTGGCGAAAATGTCGTGGTGGGCGAGGAAGCACACGCCGGGTTTGACCACCCGCGACAGGCCGACATACATCTTGCGGCCATAGAGGTTTTCCAGATGCGCGCCGGCCGGCCACGACTCGTCGAGCATGCAGCGCAGGGTGTCGACCGGCGAGGAATAGGGCGCACAGCGCTCGCGCAGTTCGGCGATGTTGCGGGTGGCGCGCTCGAAGTAGTCCTCGATCAGCAACGGCTGGTTTTCCGCCTCGTAAAACGCCATGCCGATCCGGCCGATACTCGGCGCGTTGATGTAGCCCTCAAAGCCCGGTGCAAGAATCTTGTCGCCAATCTCGATCGCCAGCGGCTCGGGCAAGAAGCCTTTGACGCGGATGGCGAGGACTTCTTCGTTGGCCAGTTTTTTTATGCACGTCTCATCGAGACGCTCGACGTCTAGCATCATTGTTTTTTAGGTCCATCTATCGATAGTCAACGGAACCGGCGAGTGCGGTTCCCCCGGCGTCGGACGCTGCGCGGAGCAGCGCCCGAGAAGCTTAATCCACGCTGTAGTGGACGGATAACGTGCCTTTCTTCTGCGAAAGCGAGGCGATCGTGACTGCGCCCAAATCCTTCAGGCTGCGTACATGGGTGCCACCGCAGCCATAGGCCGGCAGCTCGCCAAAACCGATTTCCCGCGCGCCTTCGCGCAGTGAGGTCAGGCGCGGCAGATCGTGTTCGATCCACTGACTGATACCGTGTTGAACGGTTGGCGCGTCGACTTCCTGAGCGGCATCGCCCGGCTTGAATTGCACTCGGCCCTCGTCCGGCCAGTGGTGCGCCTTGATCGGCGTCCAGCCCATGGCCTGCACGAAATGCCCGATCAGGTGCCCGGCCGAGTGCATGCGGGTGTTGTAGCGGCGACGTTGTTCATCCACATGAATACAGGTCATGCCGGGTTTTACCGGACGATCGACGTAATGCACGATCCGGTCAGGCTCCTGCACCACGCGCAGCACCTGGCTTTCGCCGATCATGCCGGTGTCACAAGGCTGACCACCGCCTTGCGGATGAAACAACGTGGCGCGCAGCACCACGGCAAATTCGTTCTCGTGGGGCGTGCAGTCGAGGACTTCCACATTAGCCTTGAGGTCATCACTATGGAAAAAGAGGCGAAGCGTCATATTCCATGCCCTTATTAAAGTGTCTGTTTTTATTATATGAATCGTGCAATAACGTGATAATCCGTTCAAACATCAAAGGACTTGTGCGCTGTGAGCATCAATCTTCCGCTGCCGCTGCTCGGTGAAATGGCGATCTTCGTCAAGGTCGTGGAGACCGGCAGTTTTTCCGAGGCGGCCCGCCAGTTGGGCTCGTCGCCGTCGGCGATCAGTCGCAGCATTTCCCGCCTGGAAAAGGCCTTGGCCACGCGTTTGTTGCAGCGCACTACGCGCAAACTGCGCTTGAGTGACGGTGGCGAGGAAGTGTTCAAGCGCTGTCAGGAGATGGTCAGCGCCGCCAAATCGGTGATGGAGATCAGTGGGCAGTTCACCCACGAGGCGGAAGGGCTGGTGCGGGTCAGTGTGCCGAAAGCGGTCGGGCGTTTCGTGATTCATCCGCACATGCCTGAGTTTCTGCGGCGTTATCCGAAAGTCGATGTCGAGTTGCTGCTGGAAGACCGCCAGGTTGATTTGATTGACGATCATGTCGACCTGGCGATTCGTATCACTGACCGTCCGCCGGCCGGTCTGGTCGGACGGCAGTTGCTGACCATCGACCATTTGCTCTGCGCCACCCCGCAATACTTGGCCGAACATGGCACGCCGACGCATCCGCACGATCTGCTCAATCACAGTTGCATCTATCTGGGGGAAACCCCGAGCGATGCACGCTGGAAATTCAAGAAGGGCAGCAAAGCGGTGACCGTCGGCGTACGTGGCCGTTATGCCGCCAACCATACGGGCGTGCGGCTCGGGGCAGTGTTGCAGCACATTGGTATTGGCAGCCTGCCGTACTTCACCGCGCGTTATGCGCTTGAGCAGAAGTTGATCGTGCAGGTGTTGCCGGAGTGGACGTTCCTCGCTTCCTACCACGGTGGTCTGTGGTTGCTGCATTCGCCCACGCGCTACCTGCCGCCGAAGCTGCGGGTATTCATCGATTATCTGGTGGAGTGCCTGGAGAAGGAGCCGACGTTGAGCAAGCCGGGGAAGGCGGGGGCGCCGAATAATCTGGCGCTGGCCTACGAGTTGCCCGAAAGCGAAGGATTGTTGTAAACGCCGAACAATAAAAAGGCCCGCATGGATCACCATGCGGGCCTTTTCTCAACCGGGCAGAAAATCAGTGCTTGCTGTCCTGAGCAGACATCGCCAGCAACTGTTTTTCCTGATTCCAGTCGAACGGTTCGTCGTTCTGTTCGGCCTCGTAGCGACGTTCTTCCAGTGCCTGATACAGGTCGATTTCTTCATCGGACAGGTAGTGCAGGCAGTCACCAGCGAAGAACCACAGCAGATCCCGTGGAATCAGGTGGGCTATTTGCGGGTAACGGGTAATCACTTGGGTCAGGATGTCCTGGCCCAGGTACTGGCTTTCGATCGGATCGATCGGCAGGGACGCCAGCAGTTCGTCAAAGCGCTCCAGGAACAAGGCATGGCTTTCTTCGGGAACCTGTTCGGCCTCACCTACGGCGACCAGGATACTGCGCAGATGGTCGAGCAAAACCAGATGATCGGCAACGACGTTGGACACGAGATAAGTCCTCAAGAGCAAAACGGGCGCGGGAGTATAAAGCTCTCGTGCCCGTTTTTCACAAATAAACAGCTACACGGTCGTCGGCATCAGCGGACTTTGCCCTCAGCCTGCTTCAGCTCTTCCTTGTCGAAATCATCGACGTCGATCACCTTGCGCCGTGCCGCTTCGGCATCGCGCAGGGTCTGTGCTTCCTGCGGTTGCAACACCCCGGCCTCCAGTGCGGCGTCGATGGCGTGTTCGCCAGCCACCGGTTTGACCTGACCGCTCTTGAGCGAGGTGTGCAGTTTTTTGTGCAGCGGTTGGGCGGCATTCAGCAGATCGCTGGCGTGTTGCAGGGCACCGACGGCATCGTCGACGGACTGCGGGCGATAGCAGCCGGCGAGCAGTTCTTCGAGGGTCGGATCGCCTTTGGCACGACCGATCACCGCTGCCACTTCGGCGCCGAGCTTGTCCGACGGGCCTTTATGGCGACGGCCGAACGGGAAAACGATCACTCGCAGCAGGCAGCCAAACACTTTGTTCGGGAAGTTGCTCAGCAGCTCATCCAGCGCCCGTTCCGACTGGCCGAGGCTTTCTTCCATGGCCCAGCGGAACAGCGGCTCCATATGCGCCGGCGAATCCAGGTCGTGATAACGCTTGAGCGCAGCGGAGGCCAGATACAGGTTGCTCAACACATCGCCAAGACGTGCGGACAGGCGCTCGCGACGCTTCAGTTCGCCACCCAGCAACATCATGCTGAAATCGGCCAGCATGGCAAATGCCGCTGCCTGCCGATTGAGTGCGCGAAAGTAGCCCTGACTGATCCTGTCCCCGGGTGCATGTTCGAAGTGGCCGAAGCCCAGGTTCAGCACCAGGGTGCTGGCGGCATTGCCGACGGCAAAACCGATGTGCTTGAGCAGCAGGCCATCGAATTCTTTCAATGCCTGTTCTTTGTCTTCGCGGCCGGCGAGGGCCATTTCCTTGAGGACGAACGGATGGCAGCGAATGGCGCCCTGACCGAAGATCATCAGGTTGCGCGAGAGGATGTTCGCGCCTTCCACGGTGATGAAGATCGGCGCGCCGTTCCAGCTGCGCCCGAGGTAGTTGTTCGGCCCCATGATGATCGCCTTGCCACCGTGCACATCCATGGCGTGGGTGATGCACTCGCGGCCGCGTTCGGTCAGGTGATACTTGAGGATCGCCGACAGCACCGACGGTTTCTCGCCCAGATCCACCGCGTTGGCGGTGAGCATGCGTGCGGCGTCCATCATCCAGGCGTTGCCGCCGATGCGCGCCATGGCTTCCTGAATGCCTTCGAAGGCCGACAGCGGGACGTTGAACTGTTCACGAATCTGCGCGTACTGACCGGTCACCAGACTGGTGAATTTGGCCGCGCCAGTGCCGACTGCCGGCAGCGAAATCGAACGGCCGACCGACAGACAGTTCATCAGCATCATCCAGCCCTTGCCGAGCATGTCCTGGCCGCCGATGAGGTAGTCCAGCGGGATGAACACGTCTTTGCCCGAGTTCGGGCCGTTCATGAATGCGGCACCCAGTGGCAGGTGGCGACGGCCGATTTCCACACCCGGTGTATCGGTGGGGATCAGCGCCAGACTGATACCGAGATCTTCCTTGTCGCCCAGCAGATGCTCCGGGTCATAGGCTTTGAAGGCCAGACCGAGCAGGGTCGCGACCGGGCCGAGGGTGATGTAGCGCTTTTCCCAGTTCAGGCGCAGACCGATGACTTCCTGGCCTTCCCATTCACCTTTGCAGATGATCCCGGTGTCCGGCATGGCGCCAGCATCAGAGCCAGCCAGCGGGCCGGTAAGGGCGAAGCACGGAATGTCGTCGCCACGGGCCAGCCGCGGCAGGTAATGATTGCGTTGCTCATCGGTGCCGTAGTGCAGCAGCAGTTCGGCCGGGCCGAGGGAGTTGGGCACCATCACGGTGGAGGCGAGGTCGCCACTGCGGGTCGCGAGTTTCATTGCTACTTGCGAGTGGGCGTAGGCGGAAAAGCCCTTGCCGCCGAATTCCTTGGGAATGATCAGGGCGAAGAAGCCGTGTTCCTTGATGTGGCTCCAGGCTTCTGGCGGCAGGTCCATCGACTGGCCGATCTGCCAGTCAGTGACCATCGCGCAGAGTTCTTCGGTGGGGCCGTCGATAAAGGCCTGTTCCTCTTCGCTCAGTTGCGCTTTCGGGTAGGACAGCAACTTGTCCCAGTCCGGACGCCCGCTGAACAGCTCACCGTCCCACCACACGGTACCGGCATCGATCGCGTCGCGTTCGGTCTGCGACATCGGCGGCAGGGTTTTCTGGAACCAGTTGAACAGCGGCGCGGTGAAGTGTTTGCGGCGCAGGTCAGGCAGCAACAACGGCGCGGCCACCACAGCAAGCACGATCCACAACACCAGCAGCAACCAGCCCGGGGCATGGCTGAAAATGCCCATCGCCAGCAGGTATACGGCGACGATACCCAACGCGGGCAGGGGGGCGATGCGGCGGTGGGCGAGATACGCCACACCGACGATCAGAACCAGTATCCACAACAACAGCATATGTAATCCTCCGTGAACCAAGGCAAACCGACCCTCCAGAGCTTAGACGGCATCTGTAAAACGGGGTGGTCAGAACATGGTGATTGAACTCGTGGGAAACCCCGGATGGTTTTCGTAGGTTCGGTGGGCAACACCCGTAGGAAATCGTTCGCCGTTCCCGCGTCTTTGCGTGCATGTTTGGCCGAAACGTCGTTATCTCTGTGCTTGAGCTGTCGCTAGACTCGGGGCTCACCCAGGAGAACATCGTCATGCGCGAGTATCTGAGCCCCGGCCGCTTCATCGATAGTGACCACCCGGCGGTGGTGGAGTTCGCCGAACAACAGCGTGGTGCCAGCCGCGACCCGCTCGCGCAGGCGATCAGTCTCTATTACGCCGTGCGTGAAGCGGTGCGCTACAACCCGTATACCTTCAGCCTCGACCCGCAAACCCTGTGCGGCAGCTATGCGCTGGCCACCGGGGAAAGCTATTGCGTGCCCAAGGCCACATTGCTGGCCGGGTGCGCACGGCATTGCGGCATTCCCGCACGCATCGGTCTGGCCGACGTCAAGAATCACCTGTCGACCCCGCGTCTGCTGGAACTGCTGCGCAGCGATGTGTTTGCCATGCACGGCTACACCGAGCTGTTTCTCAACGAGCGCTGGGTCAAAGCCACGCCGGCCTTCAATCAGCAACTTTGTGAGCTGTTCAACGTCGCACCGTTGGACTTTGACGGGATCAACGACAGCGTTTTCCACCCGTACAACCGTGACGGCGCGCTGCTGATGGAATATCTGGTCGATCACGGCCAGTTCGCCGATGTGCCGGAGCGATTCTTTTTCGAACACCTGGAAAAGTGCTACCCGCATCTGTTCGGCGAACATCAGGCGAAGGTCTTGGGCGATATGCAGAGTGATTTGAGTCGGGTCTGATCCGGCGTATGCTGCCTGCCCACGCATTGGAAAAGAGGCGGTCATGCTGAAGATCTGGGGACGGAAAAACTCATCGAATGTCAGGAAGCCACTGTGGGCCGCCGAAGAGCTGGGCCTGGCCTACGAGGCGATTGACGCCGGTGGCGCCTTTGGTGTGGTCGACACGCCTGAATACCGGGCGATGAACCCGAACGGCCGGGTGCCGGTGATCGAGGATGACGGCTTCGTGCTGTGGGAATCGAATGCGATCGTCCGTTACCTGCTGGCCAAACATGCGCCGAACAGCGCCTGGTATCCGGCAGACCTGCAAGCCCGGGCCATCGCGGACAAGTGGATGGACTGGACCACCTCGAGTTTTGCCGGGCCGTTCCGCACCGTGTTCTGGGGCGTGTTGCGTACCCCAGCGGACCAGCAGGACTGGCCGGCGATCAACGCCGCAATCAAGGAATGCACCGCGCTACTGGCCATGGCCGATCAGGCCCTCGCCAGCCAGCCATATCTGTCCGGCAGCGAAATCGGCATGGGCGATATTCCGCTGGGCAGTTTCATTTATGCCTGGTTCGAGATGCCCATCGAACGTGCCGCGCAGCCGCATCTGCAGGCTTGGTATGCACGGTTGAAGCAGCGTCCGGCTTATCAGAAAGCAGTCATGACCGCGTTGACTTGATAATAACTATCGACACTCTTGACTGTACTTGTGTGGCGGCGGCAAGCACCATTGCGCTCATGCGCCGTGGTTGTTTTGTTTGCCGCCCGGCCCAATCTTTCCTTTTCTTCCCTTCTTGGTGCGTAAATCCGATATGAGTTCCGCTCTGTCCATCCGGCAGCTAACCAAAACCTACGGCAACGGGTTCCAGGCCTTGAGTGGTATCGATCTGGACGTCGCCGAAGGTGACTTTTTCGCCTTGCTCGGCCCCAACGGCGCCGGCAAATCCACGACCATCGGCATTCTCTCGACCCTGGTCAACAAGACCAGCGGCACGGTGAATATCTTCGGTCATGACCTGGACAAGAACCCCGCCGCGCTCAAGCGCTCGATCGGTGTGGTGCCCCAGGAATTCAACTTCAACCAGTTCGAAAAGACTTTCGACATCGTCGTGACCCAGGCCGGTTACTACGGCATCCCGGCGAAGATCGCCAAGGAACGCGCCGAGCAGTACCTGACCCAGCTCGGCCTGTGGGACAAGCGCGATGTGCCGTCGCGTTCGCTGTCCGGCGGCATGAAACGCCGACTGATGATTGCTCGCGCCCTGGTGCATGAGCCGCGCCTGCTGATCCTTGATGAGCCGACCGCTGGCGTCGACATCGAACTGCGTCGCTCGATGTGGACGTTCCTCACCGAGCTGAACCAGAAAGGCATCACCATCATCCTCACCACGCACTATCTGGAAGAGGCTGAGCAGCTGTGCCGCAACATCGGCATCATCGACCACGGCACCATTGTCGAGAACACCAGCATGAAACAGTTGCTGGGCCAGTTGCACGTCGAGACCTTCCTGCTGGATCTGAAAAACGACTTGCACGCCGCGCCGCAATTGATCGGCTATCCCGCCCGGTTGCTCGACGGCCATACCCTGGAAGTCCAGGTCGACAAATCCATGGGCATCACCGCGCTGTTCACTCAATTGGCGCAGCAGAACATCGAAGTGCTGAGCCTGCGTAACAAAACCAATCGCCTCGAGGAGCTGTTCGTGTCTCTGGTAGAGAAGAATCTGTCGAAGGTGGCGGTATGAGTTCCGAGTTCCGCCCCAACCTCGTCGCCCTCCAGACCATCGTTTATCGCGAGGTCAAACGCTTCACGCGGATCTGGCCGCAGACCCTGCTGCCGCCGGCGATCACCATGGTTCTGTACTTCGTGATCTTCGGTAACCTGATCGGCAAGCAGATTGGCGGCATGGGTGGCTTCAGTTACATGGAGTACATCGTGCCGGGGCTGATTATGATGTCGGTGATCACCAACTCCTACGGCAACGTGGTCTCGAGCTTCTTCGGCAGCAAGTTCCAGCGTTCCATCGAGGAACTGATGGTCTCGCCGGTGTCGCCGCACACGATTCTGATCGGCTTCACCATTGGCGGCGTGCTGCGTGGCTTGATGGTCGGGGTGATCGTGACCATCCTGTCGTTGTTCTTCACTCATCTGCAGGTGCATCACCTGGGCGTGACCATCCTTGTGGTGGTGCTGACCGCGACGATCTTCTCGCTGCTCGGCTTCATCAACGCTGTGTTTGCGCGCAACTTCGATGACATCTCGATCATCCCGACGTTTGTGCTAACCCCGCTGACTTACCTCGGTGGCGTGTTCTACTCGATCACCTTGCTGCCGCCGTTCTGGCAGACCGTGTCGCTGGCCAACCCGGTGCTGCATATGGTCAATGCCTTCCGTTACGGCATTCTTGGCGTATCGGATATCCGCATCGGTATCGCAATCACCTTCATGCTGGTGGCGACGGTGGTGTTGTACCTCGGTTGTGCGCGGTTGCTGGTGAGTGGGCGCGGGATGCGGACCTGATCCGAAACCGCGTCGCTGCCATCGCGAGCAGGCTCACTCCTACAGAAGGGCGCGTTCCTATGTAGGAGTGAGCCTGCTCGCGATGGGGCCTATTCAGACGCTACAAAAAAACGGCCTCCACTGCGGAGGCCGTTTTGCATTCAAGACTTGCGGCTTTTCTTGCGCCGCGCCCATTGCCGCGCCACCCACCAGCGCCAGTACAGCATCACCGTGAAGTAGGCGAGGATGCCGAGTAGCAGCCCGCATACCACCGACCCGAGCAAAAACGGCTGCCACATGGTCGACAACTCTCCGCTGATCCATTCCCAGGTCAACGAATCGGGCAGGGTGCGGGCGGGCACATTCATCAACCAGGCTCCGGCCTGATAAGTACAGAAAAACACCGCCGGCATGGTGATCGGGTTGGTCAGCCACACGAGGCTGACGGCAATCGGCATGTTGCCGCGCACGGTGATCGCCAGTGCCGCCGCCACCAGCATCTGCGCCGGAATCGGCAGGAACGCGGCGAACAGGCCGACGGCCATCGCCCGGGCCACCGAATGCCGATTGAGGTGCCAGAGGTTCGGGTCATGCAGCAACTTGCCGAGAAAGCGTAAGGATTTGTGTTCCCTGATGCTCGTCGGATCGGGCATGTAACGTTTGAATAAGCGCCGGGGCATAAGGCTTCTCGGTCGGTTAAGGCGGCAAGTATGTCTGGATTCTACGAAGCGCCCATTCAGACTTTGTGACAATTGTTGACGACGACCCGCCCTCATACCAGCTACGCCTAATGCAGGAACTCTCAAGGACGGGCTTATGCGCACAGGGATGATGGCGCTGGCAGTCGGTCTGCTGGTTCCGGTTTTTTTGCCGGTTTTACCGCCGGTCGGGTTGATGATGTTGTTGCCGTTGGTGGGACTGATGTTGCTGCCGTTTCGCAGCTATCCCCTGGCGTTTCTGCTATTCGGTTTCACCTGGGCGTGCGTCAGTGCGCAATGGGCGTTGAATGATCGCCTGCCGGAAGCGCTTGACGGCGAAACCCGTTGGGTCGAAGGGCGGGTGGTCGGTTTGCCGCAAACCAGCGAGGGCGTGGTGCGGTTCGAGTTGGCCGATGCCCGCTCGCGACACGAAAAATTGCCGTCGTTGATGCGTCTGGCGTGGTACGCCGGGCCGCCGCTCAACAGCGGCGAGCGCTGGCGCCTGGCGGTGAAGCTCAGGCGCCCCGGTGGTTTGCTCAATCCCGACGCCTTCGATTACGAAGCCTGGCTGTTGGCGCAACGCATCGGCGCGACCGGCACGATCAAGGATGGTCAGCGCCTGGCCGAGGCAAATTGGGCATGGCGCGACAGCATTCGTCAGCGCTTGCTGGCAGTCGATGCCCAAGGCCGGGGCGGTGCATTGGCGGCACTGGTGCTCGGCGACGGCTCCGGGCTCAGTCGCGAGGATTGGCAGATCCTGCAGGACACCGGCACCGTGCATCTGCTGGTGATTTCCGGTCAACACATCGGGATGTTGGCAGCGGTCATCTATCTGTTGGTCGCCGGGCTGGCGCGCTACGGCTGGTGGCCGCTGCGCTGGCCATGGCTGCCATGGGCCTGCGGGCTGGCGTTTGCCGCGGCGCTCGGCTACGGCTTGCTCGCCGGGTTTGATGTACCGGTGCAACGGGCCTGCGTGATGGTCGGGCTGGTGTTGTTGTGGCGCCTGCGCTTTCGCCATCTCGGCGCGTGGTGGCCGCTGTTGCTGGCATTCGATGCGTTGCTGTTGCTCGACCCGTTAGCCAGTTTGCGTCCGGGTTTGTGGCTGTCGTTCGCCGCGGTGGGGATTTTGATTTTCACCTTCGGCGGGCGACTCGGCGCGTGGAAATGGTGGCAGACCTGGACCCGCGCGCAATGGCTGATTGCGCTGGGTCTGTGCCCGGTGTTGCTGGCGCTGAACCTGCCGATCAGCCTCAGCGGGCCATTGGCAAATCTGCTCGCGGTGCCGTGGGTCAGTCTGCTGGTGCTGCCACCGGCGCTGCTCGGCACGCTGTTGTTGCCGGTGCCTTACGTCGGTGCAGGCTTGTTGTGGCTGGCCGGTGGTTTGATCGACTGGCTGTTTCGTGGCTTGTCGCTGATCGCCGGGGCTTGGCCGGCGTGGATCTCGCCGTCGCTGCCGTGGTGGGTTTTGCTGCTCGGCAGTCTCGGCGCCTTGCTGTTGCTGTTGCCGCGTGGGGTGCCGTTGCGACCGTTGGGCTGGCCGTTGCTGTTGATTCTGCTGGCGCCGCCGCGCGAGCGAGTAGCCGAGGGCCAGGCCGATGTCTGGCAGCTCGATGTCGGTCAGGGCCTGGCGATCCTGATCCGCACGCGTCATCACGCGTTGCTCTACGACGCCGGTCCACGCTTCGGCGATTTCGATCTGGGGGAGCGGGTGGTGCTGCCGGCGCTGCACAAACTGGGGGTCGAGCGCATTGATTTGATGCTGCTCAGTCATGCCGACGCCGACCATGCCGGTGGTGCGTTGGCAGTATCGCGGGGCTTGAAAGTGACGCGGGTGATCAGCGGCGATCCGCCGGGGCTGCCCGCCATCCTGCAGGCCGAGGCCTGTGAAAGTGGACGTCAATGGCAGTGGGACGGGGTCAGTTTTCAGCTGTGGCAATGGTCGGCGGCCCATGACAGCAATCAGCGCTCCTGTGTGTTGCAGATCGAGGCCAATGGCGAGCGGCTGCTGCTGACCGGCGATATCGACACGGCTGCCGAACGGGTTTTGCTGGAAAGTCCGTTGGCGCTGCCGACGCACTGGCTGCAAGCGCCGCACCATGGCAGCCGCAGTTCCTCTTCGATGGCTTTGCTGCGGGCATTACGTCCGCATTCGGTGCTGATCTCCCGGGGGCAGGGCAATTCCTTTGGTCATCCGCACCCGCTGGTGCTCGCGCGTTATCGCCAGCAAGGGCTGCGCATCTACGACAGCGCGCAGCACGGCGCCATTCAACTGCGCCTGGGCGGCTTTCAGGCGCCGTGGCTGATGCGTCAACAACGGCGTTTCTGGCGCTGAAACACCATTGATCGCGGGATCGCCGAATGCGGCATCAGGTCGTCGGGGCAGCGGGTCTTAATCGCGAACCGGTATGGTAAAGTGGCGCACTTTTTCGAGGGGACTGTCACTGTGTGGGAATTGGTCAAATCCGGCGGCTGGATGATGTTGCCGATCATTCTGAGTTCCATCGCGGCCATGGCGATTGTCGCCGAGCGTCTGTGGACCCTGCGCGCCAGCCGCGTCACCCCCGAGCATCTGCTGGGTCAGGTCTGGGTCTGGATCAAGGACAAGCAGCTCAATAAAGAAAAGCTCAAGGAATTGCGCGCCAACTCGCCGCTGGGTGAAATCCTCGCCGCGGGCCTGGCCAACTCCAAGCATGGTCGCGAGATCATGAAGGAATGCATCGAAGAAGCCGCCGCGCGGGTGATTCACGAGCTCGAACGCTACGTCAACGCGCTGGGCACGATTGCCGCCATGTCGCCGTTGCTGGGCCTGTTGGGCACGGTATTGGGCATGATCGACATTTTCAGCGCCTTCACCGGTTCCGGCATGACCACCAACGCCTCGGTCCTGGCCGGCGGTATTTCCAAGGCACTGATCACCACCGCGGCGGGCCTGATGGTCGGTATTCCGTCGGTGTTCTTCCACCGTTTCCTGCAACGCCGCATCGATGAGCTGGTGGTGGGCATGGAGCAGGAAGCGATCAAACTGGTCGAAGTGGTGCAGGGCGACCGTGACGTCGATCTGGCCGGGGACAAAGCGTGAAATTCCGTCGCAAACCCCGGGAAACGATCGATATTAACCTCGCGTCGCTGATCGACGTGGTGTTCATCCTGTTGCTGTTTTTCGTCGTGACCACCACCTTCACCCGCGAGACACAGTTGCGCGTCGATCTGCCGGAATCGGTCAGCGGTTCGCCCGCCGAAGATCAGCAGCTCAAGCAACTGGATGTCGCGATCAGCGCCGAAGGCGTGTTCTCGGTGAACAACAAGATTCTGCCGAAGAATGACCTGGCGACGCTGATGGAAGCCATGCAGAAAGAAGCCAACGGTGACACCAGCATGCCGTTGTCGATCAGTGCCGACGGCAAGACCCAACACCAATCGGTGATCACCGCCATGGACGCGGCCGGCAAGCTCGGTTTCAGCCATTTGCGCATGACCACGGTCGAGGCGGCGCCCAAATCCTGATGAGCCTGTCCGATCGTTTGCTCGCCGCGTGGTATCAGGGGCATCCGGCCCTGACACTGCTGCGGCCGCTGGAAATGCTCTACCGCCGCGTAGTGGTCAACAAGCGTCAGCGTTTTCTTGACGGTGAAGGCCAGATCTATCAGCCTCCGGTGCCGTTGATCGTGGTCGGCAACATCACCGTCGGCGGCACCGGCAAGACACCGATGATTCTGTGGCTGATCGAGCATTGCCGACGCGCCGGTCTGCGGGTTGGTGTGGTCAGCCGAGGTTATGGCGCCAAACCACCGCAACTGCCGTGGCGGGTCACCGCCGAGCAGAGCGCCGAGATCGCGGGCGACGAGCCGCTGTTGATCGTGCAGCGCACCGGCATACCGCTGATGATCGACCCTGATCGCAGCGCGGCGGTCAAAGCCTTGCTCGCCAGTGAACCGCTGGACCTGATCCTGTCTGACGACGGCATGCAGCATTACCGTATGGCGCGGGATCTGGAGCTGGTGCTGATCGACGCCGCCCGTGGTTTGGGCAACCAGCGCTGCCTGCCGGCCGGTCCGTTGCGCGAGCCGATCGAACGCCTGCAAAGCGTCGATGGCGTGCTGTTCAACGGTGCCACTGCGGATCGCGAAGATGGCTTCGCGTTTCGCCTGCAACCGACGGCGCTGGTCAATCTGCGCAGTGGCGAGCGCAAGCCGCTCGATCATTTTTCGCCCGGTCAATCGGTGCACGCGGTGGCCGGGATCGGCAATCCGCAACGTTTCTTCAATACCCTCGAAGCGCTAGACTGGCGAGCAGTCCCCCATGCGTTTGCCGACCACGCCGAATACAGCGTGCAGGCCTTGAATTTCACACCGTCATTGCCGTTGGTGATGACCGAAAAGGACGCGGTGAAGTGCCGTGCCTTCGCAGCAGACGACTGGTGGTATCTGGCGGTCGATGCCGTGCCGTCACCGGCCTTCGTGGCCTGGTTCGACACCCAATTGATGCGCCTGTTGCCCGATCGTCTTTTGCCTTAACTCTTCATCCAGGGAATGTTCATGGACACCAAATTGCTCGACATCCTCGCGTGCCCGATCTGCAAAGGCCCGCTCAAGCTCAGCGCCGACAAGACCGAACTGATCAGCAAGGGCGCCGGTCTGGCCTATCCGATCCGCGACGGCATCCCGGTGATGCTCGAAAGCGAAGCGCGCACCCTGACCACTGACGAGCGTCTGGATAAATGACCACTGCTTTCACCGTTGTCATCCCGTCGCGTTACGCCTCGACCCGCCTGCCAGGCAAACCGCTGCTGGATATCGCCGGCAAGCCGATGATCCAGCATGTCTGGGAGCAGGCGAGCAAAAGCAGCGCCAGCCGTGTGGTGGTCGCGACCGACGATGCGCGCATCGTCGAGGCCTGCAAAGTGTTCGGCGCGGAAGTAGTGCTGACCCGTGAAGATCACAATTCCGGGACTGACCGCCTGGCGGAAGTCGCGGCGAAGCTGGGTCTTGCACCGGACGCGATCGTGGTCAACGTGCAGGGTGATGAGCCGCTGATCCCGCCGAGCGTGATCGATCAGGTCGCGGCCAATCTCGCGGCCCACACCGAAGCGCGCATGGCCACCCTGGCCGAGCCGATCGAAGACGTCGAAACCCTGTTCAACCCGAACGTGGTCAAGGTCGTCAGCGACCTCAATGGTCTGGCGCTGACCTTTAGCCGCGCCACCTTGCCGTGGGCCCGCGATGCCTTCGCCAAGAGCCGCGAGCAGTTGCCGGAAGGCGTGCCGTACCGTCGCCACATCGGCATTTATGCCTACCGCGCCGGGTTCCTTCAGGACTTCGTGAGCTGGGGCCCGTGCTGGCTGGAAAACACTGAATCCCTCGAACAACTGCGTGCCTTGTGGCATGGCGTGCGGATTCATGTCGCCGACGCGTTGATCGCGCCGCCAACCGGCGTCGACACCGTTGAAGACCTCGAGCGCGTTCGTCGCCTGCTGGAGGCCTGATGCGCGTTCTGTTCGTGTGCCTGGGCAACATCTGCCGTTCGCCCACTGCTGAAGGCGTGCTACGCCACAAATTGCGCGAAGCGGGGCTGGCGGATCAGGTCGAAGTGGCGTCCGCCGGCACCGGTGACTGGCACGTCGGTAATCCGCCGGACAAGCGCAGCCAGGCTGCAGCCAAAGTGCGTGGTTATGACCTGTCGGCGCAACGCGCGCAGCAGGTCAGCCGCGCCGATTTCGCCAGTTACGACCTGATTCTGGCCATGGACAACAGCAACCTGCGCAACCTCAAGGCGCTGCAGCCGTCCACCGGCAAGGCCGAGCTGGACCTGTTCCTGCGGCGTTATGCCGGTGTGGTCGATGAAGTGCCGGATCCGTACTACGACGGCGATCAGGGCTTCGAGCAGGTACTGGATCTGATCGAGGCAGCCTGTGACCAAGTGTTGATCGAAGTGAAGGGCCGGTTATGAGTTTGCAGCTTCAATCACAGGTTTCGCTGAAACCGTTCAACAGTTTCGGCGTCGACGTTCGCGCGCAGTTGTTCGCCGAGGCCCACAGCGATGCCGACGTGCGCGAAGCGCTGGCCTATTCAACTGCCCATGACCTGCCATTGCTGGTGATCGGCGGCGGCAGCAACCTGCTGCTGACCGCGGACATCCCTGCACTGGTGCTGCGCATGGCCAGCCGTGGCATTCGGCTGATCAGCGATGACGGCAGCCGCGTGGTGATCGAGGCTGAAGCCGGTGAGCCATGGCACCCGTTCGTGCAGCACACGCTGGCGCTGGGTTTTTCCGGTCTGGAAAACCTCAGCCTGATCCCCGGCACCGTGGGCGCGGCGCCGATGCAGAACATCGGCGCCTACGGCGTCGAGATCAAGGATGTGTTCGCCGGGCTGACCGCGCTGGATCGCCAGACCGGCGAGCTGCGCGACTTCAGCCTGGAAGAATGCAACTTCGCCTACCGCGACAGCCTGTTCAAGCAGCAGCCGGGGCGTTGGCTGATCCTGCGGGTGCGCTTCAAGCTCGATCGTGTTGCGCATCTGCATCTGGAATACGGCCCGGTGCGTCAGCGCCTGACCGAGCAAGGCATCGAGCAACCGACACCCAGCGACGTCAGCCGCGCGATCTGCAGTATCCGCAGCGAAAAACTGCCGGATCCGGCGGTGCTCGGCAATGCCGGCAGTTTCTTCAAGAATCCGCTGGTGTCGGCCGCGCTGGTCGAGCAGATCAAGGCGCAGCACCCGGATCTGGTGGCCTATGCGCAAGCGGACGGGCAGATGAAACTGGCCGCCGGCTGGTTGATCGAGCGCGCTGGCTGGAAAGGTTTCCGCGAGGCCGATGCCGGCGTGCATAAATTGCAGGCGCTGGTGCTGGTCAACTACGGCACCGCGACCGGTCTGCAATTGCTGGAGCTGGCGCAACGCATCCAGAAAGATATTGCCGAACGTTTCAATGTCGAACTGGAAATGGAGCCGAACCGCTATTGAGGCTACGCTTCAGGTCGGTATCCAAAGCCCTGCACTGAACAAAAAGTGCAGGGCTTTTTTATTAACGGTGGGTTAACTTAGCCAGCTAACGATAACCGTCATTTGCTCCACCAAAGGCCCGGTGCAGACGTTCGCGTCGGCACAAGAGAGCCTGTGCCAACCACATATCAGTCAGCGATGACCCTGTGGCGAGGGAGCTTGCTCCCGCTGGGGCGCGTAGCGGCCCAGCTTTCAAGAAGGGCCTGCTCCGCAGTCCAGCGGGAGCAAGCACCCTCGCCACAGGCTCAGTGTTCGGCTTCACTGATGTGTATTGGCCCATTAGCCTGAGTCGATCTGCGTGAACCACCGCCAGTTCTGCTCGACCCCATAACCACCAAGAATATGCGGGCGTGCCCATGATTACCCTGAAACTCAATGGCCAGGATCACCCACTGGACGTCACCGAAGACATGCCGCTGCTGTGGGCAATCCGTGATGTCGCCGGATACAACGGCACCAAATTCGGCTGCGGCATGGGCCTGTGCGGTGCCTGCACCATTCATATCGACGGCTTGCCGGCGCGCAGTTGCATCACGCCGATCGGCTCGGTGGTCGGGCAAAACGTCACCACCATCGACAATCTGCACGCCGATCCGGTCGGGCAGGTGGTGCAGCAAGCCTGGCTCGATAGCGCCGTGGCGCAGTGTGGTTTTTGTCAGGGCGGGCAGATCATGTCCGCCACCGCGTTGCTCAAGACCAACCCCGATCCGAGCGACGAGCAGATCGAAGAGGCAATGGTCGGCAACATTTGCCGGTGCGGCACTTACAACCGGATCAAGACCGCGATCCGCCAGGCCTCCACTCACTTGAAGGAGGCCAAGGCATGAGCCGCTTGCCGAATGATTTCGCCCTGAGCAATCTCAGCCGTCGCGGTTTTCTCAAAGGCGTTGGCGCTACGGGCGTATTGGTGCTGGCCGCGAGTTGGGGCTGGCAGGATGCACTGGCTGAAGACGCGCCGAAGAAGTTCGGTGCCGACGGCATGCCCAATGGCTGGATCGACGATCCCAAGGTCTACGTCAGCATCGCCGCGGATGGCACGGTCACCGTGGTCTGCAACCGCTCGGAAATGGGCCAGGGTGTGCGCACCAGCCTGACCATGGTAGTTGCCGACGAACTGGACGCCGATTGGGCCAAGGTCAAAGTGCAACAGGCGCCGGGTGACGAAGTACGTTTCGGCAACCAGGACACTGACGGTTCGCGCAGCATGCGTCACTGGTATGAGCCGATGCGTCGTTGCGGCGCGGCGGCCCGGACCATGCTGGAACAAGCCGCCGCCGCGCAATGGCAGGTGCCGGTGGGCGAGTGCCAGGCGCAGCTGCACAAAGTCCTGCATAAACCGTCCGGTCGCGAGCTGGGTTACGGCGAACTTGCCGCTGCCGCCAGTGCACTGGCGGTGCCGGCCCGTGACAGCCTGCGCTTCAAGCAGCCGTCGGAGTTTCGCTACATCGGCAAGGAAGGCACCAAAGCCATCGACGGTGCCGATATCGTCAACGGGCGCGCGGTGTACGGCGCGGACGTGCATTTCGACGGCATGCTCTACGCCACCATCGCCCGTCCGGCGGTGTACGGCGGCAAGGTCAAGTCGCTGGATGACAGCGCTGCGCTGAAGGTTCCGGGTGTGCTGAAGGTCATGCAGATCGAGAGCCGTCCGCTGCCTTCGGAATTCCAGCCGCTGGGCGGCGTAGCGGTGATTGCCAGCAATACCTGGGCGGCGATCAAGGGCCGCGAGGCGCTGAAGATCGAGTGGGACGACGGCCCCAACGCCAGTTATGACTCGATCGCTTATCGCAAGGAACTGGAAGCAGCGGCGCGCAAACCCGGCAAAATGGTACGCAACACTGGCGATATCGACAAAGCCCTGAGCGGCGCAGCGAGCAGTCTCGAAGCGTCCTACTATCTGCCGCATCTGGCGCAGGCACCGATGGAGCCGATGGTTGCCATCGCGCGCTACGACAAAGGTGTGTGTGAAGCGTGGGCGCCGAGTCAGGCGCCGCAGGTAACTCGCGAGCGCATCGCCGAGCGCCTCGGGCTGCCGTTCGACAATGTCACCTTCAACGTCACGCTGCTCGGTGGCGGTTTCGGCCGTAAATCGAAGCCGGATTTCGTCGTCGAAGCAGCGATCCTTGCCAAGGAGTTCCCCGGTAAAGCCGTGCGGGTGCAATGGACCCGCGAGGATGACATCCACAACTCGTATTTCCACACGGTGTCCGCCGAGTATTTGAAAGCCGCTGTCGGCAAGGACGGCATGCCCTCCGGCTGGCTGCATCGCACAGTGGCGCCGAGCATCACTGCGCTGTTCGCCCCGGGCATGAACCATGAAGCGGCGTTCGAACTGGGCATGGGTTTCACCAATATGGCTTACGCGATTCCCAGCGTGCGCCTGGAAAACCCCGAAGCCACGGTGCATACCCGCGTCGGCTGGTATCGCTCGGTGTCGAACATTCCTCACGGTTTTGCGATTCAGAGTTTCGTCGACGAACTGGCGCACAAGGCTGGCGTCGATCCGCTCAAGTACCAGATCAAGTTGCTCGGCCCGGATCGGCAGATCGACCCGCGTACCCTGAGTGAGGAGTGGAACTACGGCGAATCCCCCGAGCGCTACCCGATCGACACCGGGCGCATGCGCACGGTATTGGAAACCGCGGCCAAGGCTGCCGGCTGGGGGCGCCAATTGCCCAAGGGCCGAGGCCTCGGTCTGGCGGTGCATTACAGCTTCGTCACCTATGTGGCGGCGGTGATCGAAGTCGAGGTCAAGGACGACGGTACGCTGATCGTGCACAAGGCTGACATCGCTGTTGATTGCGGGCCGCAGATCAACCCTGAACGTATCCGTTCGCAGTTCGAGGGCGCCTGCGTGATGGGCCTGGGCAACGCGGTGCTGGGTGAAATCAGCTTCAAGGATGGCAAGGTCCAGCAGGACAACTTCCATATGTACGAAGTGGCGCGCATGTCGCTGGCGCCGAAGGAAATCGCGGTGCATTTGGTGACGCCGCCGGGCGACGTGCCGTTGGGTGGTGTCGGTGAACCCGGCGTGCCGCCGATTGCGCCGGCACTGTGCAATGCGATCTTCGCCGCCACCGGCCGGCGCATCCGTAACTTGCCGGTGCGTTATCAGTTGCAGGGTTGGCAGAAGGCGCAGGCGTAATGGACAGCGCCGATCTCAACGTCCTGCGCAGCGTGCTCGAATGGCGCCGCGCCGGGCAGCGGGTGGTGCTGTTCAGCGTGGTGCAGACCTGGGGCACTGCGCCCCGGGCACCCGGCGCGATGCTCGCGTTACGTGAGGACGGCGTGGTGATCGGCTCGGTGTCCGGCGGTTGTGTCGAGGATGACTTGATCGCCCGTCTGCACGACGGGCGCATCGCCAGCGACGGCCCGCCAGTGCAACTGATTACCTATGGCGTCACCCGCGAGGAAGCGGCGCGTTTCGGCTTGCCCTGTGGCGGCACGCTGCGCCTGACCGAGGAGCGGGTCGCTGATCCGGCGTGGGTCGCCGAGTTGCTCGCCCGTTGTGAAACGCATGAAATTGTCGCCCGCGAGCTGAACATCGAAACCGGTGAGGTGCTGCTGTCGGCGGCGAGCAAATCCGATGCGCTCGAATTCGACGGCAAGACTCTGCGCGCCATTTATGGTCCGCGCTGGCGTCTGTTGTTGATCGGCGCCGGACAGCTGTCGCGTTATGTGGCGGATATGGCGCGGCTGCTGGATTTCGAAGTGCTGATCTGCGATCCGCGTACCGAGTTCGTTTATGGCTGGGAAGAGCACCACGGACGGTTCGTCCCGGGTATGCCGGATGACGCGGTGTTGAGCATTCAGACGGACGAACGCACAGCCATCGTCGCGCTGACTCACGATCCCCGTCTGGATGATATGGCGTTGCTCACCGCGCTCGATTCGCCGGCCTTCTATGTCGGTGCACTCGGTTCGCGGATCAACAGTCAGAAGCGCCGGGACAATCTGGCTCAGCTGGGCTTGTCAGAAGCTGCCATTGCGCGATTGCACGGGCCGATCGGTCTGCACATCGGCAGTCATTCGCCAGCGGAGATTGCTCTGTCGTTGTTGGCGGAGATCGTCGCGATCAAGAACGGCGTCGAGTTGAAACAGAAGAAAGTCGTGGAGGGCACATGAGTCGATCTATCGCAGTGATTGTGCTGGCGGCGGGCGAGGGCAGTCGCTTTCGCCAGGTTGCCGGTGCCGACAAGGACAAGTTGCTGGCCGATTGCACCGGGCGTGATGGCGCGGTGCGCTCGGTGATCGAGCAGGTGTTGCTGAGTCTGCCGGCCAATCTCGACAAGCGGGTGCTGGTGACCACTGAAGCACGGCCGCAGGCGATGCGCATGGCTCAGGCTTATGGCTGTGACGTGGTCTCGATTGAATCGACCGGGATGGGTGACAGTATTGCGGCTGGCGTCGCGGTTTGTCCGGATGCAGATGGCTGGCTGATCGTGTTGGGGGACATGCCGTTTATCCTGCCGTCGAGTATTGAGCGGGTGGTGGCGGCAATGACCGATGACGCGGTTAGTGTGCCGGTGCAGGAAGGCGAATTTGGGCATCCGGTGGGGTTCGGACGTTCGTTCGGGCCGGGCTTGCAGGCATTGAGTGGTGATCGCGGCGCCAGGCCTTTGTTCAAGCAGGGCAGGGTGATTGAGGTAGCGGTGGATGATCCCGGGGTGTTGTGGGATATCGATGTGCCTGAGTCTCTGGTATTTCCTCAATCCTGAGCCCTGCATAAATCCTCTGTAGGAGTGAGCCTGCTCGCGATAGCGTTGGGTCAGTGTCATTTGTGGTGGCTGATACACCGCTATCGCGAGCAGGCTCACTCCTACAAGGAGTCGGGGCGATGCTTGAACTGGAGGCATGAAAAAGCCCCGCCTGATTGCTCAGGCGGGGCTTTTTATTGGCTTGCGGAATCAGACGAGCGGTTTAGGCTCGTGCTGTTTTTCCTCGGTCGCCTGGTGATGCTCGACCGCGTCCTGAACGGAGCGTGGTGCTTCGGCGATCACCGATTCAACCACCGCTTCTTCAGTCACGGCAGCAACCTCGACCACTTCAGCAGCCGGAGCAGCAGCGGCAGCCAGTTCGGCTTCCTTCTGCAGACGCTCGGCTTCACGCTTGCGGCGACGCACTTCACGTGGGTCGTTTGGCGCACGGCCGTTTGGCGTCAGGGCGCTGACGGGAGCGGCTTCAGCCACTGGAGCAGGGGCTTCGGCAACCACTGGCGCTTCGACCACCGGTGTTTCAACCACTGGCGCTGGAGCAGGTTCGGCGGCTTCGACCACTGGCGCGGCAGCCTTGGCTTCTTCAACCACTGGGGCTTCAACGACTGGCGCTGGCGTTTCAGCGACGGCAGGCTCGGCAACCCAGTTGAACGCGGTCTGTTCTTCGCGAACTTCACGCACGGTTTCGGTCACGGTTTCAGCGACGGTTTCAGCAACCGGCTCTGTGGCCAAGACTGGCGCCTCAACGGCAGGTTGTGCAGCAGCTTCAACCTGAGGCAGTGTTTCTTGAACCGGTGCCACTTCGACTTCCGGAGCAGCAACCACTTCCACTGGGGTAGTGGCCTCAACAACCGGCGCTTCCACTGGAGCGGTTTCCTGAACAGCGGCGGTGGCGCGTTCGGCTTGCTCGTGAGCCTGTGCTTCGGCCGGAGCGCTGATCACGCTGCTGGCAACAGCGGCAGTGACGGCCAGGCCGGCAGCCAGATCGGCAGCGCTTGGTGCTGTTTCAGCGTGTTCGCCGGACTCGGACTCTTCCGAACCTTCGATCACGTTGCCGTTGGCATCACGCTGACGCTCGCGACGGTTGCTGCGACGACGCTGACCACGGGAGCGACGACGTGGACGATCGCCTTCGGCGTTGTCCTGACCGTCTTCCGGCAGTTGCTCTTCGTTGCTGTTCACTTCTTCTTCAGCAACGGCAGCAGCAGCTTGCTCGGCACGTGGTTGACGCTCTTCACGCGGTGGGCGCGGTGCGCGCTCTTCGCGTGGCTGACGGGCCGGACGTTCTTCTGCGACCACAGCGGCAGCGGCAGCTGCTACGGGTGCAGCCGGAGCGGCGTCCAGTGGTTCGCGCAGTTCACGTACACGCTCTTCACGCTCGCCACGTGGCTTGCGGTCTTCGCGCGGCGCACGTGGTGCACGTTCTTCACGCGGAGCGCGTGGTGCGCGTTCTTCGCGGGCGGTTGGCGCTTCGCTGCGGGCTTCACGCGGCTCGCGAACTTCACGGGCTTCACGTGGCTGACGCTCTTCACGCGGTTCGCGTGGGGCGCGTTCTTCACGCGGTGCACGTTCTTCGCGCGGCTTGCGCTCTTCATCGCGGCGACCGTTACGGTTGCGGCTCTGCTGACGACCGTTGCGACGCTCTTCGTTGCGGGCCGGACGCTCGGTGGCCGGTTTTTCAACGACGACCGGAGCGGCTGGCTCTTCTTTGGTCGCGAACAGGCTGACCAGCGATTTCACCAGGCCTTTGAACAGGCTTGGCTCTGGCGCGGCAACCGGAGCCGGTGCAGCAGCGACAGGCGCGGCGACTTCGGTCGGCACCGGCGCATTGGCACGGGCCGGCGCAGTCTTGACCGCGGCTTCCTGGCGAACCAGGGTGCGGGTCGCAGCGGCTGGCTGGACTTCTTCGACTTCGGCAGCGGCAGCAGCGATTTCGTAGCTGGACTGGTTGGTCGCAGCTTCCGGGCTGTCGTCACGCAGACGCTGAACTTCGAAGTGCGGGGTTTCCAGGTGATCGTTCGGCAGAATGACGATACGGGCACGGGTGCGCAGTTCGATCTTGGTGATCGAGTTGCGTTTTTCGTTGAGCAGGAACGCGGCGACCGGGATCGGCACCTGAGCGCGCACTTCGGCCGTGCGGTCTTTCAGGGCTTCTTCTTCGATCAGGCGCAGGATCGCCAGCGACAGCGATTCGACGTCACGGATGATGCCGGTGCCGTTGCAGCGCGGGCAGACGATGCCGCTGCTTTCGCCCAGCGATGGACGCAGGCGCTGACGGGACATTTCCAGCAGGCCGAAGCGCGAGATGCGGCCGATCTGCACGCGAGCGCGGTCGGCTTCCAGGCATTCGCGGACTTTCTCTTCCACGGCGCGCTGGTTCTTGGCCGGGGTCATGTCGATGAAGTCGATGACGATCAGGCCGCCGATGTCGCGCAGGCGCAACTGACGGGCGATTTCTTCGGCGGCTTCAAGGTTGGTCTGCAGCGCGGTTTCTTCGATGTCGCTGCCTTTGGTGGCACGCGCCGAGTTGATGTCGATGGACACCAGGGCTTCGGTCGGATCGATGACGATGGAGCCGCCGGAAGGCAGTTCGACGACGCGCTGGAAAGCGGTCTCGATCTGGCTTTCGATCTGGAAACGGTTGAACAGCGGCACGCTGTCTTCGTACAGCTTGATCTTGCTGGCGTACTGCGGCATCACCTGGCGGATGAAGGTCAGGGCTTCGTCCTGGGCTTCAACGCTGTCGATCAGCACTTCGCCGATGTCCTGGCGCAGGTAATCGCGGATGGCGCGGATGATCACGTTGCTTTCCTGATAGATCAGGAATGGCGCGGAGCGATCCAGCGAGGCTTCTTTGATGGCAGTCCACAGTTGCAGCAGGTAGTCGAGGTCCCACTGCATTTCTTCGCTGCTGCGGCCCAGGCCGGCAGTGCGCACGATCAGACCCATGTCGGCTGGAGCAACCAGACCGTTCAGCGCTTCACGCAGTTCGTTGCGCTCTTCGCCTTCGATGCGACGGGAGATACCGCCGGCACGAGGGTTGTTCGGCATCAGCACGAGGTAACGACCGGCCAGGCTGATGAAGGTGGTCAGGGCGGCGCCCTTGTTGCCACGTTCTTCTTTTTCGACCTGAACGATGACTTCCTGGCCTTCGCTCAGGACGTCCTTGATGTTGACGCGGCCTTCAGGGGCTTTCTTGAAGTATTCGCGGGAGATTTCTTTGAGGGGCAGGAAGCCGTGGCGCTCGGAGCCGAAATCGACAAAGGCAGCCTCAAGGCTTGGTTCGATGCGAGTGATACGGCCTTTGTAGATGTTGGCCTTCTTCTGCTCGCGTGCACCGGATTCGATGTCCAGGTCGTAGAGGCGTTGGCCATCTACCAGTGCAACACGCAACTCTTCGGGTTGAGTTGCGTTAATCAGCATTCTTTTCATGTAGTACCGTCGGTTTCCGGGCTGCCGGAAACGGCGTTCGGCACACACGACTTCTCACGGTCGGTGTCAGGTGCGTCGGGAGTGGTTGGCCATTCCCGTGTCCAGCGATGTCAGGCCAATTGGGCCGATATCGCGACGTACGCGTCCTGCTTGCTGTGGCTACTTAAGCACTCAGTCAGGAGGAGGAATCAACCAGCGGCTGTGGACGAGATGAAGCGTCTTGATAAAGCCTATTGCTACACAGTCCGGCGGTTGTGCATCTCCACCCTACACGTATCCCTGATAATTCGGGTGCTGCCGCGCGCAGAATCCGCAGCGGGTTGGCATTTACCGTGAGCTCCGAAAGGGGAGGTCACGCATCATGGCTAATTCAGGCGATGTTTCCGAAGCTTTTGCTCGGGGTCATCTGCAGCTGACTGCACTTTGTGAACTGGCCTTGAATGTGTGCCTGTCAGGCGAGTGAAAACTCTGCTCGACGGTGTAATTCAGGCCTCATGTCACCTGCGCTTGTTACAACTGCAAACTCCACCGTTACGTAGCGAAAGCCCCGTAGGACGGCCTCGCGTCCTGGTGAATTGCGTTGGTCAGGGCCGGTTTTTGACCGTGGTTCCGCTGTCCAGGCCGCTTTTGGCGGCGTTCGCGACTATAGCAGCAATGATTAAGTGCTTCAATTCCATAAAAATTGTTATCATCCGCGGCATGACAACTACTGCCCCTTCGACTCCAGGCGTTCAACTGCTTGAAGTCTCGCCGGAGTATGCCGGCCAACGAATCGACAATTTCCTCCTTGCCCGGCTCAAAGGCGTGCCCAAGACCCTGATTTACCGCATTTTGCGTAAAGGCGAAGTGCGCGTGAACAAGGGGCGGATCAAGCCCGAATACAAGCTGCAGGCCGGCGATATCGTGCGCGTGCCGCCGGTTCGTGTGCCTGAGCGCGACGAACCGGTGCCCTTGGCTCAAGGCCTGTTACAGCGCCTGGAAGCCTCGATTGTCTACGAAGACAAAGCCCTGATCGTGATCAACAAGCCCGCCGGCATTGCGGTTCACGGCGGCAGTGGCTTGAATTACGGCGTCATCGAAGCCTTTCGTCAGTTGCGCCCCGATGCCAAAGAGCTGGAGCTGGTTCACCGTCTCGACCGTGACACCTCCGGCCTGCTGATGATCGCCAAGAAGCGCAGCATGCTGCGGCACTTGCATGCCGCCCTGCGCGGTGACGGTGTCGACAAGCGCTACATGGCGCTGGTGCGCGGCAACTGGGCGACCTCGATCAAGCAAGTCCGTGCGGCGCTGGGCAAGAGCAACCTGCGCTCCGGCGAGCGCATGGTCGAGGTCGACGAGGAGGAGGGCAAGGAGTCGGTGACCGTGTTCAAGGTCCTGCGTCGTTTCGGCGACTTTGCCACTCTGATCGAAGCCAAGCCGATCACCGGTCGCACCCATCAGATCCGCGTCCATACGTTGCACGCCGGGCACTGCATTGCCGGCGACACCAAGTACGGCGATGACGGTTTCAGCAAGGAAATCCGTGATCTGGGCGGCAAGCGTCTGTTCCTGCACGCCTACATGCTGACCGTGCCGCTGCCCGATGGCGGTGAGCTCAAGTTGCAAGCACCAGTGGATGAAATGTGGGCCAAGACCGTGGAGCGATTGAGTGCGCCCATCTGATTACAAGCTGCTGATTTTCGATTGGGACGGCACCCTCGCTGATTCCATTGGTCGGATTGTCGAAGCGATGCATTCTGCGTCCGCGCGTTCCGGTTTCGAGTTGCGTGATGATTTTGCCGTCAAGGGCATCATCGGTCTGGGCTTGCCCGAGGCGATCCGCACCTTGTACCCGGACATCAGCGATGCCGAGATGACCCTGTTTCGCGAGTATTACGCCGACCACTACATCGCGGCAGAAGCCGTGCCTTCGCCGCTGTTCGAAGGCGTAGTGGAGTCGATGGCGTCGTTTCGCGAGCAGGGCTACCACCTGGCGGTCGCGACCGGCAAGAATCGTCGTGGACTGGATCGGGTGCTCAAGGCCAATGGCTGGGAAGATTATTTCGATATCACCCGTGCCGCTGACGAGACCGCGAGCAAGCCGCACCCGCTGATGCTCGAGCAGATTCTCGACCATTGCGGCGTGCGTCCCGAGCAGGCGTTGATGGTCGGGGATTCGTCCTTCGATCTGCTGATGGCGCGCAATGCAGGCATGGCGTCGGTGGCGGTCAGTTACGGTGCGCAGTCGATTGAATCGCTGCAACAGTTCGAACCGCGCCTGTCGATCGACCGTTTTAGTGAATTGCACGCCTGGCTGAGGCAGCAGGCTTAATATGTTTTTGCTGGGGTAGCGCATGACCGACGAATGGAAAGCATCGGCCAAGGCAAGTGCCGACGACGGTGACGAGAAAAGCTGGAAGCTGCTGGAAAAGACTTTGCTGGCCAGTGTGCAGGAGCAGCGTCGCTCACGGCGTTGGGGGATTTTCTTCAAGCTGCTGACGTTTGTTTATCTGTTTGTCGCGCTGATCCTGTTCACGCCGCTGATGGACATGGAAAAGAGCGCCACCCGTGGCCCGAACTACACCGCGCTGATCGACGTCACCGGCATGATTGCCGACAAGGAGCCTGCGAGCGCTGACAACATCGTCGGCAGCCTGCGTGCAGCCTTCGAGGACAAGAAGGTCAAGGGTGTGATCCTGCGGATCAACAGTCCTGGCGGCAGTCCGGTGCAGTCGGGTTATGTGTATGACGAGATCAAGCGTCTGCGCGGTCTGCACCCGGATACCAAGGTGTACGCGGTGATTTCCGATCTCGGTGCGTCCGGTGCCTATTACATCGCCAGTGCTGCGGATCAGATCTATGCCGACAAGGCCAGTCTGGTCGGCTCCATCGGTGTAACGGCCGCCGGTTACGGTTTCGTCGGCACCATGGACAAGCTCGGCGTCGAGCGTCGCACTTATACCTCGGGCGAGCACAAGTCGTTTCTGGATCCGTTCCAGCCACAGAAGCCTGACGAGACTGCGTTCTGGCAGGCCGTACTGGATACAACGCACAAGCAGTTCATCAACAGTGTCAAACAGGGTCGTGGCGATCGCCTGAAGGACAAGGAGCATCCGGAGTTGTTCTCCGGGCTGGTCTGGTCCGGCGAGCAGGCGCTGCCGTTGGGCTTGATCGATGGTCTGGGCAATGCCAGTTCGGTGGCGCGGGATGTGATCGGCGAGAAAGAGCTGGTGGATTTCACTGTGCAGGAATCGCCGTTCGACCGCTTCTCGAAGAAGCTCGGTGCCAGCGTGGCTGAGCAGTTGGCGATGTGGATGGGTTTCCACGGGCCTTCGTTGCGTTAAGCCTGGTGCAGTGTTGAAAAGAAACCGGCCTCAATGGCCGGTTTTTTGTGCGTTAAGGGATTTGCACGCCCTCGACCAGCAGCATGTCGATCAGGCGAATCAGCGGCAGACCGATCAGGCTGGTTGCATCAGGCCCTTCGGTGGACTGGAACAGACTCACGCCCAACCCTTCAGCCTTGAAGCTTCCGGCGCAGTCGTAGGGCTGCTCCAGGCGCAGGTAGCGTTCAATTCGCGCCTCGTCGAGCTGACGCATGTGCACGGTAAACGGCACGCAGTCGACCTGGCAGTGGCCGGTCTGGCTGTTGAGCAGCGCCAGGCCGGTGAGGAAGGTCACGCTGGCGCCGCTGGCGGCGAGTAGTTGCTCGCGAGCCTTGTCGAAGGTGTGTGGCTTGCCGATGATCTGATCGCCGAGCACTGCGACCTGATCCGAGCCAATAATCAGATGAGCGGGATGGCTCGCGGCGAGTGCGCGGGCTTTCTGTTCGGCGAGGCGCTTGACCAGTTCGATGGCGGATTCGCCCGGTCGGTGGCTTTCGTCGATATCCGGCGAGCTGCAGACGAACGGTAGGTGCAGGCGGGCGAGCAATTCCCGGCGATAGGTCGAGCTGGAAGCAAGTAATAAAGGCAGCATTGGCGTCTCCTGAGGCAGGCGCGAATTCTAGCGGAGGCACGCAAGTGACGGACAGGGCACAATTTCCTTTGACATGGGTGGGTGCATCCCTATAATGCTGCGCCTATGTTGAATGACCCGATTCCACCTCACGTTGACCCGCGCAAATTGGCTGACCGTGGCACCACCCTTCAAGGTGAACTGCTGCTGGCCGATTTGAAGAGACTCTGCGACCCGCTTTCCGACGATGTCGGTACGGTGCAGGCCAAATTCGTTTTTGAACGAGATGAACGTAAATCTGTGGTGATCCACAGCTTTATCGACACCGAAGTCAAAATGGTTTGCCAGCGTTGTCTTGAGCTGGTCACCCTGCCGATCCACAGCGAATGCAGTTACGCTGTAGTGAAGGAGGGTGCGAATACCCAGTCGTTACCGAAAGGTTATGACGTGCTGGAACTGGGCGAAGATCCATTGGATCTGCAGTCACTGATCGAGGAGGAGCTTCTGCTCGCCTTGCCCATTGTGCCTGCTCATCATCCGGAAGAATGCCAGCAGCCGGCGGGAGCAGATGAACCCGAACCGAGCGAGGACGAGGTAACGCGGTCCAACCCGTTCAGTGTATTGGCGCAGTTAAAGCGTGACCCAAACGTTTAGGAGTTAATCAATTATGGCTGTTCAGCAGAACAAAAAATCCCGCTCTGCCCGTGACATGCGCCGTTCGCACGACGCTCTCGAGGCTAGCACCCTGTCTGTAGAAAAAACAACTGGTGAAGTTCACCTGCGTCACCACGTATCGCCAGAAGGCGTATACCGTGGCCGTAAAGTGATCGACAAGGGCGCTGACGAGTAATCACTTGTCCGCTCAAGTCATCGCGATTGACGCAATGGGCGGGGACTTCGGTCCCCGCAGCATTGTTCAGGCCAGCCTTGCTTGCCTTTCTGCTACGCCCTCGCTGCACCTGACCCTCGTCGGTCAACCCTCCCTACTTGAAGAACTGATCAACGGCCAATCGGCTGCCGATCGCGCGCGCCTGACAATTGTCCCGGCGTCTGAAGTCATCACCATGGACGAAAAGCCGACCCAGGCCTTGCGTGGCAAGCCGGACTCGTCGATGCGTGTCGCCCTTGAACTGGTGCGTGACGGCAAGGCTCAGGCCTGTGTCAGTGCCGGCAATACCGGGGCCTTGATGGCGTTGTCGCGTTTCGTGCTCAAAACGTTGCCGGGGATTGATCGGCCGGCGATGGTGGCGGCGATTCCGACGCAGAAGGGTTATTGCCAGTTGCTCGACCTGGGCGCCAACGTCGATTGCAGCGCCGAGCATCTATTGCAGTTCGCGGTGATGGGCTCGGTGGCGGCGCAGACGCTGGGCATCGCCCGGCCGCGTGTCGCGTTGCTGAATATCGGCACCGAGGACATCAAGGGCAATCAGCAGGTCAAGCTGGCGGCGACCTTGTTGCAGGCGGCGCGCGGCATTAACTATATCGGTTTTGTCGAGGGCGATGGCCTGTATCGCGGCGAGGCGGATGTGGTGGTCTGTGACGGTTTTGTCGGCAATATCCTGCTCAAGTCCAGCGAGGGCCTGGCGACGATGATCGCCGCGCGCATTGAGGCCTTGTTCAGGAAAAACTTTGCTTCCCGCGTGGTAGGTGCTTTGGCCCTGCCATTGATGAAGCGCCTGCAGGCGGATCTCGCACCGGCGCGACATAACGGCGCAAGCTTCCTCGGCTTGCAGGGTATCGTGGTGAAAAGTCACGGTTCGGCCGGGGTTCAGGGTTTTCAGAGTGCGATTCAACGCGCGCTGATCGAGATTCAGGAGAACCTGCCCGAACGCCTCCACGGTCGTCTGGAGGATCTGTTGTCTTAGGCGTTTTCGTCGGACAATGCTTAAATGTGACCGCCCGGTTCAAAGGGCCATCCAACTGTCAGTTTCTTGCGTCCCCAACGGGGCGTCATTTTCGACGACAAGATCATTAGGGGCTTGTTACATGTCTGCTTCCCTCGCATTCGTCTTTCCAGGACAGGGTTCGCAGTCCCTCGGCATGCTGGCCGAGCTGGGCGCGGAATATCCGTTGATCCTCGAAACCTTCAAAGAAGCCTCCGCTGCTCTGGGCTATGACCTGTGGGCACTGACCCAGCAGGGCCCGGAAGAGCTGCTCAATCAAACCGACAAAACCCAACCGGCCATTCTGACCGCTTCGATCGCTCTGTGGCGTCTGTGGCTGGCTGAAGGTGGCGCGCGTCCGGCATTTGTTGCCGGTCACAGCCTGGGTGAATACAGCGCGCTGGTTGCTGCCGGCAGCCTGAGCCTGGCTGACGCGGTGAGGCTCGTTGAGCGCCGTGGACAGTTGATGCAGGAAGCCGTTCCGGCCGGGCAGGGCGGCATGGCTGCCATCCTCGGTCTGGAAGATGCCGACGTGCTGGCAGCCTGTGCCGAAGCGGCGCAGGGCGAAGTGGTCAGCGCGGTGAACTTCAACTCGCCGGGTCAGGTAGTGATTGCCGGCGCCAAGGCTGCGGTTGAACGTGCCATCGAGGGCTGCAAGGCCCGTGGCGCCAAGCGTGCCATGCCGTTGCCAGTGAGCGTGCCATCGCACTGCGAACTGATGCGTCCGGCTGCCGAGCGCTTTGCCGAATCCATCGCCGCCATCGACTGGCAGGCGCCGCAGATCCCGGTCGTACAGAACGTCAGCGCGCAAGTGCCGGCCGATCTGGAGACCCTCAAGCGTGATCTGCTCGAACAACTGTACAAGCCCGTTCGCTGGGTTGAATCGGTTCAGACGCTGGCTGCCAAAAGCGCTACCAGTCTGGTCGAGTGCGGCCCGGGCAAAGTGCTGGCCGGTCTGAACAAACGTTGCGCCGAAGGCGTTTCGACTTCCAATCTCAATACCCCAGACGCTTTCGCTGCCGCCCGTGCAGCGCTGGCCTGAATCAGGAGAAACTTGCATGAGTCTGCAAGGTAAAGTTGCACTGGTCACCGGTGCAAGCCGCGGTATCGGCCAGGCTATCGCACTGGAACTGGGTCGTCAGGGCGCCATCGTTGTTGGCACTGCGACCTCCGCCAAGGGTGCCGAGGCGATTGCTGCCACGCTCAAGGAGCACGGCATTCAAGGTACCGGCCTGGAGCTGAACGTCACCAGCGACGAATCCGTTGCCGCCGTGATCGCGAGCATTCAGGAGCAGTTCGGCGCGCCGGCGATTCTGGTCAATAATGCCGGCATCACCCGCGATAACCTGATGATGCGCATGAAAGACGATGAATGGTACGACGTGATCGATACCAACCTGAACAGTCTGTATCGCCTCTCCAAGGGCGTTTTGCGTGGCATGACCAAGGCGCGCTGGGGCCGAATTATCAGTATTGGCTCGGTGGTGGGTGCCATGGGCAACGCAGGCCAAGTAAACTATGCAGCCGCCAAGGCCGGTCTGGAAGGTTTCAGCCGTGCGATGGCGCGTGAAGTCGGTTCGCGTTCGATTACGGTCAACTCGGTAACCCCTGGGTTCATCGACACCGATATGACCCGCGAACTGCCGGAAGCACAGCGTGAAGCCTTGCAGACGCAGATTCCGCTGGGCCGTCTGGGACAAGCTCAAGAGATCGCCTCGGTGGTCGCTTTTCTTGCATCCGACGGTGCGGCATACGTCACTGGGGCTACAATCCCGGTGAACGGTGGGATGTACATGTAAGTAAAATGTGACGGATTGCTTCAAAAAAATGTCATACGAGCTGTCTAAAATCCGTTATAAAGCTGCAATCTATTTATAGGCAGAGGGCCGCAGGGTTTGAGGAGTGAAGCTTTCAGTTGAAAAGCTGAAAAGCCTTTCTATACACTTACCCACTGGCCAGCTGCCTGAATTTGTCCATTAGGAGTGAAAACAAGGTATGAGCACCATCGAAGAGCGCGTCAAGAAAATCGTTGCCGAGCAACTGGGCGTTAAAGAAGAAGAAGTGGTCAACACTGCTTCCTTCGTTGAAGACCTGGGTGCCGACTCCCTTGACACCGTTGAGCTGGTGATGGCTCTGGAAGAGGAATTCGAGACCGAAATCCCTGACGAAGAAGCTGAGAAGATCACTACTGTACAAGCTGCAATCGACTACGTTACTAGCCACCAGGCGTAATAGTTTGTAATCGTTGTCTGCTGTCATGGAAAAACCGCACTGCCATCATGGCGTGCGGTTTTTTCTTTAGGCCTGATGCAAAGTCGTCATTTGAAAAAGGAGAGTGCTGTGTCGCGTAGACGCGTCGTAGTCACCGGTATGGGTATGTTGTCGCCACTGGGCACGGATGTGCCGAGCAGTTGGCAGGGCATTCTGGCTGGCCGCAGTGGCATTGGTCTGATCGAACACACCGACCTTTCTGCCTATTCCACCCGTTTTGGCGGCTCGGTAAAGGGCTTCAATGTCGAGGAATACCTGTCGGTCAAGGAAGCACGCAAGCTCGACCTGTTCATTCAGTACGGTCTGGCCGCGGGTTTTCAGGCTGTTCGCAACGCCGGTCTGGAAGTCACCGACGCCAACCGTGAGCGCATTGGCGTGGCCATGGGCTCGGGCATCGGCGGTCTGACCAACATCGAAGAAACCAGCCGTACCCTGCATGAGACGGGCCCGCGTCGAATTTCGCCATTCTTCGTGCCAGGCTCGATCATCAATATGATTTCCGGTTTTCTGTCCATCCACCTGGGTGCACAGGGGCCGAACTACGCCATTTCCACTGCTTGTACCACCGGTACGCACTGCATTGGCATGGCCGCGCGCAACATCATGTACGACGAAGCCGACGTAATGATCGCCGGTGGTGCCGAGATGGCCGCGTGCGGTCTGGGCATGGGCGGCTTCGGCGCGTCCCGTGCGCTGTCGACCCGCAACGACGAGCCGACTCGCGCCAGTCGTCCATGGGACAAGGGTCGTGATGGCTTCGTGCTGTCTGACGGTGCCGGTGCGCTGGTACTCGAAGAACTCGAGCACGCCAAGGCCCGTGGCGCCACGATCTACGCCGAGCTGATCGGCTTCGGCACCAGTGGCGATGCGTTCCACATGACGTCGCCACCCGCTGATGGCGCCGGTGCAGCCCGCTGCATCACCAATGCGCTGCGCGATGCGAAGATCAACATCGACCAGGTGCAGTACATCAACGCCCACGGTACTTCGACCCCGGCCGGCGACCTTGCCGAAGCCAACGCGATCAAGACCGTGTTCGGTGAGCACGCCTACAACCTGGCGGTCAGCTCCACCAAGTCCATGACCGGTCACCTGTTGGGTGCGGCGGGCGCGGTCGAGGCGATCTTCAGCGTACTGGCGATCAACAGTCAGGTGGCACCGCCGACCATCAACCTCGATGAGCCGGATGAAGGCTGCGATCTCGATTTCGTGCCGCACACTGCGCGCAACATGGACATCGACGTCGTACTGTCCAACTCCTTCGGGTTTGGCGGCACCAACGGCACGTTGGCATTCCGCCGGTTCGCCGGTTGATGGACAGCTGGGTCGACGGTCAACCGGCTGACGCTCTGTCGCTGAAAGATCGCGGCCTGGCTTACGGTGATGGTCTGTTCGAGACCATTGCCGTGCACGGCGGCCAGCCGGTATTGCTGGATCGTCACCTGACGCGTTTGGCCGAGGGCTGCTCGCGTCTGGCCATCGCCGGGGATATCGAGCGGGTTCGCAGCGAGCTACTGGCTTATGCCGCGGCAATGGGCGAGGGCGTGCTCAAGCTCATTCTCACCCGTGGTGACGGCTTGCGTGGCTACGCGCCCGATCCTGCGGCGCAGGGCCGACGCATTCTGCAAGGCAGTCCGCCTGCGGCTTATCCTGCTGTGCATGGCGAGCAGGGCGTGCGCCTGTTTCCCTGCGTCACGCGGTTATCCAACCAGCCGTTGCTGGCCGGTCTCAAGCATCTGAATCGTCTGGAGCAAGTGCTCGCCCGCGCCGAATGGCACGATGGCGAACATGCCGAAGGCTTGATGCTTGATCAGGCCGGGCGCGTCATCGAAGGCGTATTCAGCAACCTGTTTCTGGTGCGCGACGGCGTACTGATCACCCCGGATCTGAAGCGCTGTGGCGTGGCCGGTGTGATGCGTGCTGAAATATTGTTTCAGGCCGAGTCATTGGCCATCCCTATCCAAATCACCGACATCAGCCTCGAACAGCTGCAATGGGCTGATGAAGTCTTTATGTGCAACAGCGTGTATGGCGTCTGGCCGGTACGCGCCTACGCTGCACTGAGCTGGCCGGTTGGCCCGCTCACCCGTAAACTGCAAACCATTGCCCGTGCGCTACTGGATGCCTGATTCGTGAGACGTAAACTCTTGCTGCTGCTGGAAACCGGACTGGTTCTGGCAGGGCTGCTGATGGGCGCCAGCGCCTGGAAAATTCATTCGGCGCTGGAACAGCCCCTGAACATCACGCAGGAAGAACTGCTGGATGTGCCGAAAGGCTCGACGCCGACCCGTACCTTTCTTGAACTTGAAACCGATGGGGTCATCAAGGACGCCTTCTGGTTGCGCATCTACTGGCGCTTCAATCTGGCCGGCACACCGATCCATACCGGCGAATACCGCATGCAGCCGGGCATGACTGTCAACGGTCTGATCGACCTGTGGAAGCGCGGCGAAGTGGTGCAGTACAGCCTGACACTGGTCGAGGGCTGGAATTTCCACCAGGTCCGTGCCGCGCTGGCAAAAGACGAAAAGATCGAGCAGACCCTCAAGGGCTTGAGCGACAGCGAAGTGATGGAGAAAATCGGCCATCGCGGGCTGTTCCCGGAAGGGCGATTCTTCCCGGATACCTACCGCTTTGTGCGCGGTGTTTCCGACGTCGAATTGCTGAAGAAAGCCTTCGACCGCCTCGACGAGGTGTTGGCCAAGGAGTGGGAGAACCGCTCCGCTGATGCGCCGTACAGCGAGCCATATCAGGCGCTGATCATGGCCTCGCTGGTAGAGAAGGAAACCGGTGTGCCGCAGGAGCGTGGGCAGATTGCCGGCGTGTTCGTGCGCCGCATGGCGCTGGGCATGCAGTTGCAAACCGACCCGACCGTGATCTACGGCCTGGGCGATCGCTACACCGGCAAGTTGACCCGTGCTCATCTCAAGGAGCCGACGCCCTACAACACCTATGTGATTCCCGGATTGCCGCCGACGCCGATTGCCATGGTCGGCCGCGAGGCGATTCACGCCGCGCTCAATCCGGTGGAAGGCAACAGCCTGTATTTCGTCGCCCGTGGCGATGGTAGCCATGTGTTCTCTGATGACCTTGATGCGCACAACAGTGCAGTGCGCGAGTTCCAGCTCAAGCGTCGCGCCGATTACCGCTCCAGCCCGGCCCCGGTGAATGCGCCGGCTGTTCCGGCTTCGGCGACCGAGGAGGCGACTCCTGCGGCGTCCCCGGATACCGCGCCTGAAGCGCTGCCGCAGGTTCCCGCTCAGGAACCCGCACCGACGCCGGCTCCTGCTGCCGAACCCGCGACGACCGCACCGCAAAACGCGCAATGACTTTGATTAAGGACTGCCTGTGACTGGCTTGTTTATTACCCTGGAAGGCCCGGAAGGCGCCGGCAAGAGCACCAACCGCGAATACCTCGCCGAGCGTCTGCGCGCCGAAGGTATCGAAGTGGTACTGACCCGCGAGCCCGGCGGTACGCCACTCGCCGAGCGCATTCGCGATGTGCTGCTGGCCCCGGCCGATGAAGTCATGAACCCCGATACCGAGCTGTTGCTGGTGTTCGCCGCGCGCGCCCAGCATCTGGCCGAAGTGATCCGTCCGGCGCTGGCGCGCGGCGCGGTGGTGTTGTGCGATCGTTTCACCGACTCGACTTACGCCTATCAGGGCGGAGGTCGTGGTTTGTCGCTGGAACGCATTGCTGCGCTGGAGACGTTCGTTCAGGGCGACCTGCGTCCGGATCTGACGCTGATTTTCGATCTGCCGGTGGAAATCGGCCTGGCCCGCGCCAGTGCCCGTGGCCGTCTGGATCGATTTGAACTGGAAGGACGGGCGTTTTTCGAAGCGGTACGCAATGCGTTTCTGCAACGCGCCGAGGCTGATCCGGCGCGCTATGTGCGCATCGATGCCGGTCAGCCATTGGTCAAGGTTCAGCAATCACTGGACACCTTGATTCCGAACTTGCTGGAGCTGATTCGTGGCTGAGGCCTATCCATGGCAGGACAGCCTCTGGCAGCAACTGGCCGGACGTAGCCAGCACGCCCACGCGTACTTGCTGCACGGTCCGGCCGGGATCGGCAAGCGCGCGTTGGCCGAGCGCCTGATGGCCAGCCTGCTGTGTCAGCGTCCGACCCCCGAGGCGTGCGGTGAGTGCAAATCCTGCCTGTTGCTCAAGGCCGGCAGCCATCCGGACAATTACATCCTTGAGCCGGAAGAAGCCGACAAGGCGATCAAGGTCGACCAGGTCCGTGATCTGGTCAGTTTCGTGGTGCAGACCGCGCAACTGGGCGGGCGCAAGGTGGTGCTGATCGAGCCGGTGGAGTCGATGAACATCAACGCCGCCAACGCTTTGCTCAAGAGCCTCGAAGAGCCGTCCGGCGATACCGTGCTGTTGCTGGTCAGCCACCAGCCGAGCCGTTTGCTGCCGACGATCAAGAGCCGCTGTGTACAGCAGGCATGTCCGCTGCCGGGCGAGGCCATGAGCCTGCAGTGGCTGGCGCAAGCGCTGCCGGAGTGTTCCGAAGAGGAACGCGTCGAATTGCTGACGCTAGCGGCTGGTTCGCCGTTGGCGGCAGTCAGCCTGCAGTCCCAGGGCGTGCGTGAACAGCGGGCGCAGGTGGTCGAAGGGGTGAAGAAGCTGCTCAAACAGCAGCAATCGCCGACGCAACTGGCCGAAGAGTGGAAAAGCATTCCGATGCTGCGCCTGTTCGACTGGTTCTGTGACTGGTCGAGCCTGATCCTGCGCTACCAACTGACCCAGGATGAAGCCGGCCTCGGTCTGAGCGACATGCGCAAAGTCGTGCAGTACCTGGCGCAGAAAAGCGCCCAAGGCAAAGTCCTCGATATTCAGGACTGGATTCTCGCCCAGCGGCAGAAAGTCCTGAGCAAAGCCAACCTCAATCCGGCACTGCTGCTGGAAGCGTTGTTGGTGCAATGGGCGGGATTGCCTGGTCAAAGATAAGAATGTGTACCTAGACTCTGAACATCAGCAGTGGAGGTCAACATGAATGAAGCCATCAGCCCCGGGCCGCGCAACGGCATCCTGTCCCTGACGATCAAGGACAAATCGGTGCTTTACGCCGCCTACATGCCGTTCATCAAGAACGGTGGCCTGTTCATCCCGACCAACAAGAGCTACAAGTTGGGCGACGAGGTGTTCATGCTGCTGAACCTGATGGACGAGGCGGAGAAGATTCCGGTGGCCGGCAAGGTCGCCTGGATCACCCCCAAAGGTGCGCAAGGCAATCGTGCCGCCGGTGTCGGCGTGCAGTTCAATGAAGGCGACAACACCGCCCGCAGTCGAATTGAAACCCATCTGGCCGGAGCACTGAAATCCGACCGTCCCACTCATACGATGTAAGTAGCCGTCTTTTTTATGCTCGTAGATTCCCATTGTCACCTTGATCGCCTCGACCTCGCCGCCCATGACGGTTCGCTGGATGCTGCACTCGATGCGGCTCGCCAGCGAGGGGTAGGACACTTCCTGTGTATCGGCGTGAGTGCCGATAACGCCGCCGACGTCAAAGCCCTCGCCGAGCGCTACGACGACGTCGATTGCTCGGTTGGTGTGCACCCATTGGATGTGCAACCGGGCGCGGCGCCTGCACTTGACTGGCTGCTGCACGAACTCAATCACCCGAAAGTGGTGGCGATCGGCGAAACCGGTCTGGATTATCACTACGAACCGGAAGCCGCCGAGCTGCAGCAGGCATCCTTCCGCCTGCACCTGCAAGCCGCACAGCAGACTGGTAAGCCGGTGATCATCCACACCCGCGGCGCCCGTGCCGATACCCTCAAGCTGCTGCGTGAAGCGGCATTGCCCCAGGCCGGTGTGCTGCATTGCTTCACCGAAGACTGGGACATGGCCAAAGCCGCGCTGGACATGGGCTACTACATTTCCCTGTCGGGCATCGTCACCTTCCGCAATGCCGACGCCCTGCGTGATGTGGCGAGCAAAGTGCCGGCCGATCGCTTGCTGGTGGAGACCGACTCGCCGTATCTGGCGCCGATCCCTTATCGCGGCAAGCCGAACCTGCCGCAGTATGTGCGTGAGGTGGCGGAGTTTCTGGCGATGCTGCGTGGGGAGAGCTACGAGCGGTTTGCCGAGCAGACCACCGAGAACTTCAAGCGCCTGTTTCCGCTGGCCTCTGTCAAATCTGCCATGTAGGTCACCGCCAAATCGCAGGCAAAAAAAACCCGGGTTCTGGGGGGTGAATCCGGGTTAAGACCATTAGGAGTAAAACAAAGGCACGCGGTCCCTTGGTACCTTTACCGGCACGGCACTTGGGGGAGATGCCGCCCGACAGTTCAAGTATTGATCAGTCTGGCGTTCAGTCCAGTTAGCCGGTCGAGGTTTTTAAACAAATTTGGAATACGTGCGCTTCAGTTGAGTTCTCATTGCACCCCTGGCGTTCGCAAAATGAACAAGAAACGCAGATATGGTCGGATGATCCGTGCATTTTTGTGCAAGTTAGGCATAATACGCGGCTTCGAATTTTGACCCCTACAGACCTTTTCTTATGCACAAAGAACCTCGTAAGGTCCGTGAGTTTCGTCGCCGCGAGCAAGAAATTCTCGATACCGCGCTCAAGCTGTTCCTCGAACAAGGTGAAGACAGTGTCACCGTCGAGATGATTGCTGATGCCGTGGGTATCGGCAAAGGCACGATCTATAAGCATTTCAAATCCAAGGCCGAGATCTATCTGCGCCTGATGCTCGATTACGAGCGTGATTTGAACGAGCTGCTGCATTCGGCCGATGTCGACAAGGACAAGGAAGCGCTGTCCCGTGCCTACTTCGAATTCCGCATGCGCGACCCGCAGCGCTACCGCCTGTTCGACCGTCTCGAAGAGAAGGTGGTAAAAGGCAATCAGGTGCCGGAAATGGTCGAGGAGCTGCACAAGATCCGTGCCTCGAACTTCGAACGCCTGACCCTGCTCATCAAAGGCCGGATCAGCGAAGGCAAGCTCGAAGACGTGCCGCCATACTTCCACTACTGCGCGTCCTGGGCGCTGGTGCACGGCGCGGTGGCGCTGTATCACTCGCCGTTCTGGAGCAATGTGCTGGAAGATCAGGAAGGTTTCTTCCAGTTCCTGATGGACATCGGCGTGCGCATGGGCAACAAGCGCAAGCGCGACCCGGAAACACCGAGCAGCTGAATCATTCAGCGGCCTTATTGCGCCATGATTTCGCTACATGACGCAGTACCGCAGGAATATACTCAGGCATAGGGCTTGCTAAAACTTGATTTGTGAGTCAAGTTTTAGCGGCTCGAAATTCTATCGCCGGAGTGATCATGATCGTTGACCGTCAAGGCAGGCGTTTTCGCAATTTGCGCATCAGCCTGACTTCAGCCTGCAATTACGCCTGTACCTACTGCGTGCCCAACGGCAAGCGGCTGGTGGCTGCGCAGGATGAACTGTCGGCCGAGGCCATGGCCCGCGGCGTGGCTTATCTGATCGAAGCCGCCGGCATCGAGCGCTTGCGCATCACCGGTGGCGAGCCGCTGGTCAGCCCCAAACTCGAATCTTTCATGAGCGCCGTCGGCAAGATGGGCCTGGAAGACATCAGCCTGACCACCAACGGTCAACTCCTGGCGAAGAAGCTGCCGCTGCTGGTGGATGCCGGCCTGCGCCGGATCAACGTTTCTCTCGATACCCTGGATGCCGGTGCGTTCCGCAGCATTGCCCGTGGCGGCGATCTGGCGACCGTGCTCGATGGCATGGACCAGGCGAAAGCGGCGGGACTGAAGATCAAGGTCAACATGGTGCCGTTGCGTGGGCAGAACCTGGATCAGGTGATGCCGCTGCTCGATTACTGCCTGGAACGGGGCTATGAGTTGCGTTTCATCGAGTTGATGCGCATGGGCCACCTCGCCACCGACTCCAACGCCTTCCTGCAACAGTTCGTCAGCCTGCAGCAACTGCTGAGCCTGATCGGCGAGCGCTACGAGTACGCCCAGGCAGATGCGCCGGTGGATGCCACGGCCGTGCGCTATGCGATACCGGGCCGCGGCCATTTCGGCGTGATCGCCAACGAAAGCGTGCCGTTCTGCAGAACCTGTTCGCGTTTGCGTCTGTCGTCGACCGGCTGGCTGCATGGCTGCCTGTCGTCGAGCAACCGCCACTATGTCGGTGATCTGCTCGACAAGCCTCGCCATCAGGCGTTGCCGGCGTTGCAGCGTCTGTTGGTCAAGGCGTTGGGCGACAAGCAGGAAGTGGCGTTCTCCGGTGGCGCGACAATCATGAAGATCATCGGCGGTTGATCTCTATTTTTCGCGAGCAGGCTCGCTCCCACATTGATTTGCGCAATCCTGTGGGAGCGAGCCTGCTCGCGAAAGCGATTCATCATTCGACAAAGATCCTGAGCTGGCGCAAAAGCTGCATCCAACGGCCATTCGCCGGTTTTCCGTCACCGGCTTCTGGAGGATGAGGATGCGTAGCCTGGTTTTGCTGCTGGCCGTTTTGGCGCTCGGCGGCTGTATGACTGTCAGCGATATGGCCGAAGGCACTCGCTATCAGATGAGCGACGCGGGGCTGCTGGATCACAGCGACAGCCGTCGGGTGAACAACTTCCGCATTCAGCCGGATTCGTTCATCTACATCGCTCAGGGCGCATTTGCACCGCCGGGTGGCTCCTATCCGCGCCCGAACGTGGTGGCAGAAGAAGCGTTCAAGGGTTTTGTCGAATACTTCCCGATGGTCCGCCGCGCGCGTGCCCCTGAAGGCCTCGATCAGGCGATGGGCGAAGCCCGCGATGCCGGCGCGCACTACCTGCTGTACACCCGTTTCGCCAAGGCTGACGACCGTATCGGTAACTCTGACGAATGGCTCGATCAGGAGGCCGTGGATCGCCTCGGCATCGATGGCGGGGTGATTCAGATCATGTTGATCGAGACCAGCACCCAGTATTTGATTGATACTGCACGGATCAAGAGTCGTGGCGGTTTACTGACGTTCCACGATAACAAGCCGGAAGACCTGATCGGCCCGCCGCTGGCGCAATACGCGCGCAGCCTGCTGGGAGTCGGCGACCAATAAACCAAGGAGTACGCCATGAGTGGACCGCAAAAAGCCAATGACCTGTTGGGGCAGATCCCCAAAACCAAAGGCCTGCCGCCGGTGCACTTGTGGAACCCGGACTTCTGCGGCGACATCGATATGCGCATCGCCCGCGACGGCACCTGGTATTACCTGGGCACGCCGATCGGGCGCAAGCCGATGGTCAAGCTGTTCTCCACCATCATCCGCCGCGACGGCGATGATTACTTCCTGATTACCCCGGTCGAAAAGGTCGGGATCAAAGTCGACGATGCGCCGTTCGTGGCGATTGCCGTGGAAGCCGAAGGCGAGGGCGAAGCGCAGGTCCTGCGTTTCACTACCAACGTTGAAGAGACTGCTGAGGCCGGGCCGGAACATCCGATCCGCGTCGAGATCGACCCGGTGACTCAGGAACCCGCGCCTTATGTGCACGTGCGCACCAACCTCGAAGCGTTGATTCACCGCAATGTGTTTTACCAACTGGTGGAACTGGCGGTCAGTCGTGAGATCGATGGGCAGCGCTGGTTGGGTGTGTGGAGCGGCGGCGAGTTCTTCCGGATCGGCCTCGAACCCTGACAATGAATCAAATGTGGGAGGGGGCTTGCTCCCGAAGGCGGTGTGACAGTCACCCTATGTATTGACTGCTGCACTGCCTTCGGGAGCAAGCCCCCTCCCGCATTAATTGATGGGCAACCTGAAAATCTGATTTGACACTCAATCATATGATCATTAGCGTGGACACCCATCGCCAAGAGCTTTGAGGTGTCCATGTCCAGCAGCTTTCATGCATCAACGGTCGATTGGCTGGGCAGCTGGATTGCCGCTGGCCAGGTCAAGCCGGGGCAGGCGATCAAGGTCGAGGCGGATCTGGGCGAGCAGTTAGGTGTCAGCCGCACGGTGATTCGCGAAGCGATCAAGACCCTGGTCGCCAAAGGCATGCTCGAAGTCGGGCCTAAGGTTGGCACTCGCGTGTTACCGGTACGGCGCTGGAACCTGTTCGATCCGCAAGTCGTCGGCTGGCTCTCACGCAACGGCCTGCCGGAAAACTTTGTTGATGACCTGCTCGACTTGCGCCGCACCATCGAACCGATGGCCGTGCGCTGGGCCTGCGAGCGCGCCAGCCTGGAGCAGATTCACGCGGTGCAACTGGCCTACAACGCGCTGGAACGGGCGGTCGACAGCGGCGTTGATTACAACCGTGCCGACCAGGCCTTCCACGAATGCATTCTGGCGGCCAGCCACAACCAGTTCATCGAGCAAATGGTCCCGGCCCTCGGCGCCTTGCTCGCCGTGTCGTTTGAAGTCTCCGCTGCCGACCCCGATGAACTGCGTCGCACCTTGCCGATCCACAAAGACATGGCCGACGCCATTGCTGCCCGTGATTCAGCACGCGGGGTCTGGGCCTGCATGACCTTGATCGACAACGCCGACCTGGCGATCAAACGCTTTTACCCGCAGGTGATGGCCGACAAAAAAGCCAGTTGAAAACACAAATCCCCCTGTAGGAGTGAGCCTGCTCGCGATGGCGGTGGGTCAGTCACAATCGTCGTCACTGACCCACCGCTATCGCGAGCAGGCTCACTCCTACAGTTAAAACAACAACATGAAGGATTCGATATGCCGTTGACCGCCGTAACTCAACACCGCGCCAGGCTCGGTGAAGGGCCATTCTGGGACGCCCCGACCCAGGCGCTGTACTGGGTCGATATCGCTGGCAAGCAGGTGCTGCGGCTGATCGGCAACAACGTGCAGATCTGGCAGATGCCCGAGCACGTTTCCGCGTTCATCCCCTGTGCCAGCGGCGACGCGCTGGTGACCCTGAGCAGCGGCGTCTATCGCCTGGATCTCGATTCCCCCGGCCTTGAGCCGAACCTGACGCTGTTCTGCATCGCCGACCCGCAACCGGGCAATCGGCCCAACGAAGCGCGCTGCGACGCCCAGGGCCGACTGTGGCTCGGCACCATGCAGAACAACATCGGTGACAACGGCGAAGACCTGCCGATCGAGCGTCGTTCCGGCGGCTTGTTTCGCATTGATCCCGACCAGCGTGTCACTCCATTGCTGCTCGGTCTCGGCATTCCCAACACACTGCTGTGGAGTGATGACGGCACCACGCTGCTGTTCGGCGACAGCCTCGACGGGGCGCTCAATCGCTATTTTATTCACACCGACGGCAATCTGGATAACGCCGAGATCTGGTATGGCCCTGACCAGAATGGTGGCCCGGACGGATCGGCAGTCGACGCCGAGGGTTATGTCTGGAACGCCCGTTGGGACGGCAGTTGCCTGCTGCGCCTTACGCCGGACGGCAAGGTCGACCGTAAAATCGATCTGCCTGTCAGCCGTCCAACCAGTTGCGTATTCGGCGGCGAAGACCTGAAAACCCTGTACATCACCAGCGCCCAGAGTCCGCGCAACCATCCACTGGATGGCGCAGTCCTGTCGATGAGGGTCGATGTGCCGGGCAAACTTTGCACACGCTTCGCTGGCTAAATCCCAAAATATGGGATGCAAAATTATATATTGAGATTATTTGGCAGTCGGGTTTATAGTCGGCTCCAGCAGTAACACGCACTCACACTTAAAAAGAACAAAACAGGTGAAGTGATGCAGCGAACCTCTATCGCACTCCTCAGCGGAGTCAGCGTCTCGCAACGGACCGGCGTCGCTCGCCGCGCCTGCCTGTTTCGTTTTCACAGTTTTCCAGACCGGACATCGGCAGATGCCCGGTTTTTTTGTGCTGACGAACAGGAGTCCTGATCCATGGCTGAACCTCTTTCCTTGCCGCCGGTGCCCGCGCCGCCGAAGGGTGAGCGTCTGAAAAACAAGGTGGTGCTGCTGACCGGTGCCGCTCAAGGCATCGGCGAAGCCATTGTTGCCACGTTCGCCTCGCAGCAGGCCAGACTGGTGATCAGCGATATTCAGGCGGAGAAAGTCGAGAAGGTCGCTGCCCACTGGCGCGAGCAGGGCTACGATGTGCAGGCAATCAAGGCCGACGTCTCGCGTCAGCAAGACCTGCACGCCATGGCCAGACGGGCGATCGAGCTGCATGGTCGCATCGACGTGCTGGTCAACTGCGCCGGGGTCAACGTGTTCCGCGACCCGCTGCAAATGACCGAAGAAGACTGGCGTCGTTGCTTCGCCATCGATCTGGACGGTGCCTGGTACGGCTGCAAAGCCGTGCTGCCGCAGATGATCGAGCAGGGTGTCGGCAGCATCATCAACATCGCCTCGACCCATTCCAGCCACATCATTCCCGGCTGTTTCCCGTATCCGGTGGCCAAGCACGGCCTGCTTGGGCTGACCCGAGCGCTGGGCATCGAATATGCGGCGAAGGGCGTTCGGGTCAACGCCATCGCCCCGGGGTACATCGAGACGCAACTCAACGTCGATTACTGGAACGGTTTTGCCGATCCGCACGCCGAGCGTCAGCGAGCATTCGATCTGCACCCGCCGAAACGCATCGGCCAGCCGCTCGAAGTGGCGATGACCGCGGTGTTTCTGGCCAGTGATGAAGCGCCGTTCATCAACGCCTCGTGCATCACCATCGATGGTGGGCGCTCGGTGATGTACCACGACTGAGTGGATCGTGTTTCAGGCGGTGAACTCCGCGTGAAATCCAATCATCATACGATATGACTATTTTTGTCCTACATTGCAAAACCAGGCTTTAACGCTTTTCAAATAACGCTCAAAAAAAATAACAAGGAGTCAGCTATGAAACGTCGTTTCGGGATTCGTACCCTGTGCAGTGCCGCCCTGGCGGTCACCGCGTTCAGTCTGAGCAGTACGCTGCTCGCTGCCGATGCCGTGAAAATCGGTTTCCTGGTCAAACAGGCTGAAGAGCCGTGGTTCCAGACCGAGTGGGCTTTTGCTGAAAAAGCCGCCAAGGATAAAGGCTTCGAACTGATCAAGATCGCCGTGCCAGACGGCGAGAAAACCCTCTCGGCCATCGACAGCCTCGCGGCCAACGGTGCCAAAGGCTTCGTGATCTGCCCGCCGGACGTCTCGCTCGGCCCGGCGATCATGGCCAAAGCCAAACTCAACGACCTCAAAGTGATTGCCGTGGACGATCGTTTCGTCGACGCCAGCGGCAAGTTCATGGAGGACGTGCCGTACCTCGGCATGGCCGCGTTCGAAGTCGGCCAGAAGCAGGGCAACGCGATGGTCGCCGAGGCGAAGAAACGCAACTGGGACTGGAAAGACACCTACGCGGTGGTCAACACCTACAATGAACTCGACACCGGCAAGAAGCGCACCGACGGTTCGATGAAGGCGCTCGAAGACGCCGGCCTGCCGAAAGACCACATCCTGACCGCTGCGCTGAAAACCCTCGACGTGCCGGGCAGCATGGACGCCACCAACTCGGCGCTGGTCAAGCTGCCCAGTGCGGCGAAGAACCTGATCATCGGCGGCATGAACGACAACACCGTACTCGGCGGCGTCCGCGCCACCGAAGCCGCCGGGTTCGCTGCGGCCAATGTGATTGGCATCGGCATCAACGGCACCGACGCCATCGGCGAGCTGAAAAAGCCCAACAGCGGTTTCTTCGGTTCGATGCTGCCTAGCCCGCACATCGAAGGCTACAAGACTGCCGAGATGATGTACGAGTGGGTCACCACCGGCAAAGAGCCGCCGAAGTACACAGCGATGGACGACGTCACCCTGATCACCCGTGAGAACTTCAAGCAAGAGCTGGAAAAAATCGGCCTGTGGAATTGATGGCTGCTCGATCGGTGTGAAGAGGTGACTCAGATGCACGCGCAAGTACAGACACATGCAAGCAGCGCCGGCGGCAGCCTGCGCTTCAACGGGATCGGCAAGACCTTCCCCGGGGTCAAGGCGCTGGACGCCATCAGCTTCGTCGCCCATCCGGGGCAGGTGCACGCCTTGATGGGCGAGAACGGTGCCGGCAAATCCACCCTGCTGAAAATCCTCGGCGGCGCCTACATCCCGAGCAGTGGTGAGCTGCAGATCGGCGAGCAGACCATGGCGTTCAAGTCGACCGCCGACAGCATCGGCAGCGGTGTCGCGGTGATTCACCAGGAGCTGCATCTGGTGCCGGAAATGACCGTCGCCGAGAACCTGTTTCTCGGCCATCTGCCGGCCAGTTTCGGCCTGATCAATCGCGGTCTGCTGCGCCAGAATGCCCTGGCCTGCCTCAAGGGCCTGGCCGATGAAATCGATCCGCAGACCAAGGTCGGGCGCCTGTCGCTCGGTCAGCGGCAGCTGGTGGAAATCGCCAAGGCGCTGTCCCGTGGCGCGCATGTGATCGCCTTCGATGAGCCGACCAGCAGCCTCTCGGCGCGCGAAATCGACCGTTTGATGGCGATCATCAGTCGCCTGCGCGATGAGGGCAAAGTGGTGCTCTACGTCTCGCATCGCATGGAAGAAGTGTTCCGCATTTGCGATGCGGTGACGGTGTTCAAGGACGGCCGTTACGTGCGCACCTTCGATGACATGAGCCAGTTGACCCACGATCAACTGGTGACCTGCATGGTCGGCCGCGACATTCAGGACATCTACGATTACCGCAGTCGTCCACGCGGCGCGGTGGCGCTGAAGGTCGACGGTTTGCTCGGCCCGGGGCTGCGTGAGCCGGTGAGTTTCGAGGCGCACAAGGGCGAGATTCTCGGGCTGTTCGGCCTGGTCGGGGCCGGGCGCACCGAGCTGTTCCGCTTGCTCAGCGGGCTTGAACGCAACACCGCCGGACGCCTCGAATTGCGCGGGCATGAATTGAAGTTGCGCTCGCCGCGTGACGCGATTGCCGCCGGGATCCTGCTGTGCCCCGAGGACCGGAAAAAAGAGGGGATCATCCCGCTGGCCAGCGTTGCCGAGAACATCAACATCAGCGCGCGCGGTGCCAATGCCAGCCTCGGCTGCCTGCTGCGCGGGCTGTGGGAGAAGGGCAACGCTGACAAGCAGATCAAGGCGCTGAAAGTCAAAACCCCGCACGCCGGTCAGCAGATCAAATTCCTGTCCGGCGGCAATCAGCAGAAGGCGATTCTCGGTCGCTGGCTGTCGATGCCGATGAAGGTTCTGCTGCTCGATGAGCCGACTCGCGGCATCGACATCGGCGCCAAGGCCGAGATTTACCAGATCATCCATAACCTGGCCGCCGACGGCATTTCGGTGATCGTGGTGTCCAGCGACCTCATGGAGGTGATGGGCATTTCCGATCGCATTCTGGTGCTCTGCGAAGGCGCGCTGCGCGGCGAAGTCAGCCGCGCCCAGGCCAATGAATCCAACCTGCTGCAACTGGCTTTGCCGCGCCATCGCGCTGACGGCGTGGCGAACTGAGAGGTGACTATGATGACCATCCAAAACAAGGCGCTGCCGACTCCCCGCAAACCGCTGGACCTGCGGCGCTTCCTCGACGACTGGGTCATGCTGCTGGCGGCGATCGGTATCTTCGTCGCCTGCACGCTGCTGATCGATAACTTCCTCTCGCCGCTGAACATGCGCGGGCTGGGTCTGGCGATTTCCACCACCGGGATTGCCGCGTGCACCATGCTCTACTGCCTGGCGTCGGGGCACTTCGACCTGTCGGTGGGTTCGGTGATCGCCTGCGCGGGGGTCGTTGCGGCGGTGGTGATGCGCGACACCAACAGCGTGTTCCTCGGCGTCAGCGCAGCGCTGGTGATGGGCCTGATTGTCGGGCTGATCAACGGCATCGTGATCGCCAAGTTGCGGGTCAACGCGTTGATCACCACGCTGGCGACCATGCAGATCGTTCGCGGCCTGGCGTACATTTTTGCCAACGGCAAAGCGGTGGGCGTGTCGCAGGAATCGTTCTTCGTCTTCGGCAACGGCCAGTTGTTCGGCGTGCCGGTGCCGATCCTGATCACCATCGTCTGCTTCCTGTTCTTCGGCTGGCTGCTGAACTACACCACCTACGGGCGCAACACCATGGCCATCGGTGGCAACCAGGAAGCGGCGTTGCTCGCCGGCGTCAACGTTGACCGGACCAAGATCATCATTTTCGCCGTGCACGGCGTGATCGGCGCGCTGGCCGGGGTGATTCTCGCTTCGCGCATGACCTCCGGGCAGCCGATGATCGGCCAGGGTTTCGAGCTGACGGTGATTTCGGCGTGTGTGCTCGGCGGCGTGTCGCTGAGCGGCGGGATCGGCATGATCCGCCACGTGATTGCCGGGGTGCTGATTCTGGCGATCATCGAGAACGCGATGAACCTGAAGAACATTGATACGTTTTATCAGTATGTGATTCGTGGTTCGATTCTGTTGCTGGCCGTCGTCATCGACCGCCTCAAACAACGGTAATCTTCAATCCCCCTGTGGGAGCGGGCTTGCTCGCGAATGCGGTGTGTCAGTCAATATTTTCGGCGTCTGACACAGCGCTTTCGCGAGCAAGCCCGCTCCCACAGGGGACCGCGCCGAGCCAGACCTTCCGTCATATCCCCTAAAAATTCCTTGCCCGCCCGCACCCGTTTCGGTTATCACTTTGTACATGATTAGACAGGTACGATTTGACAAGAAGCAACGGGTGGTCGACGAACTCGTCCGGCGCATCGAAAGCGGCCTCATGGAGGACGGCTTTCTGTTGCCCGGCGAGCATCAGTTGGCTCAGGAATTCAACGTCAGCCGTGGCACGTTGCGCGAAGCGCTGGCCGAACTGAAGCGGCGCAATTACATCGCCACGCAAAGCGGGGTCGGCTCCATTGTCACCTTCGATGGTGTCGCGCTCGATCAGCGCAGCGGCTGGGCGCAGGCGTTGGCCGACAGCGGGGCGCTGATCAACACCGAAGTGCTGCGCCTGGAAGCGGTGACGCGGCCTGATTTGCTTTCGCGCTTCGGCACCGACCAATTCATCACCCTCGATCGCCGTCGTCGTTCCAACGACGGCACGCTGGTGTCCCTTGAACGCTCTTTGATGCCGGCCACCGGCGGCCTGGAAAGCCTGCCGCGGGTCGGTCTGATCGACAACTCGCTGACCATCACCCTCGCTGCCTACGGCTACATCGGCGAGCGCGGCGATCAGTGGATCGGCGCCGAACCACTCAATGCCGAAGACGCCGAACTGCTCGGGCGCCCGGTCGGCACCGTGTTCCTCAAGGCCCTGCGTACCACCTACGACCGGCAGAACCGTTTCATGGAGCAGGTCGAAAGCCTGCTCGACCCGGTGCATTTCCGTCTGCACCTGCAATTTGGAGAATCGAAATGACCGCGCTCAACCGTGCCCTCGGTGCGTTTTATGGCCTGGCCCTCGGTGATGCGCTGGGCATGCCGACGCAATCGTTGAACCGCGAAACGATCAAGACCCGCTTCGGCCACATCACCGATCTGCAGGACGCCGGTCCTCTGCAACCGATCGCCGCCAACATGCCCAAAGGCTCGATCACCGATGACACCGAACAGGCGATTCTGGTCGGTCAGTTGCTGGTCGAAGGCAAGGGTCAGATCGAGCCGGCAGTCCTCGCCCAACGGCTGATCGAATGGGAAGCCGAGATGCAGGCCAAGGGTTCACAGGACCTGCTCGGCCCATCGACCAAACGCGCCATTGAAATGATCCTCGCCGGGCATTCGCCGGAGGAGGCCGGGCGTTACGGCACCACCAACGGCGCGGCGATGCGCATCACTCCGGTGGGCATTGCGGCAGACGTCGCTGATCCCGAGCGTTTCATCGCAGCCGTGGTGCAGGCCTGTCAGGTCACCCACAACACCACGCTGGGGATTTCCAGCGCGGCGGCGGTCGCGGCAGTGGTCTCGGCCGGGATCAACGGCATGGATCTGGGCGAGGCATTGAACCTTGGCCAGCAGATTGCGCAACAGGCCGAGGCACATGGGCACTGGGTGGCCGGCGGGCGCATCGCATCGCGCATCAGTTGGGCGCGAACCATCAGCGTCGACAGTGACAAGGCGCTGCTGGCGGATCTGTTGTACGACGTGATCGGCACTTCGGTGGCCTCGCAGGAATCGGTGGTGGTCTCGTTTGCCCTGGCGCAGCAAGTGGCGGTCGGCGAGATGAGCGCGTTCGAAGCGTTGTGCATGGCCGCCAGTCTTGGCGGCGACACTGACACCATCGCGGCGATTCTTGGCGCCATGCTCGGGGCCTGCCTGGGCCTTGAGAGCTGGCCTGCCGAGATGATCGAGACGGTGAAGGCTGTCAATCATCTGGAGCTTAAGCCGTTGGTGCAGGGGCTGTTGACCTTGCGTTGATCGGGCGGACGCCTTCGCGAGCAGGCTCGCTCCCACATTGGATTTATGGCGTTCACCTATCCCCTGTGGGAGCGAGCCTGCTCGCGAAGGCCGCACTGCATATCTTGAATATTCACCCGCAATGGATCGCACAGACAGGCCGAGGATGGCCGGGATGTCTTGTCGTTTTGCGTCATTGCCACAACCACAATAAAGGCAAACAGGAGCACTGTTCATGAGTTCAACAAACGCCGGGCAAAGCGCCGGGCAACTGGAAACCCGCGGCATTGAGCCGGTGCCGGAAGCCGAGTGCAACGGTCATCCGCTGCAACTGTTCTGGGTCTGGTTCGCCGCCAACATTTCCATTCTCGGCCTGCCATTGGGCGCCACGCTGGTGGCGTTTCGCGGGCTGGCGATCTGGCAAGCGATCATCGTTGCCATCGTCGGCGCCGCCGGTTCATTCGCCGTGGTCGGGATCATCTCGATTGCCGGCCGCCGTGGCCGCGCGCCGAGTCTGACCCTGTCGCGAGCGATCTTCGGTGTGCGTGGCAATATCGGCCCGACGCTGGTCTCGCTGATGTCGCGTCTGGGCTGGGAAACGGTCAACACCACCACCGCGGCGTTCGTGCTGCTGTCGCTGTGTTCGATCCTGTTCGGCTCGCCGGTTGAAGCGAAAAGTGCGCCAGTGCTGACGCTGATCTTCATCGCCATTTTCGTCCTGCTGACTCTGTCGGTTTCCGGCCTCGGTCACGCCACCTTGCTGGTGATCCAGAAGTGGGCGACCTACGTGTTCGGCGCGCTGAACATTCTGGTCGGCGGCTTCCTCTGCGCGACCATCGACTGGAGCTCGGTGTTCAACGCCACGCCAGCGCCGCTGAGCGCGATGATCATCGGCATCGGCACCATGGCCGCCGGCACCGGGATCGGCTGGGCTAACGCCGGTGCGGACATGTCGCGCTATCAGCACCGCAGCGTCAAGGCTGTACGGCTGGTCGCCTCGGCGGCGTTCGGTGCGGGGATTCCGCTGGTGCTGCTGATCACCCTCGGCGGCCTGCTGTCGGTGGGCAACAACGATCTGGCATCGGCGACTGACCCGATCGTGGCCATCCGCGACATGCTGCCGACCTGGATGGCCGTGCCGTACCTGATCACCGCGTTCGGTGGCTTGCTGCTGTCGAACAACCTGTCGGTGTACTCCGCCGGTCTGACCACGCTGACCCTCGGTCTGAAGGTCAAACGCGTGTACGCGGTGGTGGTCGACATCGTGGCGATCTTCGCCGGCTCGATCTACTTCATGCTGATCGCCGACAGCTTCTACGGCCCGTTCATCACCTTCATTTCCCTGCTGGCGGTGCCGATCACCGCGTGGGTCGGGATCTTCGTGGTCGATCTGATTCACCGTCACTACTACAGCCCCAAAGACCTGCTCGACGTCAGCCCGAGCAGCGCCTATTGGTATCGCGGCGGCATCGATTGGCGCGCGTTCGGCGCGTGGGCGATTGCCATCGTGCTCGGCTTCAGCTTCACCACCATCGGCACCACCGCCGAGAACGTCTGGTTCAAGGGCTTTTTGTCCGACTCGTGGCTGGGCCACAACGGCCTCGGCTGGATCGTGACCTTCGTGGTGGCCGGTGGCATTTACTTCGTCCTTGGCGGGGCGAAAGATCGCCGTGCCGCGCAAGTCGAGAATGCTCATGCCTAAGATGTTGCACACCGGCCAGGTCATCATCGACCTGGTCATGGCCGTGGATCAGCTGCCGCAAATCGGCGGCGATGTGCTGGCGCAGTCTGCCGCTTTCGAGGCTGGCGGCGGCTTCAACGTGATGGCCGCAGCCGTGCGCAACGGTTTGCCGGTGGTCTATCTCGGTCGCCACGGCACCGGGCGTTTCGGCGATCTGGCGCGTCAGGCGATGAAGGATGAAGGCATTCAAATCGGTATCGAACAACCCGCACAGCGCGACACTGGATTGTGTGTGGCGCTGACCGACTCATCGGCCGAGCGCAGTTTCATTTCCTACATCGGCGCTGAAGGTGAGGTGACGCAAGACGACCTGAACAGCGTGGCGGCCGAGGCGGGCGACTACGTTTATGTAAGCGGTTACAGCCTGCTGCACGCAGGCAAGGCGCAAGCTTTGCTGGACTGGACGCTGGCGCTGCCGGAGGTGATCAACGTGGTGTTCGATCCGGGGCCGTTGGTGGAGTCGCCGGACTCGGCGTTGATGCAGGCGCTGCTGCCGCGCATCGACGTGTGGACCAGCAATAGCGTCGAGGCGTTGCGTTTTACCGGGGCGGCTGATATTGCTCAAGCGCTGGACCGGCTGGCGGATCATCTGCCCAAGGAGGTGCTGATGGTGGTGCGCGATGGGCCACAGGGTTGCTGGATTCAGCAGCGTGGCGAGCGACGGCATGTACCGGGGTTTGCGGTAAAAGCCGTGGACAGCAACGGGGCGGGTGATGCCCATGCCGGGGTGTTCGTCGCCGGGTTGGCGCAGGGTTTGCCCGCCCATGAGGCGGCGCGGCGGGCGAATGCGGCGGCGGCTTTGGCAGTGACACGATGGGGGCCGGCGACTGCGCCGGGCGCGGCTGAAGTGGATGGGTTTATCCGCGGATCCGGCAGCGACTGAGCTGACGCTTTCGCGAGCAGGCTCGCTCCCACAGGGGGGATTTGCGTCTTTCACAACTCCAATGTGGGAGCGGGCTTGCTCGCGAAGGGGCCATACGGCTCAGCACAAAATATGGATCAGCCCGCTTTGCGCAACGCCGCAATCAACTCATCCTTGCGCATCGAAGAGCGCCCGGCAATGTTCTTCGCCCGCGCCTCTTTGCGCAGACTGTCGACAGTCTGCGTCTCGCGCGACGCCTTGCTGTCACGCGCATGTCCCTCGCGACTGGCCACTGCGCGTCGTGACGACTCCTTGCGGTCTTCGGACTTGGCACTCGCCGGTTTCTTGCGTCCGGAACCGCCAGCCTTTTCGCCGCCGCCCGACTGTTTGTTGACCGTCGCCCAGGCCCGCGCTTCGGCTGCATCCTTCGACAAGCCTTTTTTCTCATAGCTGTCTTCGATGTGTTCGGCCTTGCGCTTCTGTTCGGCGGTGTATTTGTCTTTGCTTCCACGAGGCATGGGATTTCTCCTCTTTTGTGCAGATTCGGCCGCTCGCCGCACCGGCAGCGAGCGGCCTGAGGTCTACTGCAGATCCAACTTGCGCGCCGCTTCGACGCCAGCCGCACTGAGCTTGATCGGCAGATTCAACGAGTGTTCGCCGGCCTCGTTGCAGGTCACATGACCATGGTGAATCAAACCGCGATCCTGCAGGGAGGCGAGGGCGCTGGCCACCACTTTCTCGCCGCGATAATTATCCAGCACCTCTTTGCCCAGTCCGCTCGGATGGGCGTGCAGCAGGCGGGTGAGGACTTCTTTTTCCAGGTTTTTATCGACGTTCATGGTTACCTCTTCATGGATGTGAATAGGACGCTCGCGTCGGCGAACTACTGGCTGCCGCCCTCGGAGCCCGAGCCACCGGTGGTGGTTTTCGAGCCGATGCCGGGGCCGGCGTTATCGGGTGTGGCGGGGGAGTCAGGGGTGTTCATGCCACCCTGGCGACCGGGGTCACTGCCTTGGGTGCGTGGGTCGGTGCCAGTGGCAGGTGGCTGGTTGATCAAGGGTACGCCGGAGCCATCGGTGTTCATGCCTGGGGCACTGTTAATGGCAGGGGCGCGCGGTGATGGAACCGGATCGGTGGGGCCTGTGCCCGCTGCGGTGGTGGACGCGGCGAACACCGCTGGGCAGAGCAGGGCGCTGAATACGAGGGCAGTCAACCTTGACGGGATCATAGGGCTTCTCCAGTGATTGAATTCCTTACCTGTGTTTGGTCTGCCCTTGAATGGGATTGGTGCCTGATGAGCGACGAACGGTCGAGACACAGGATTATCAGTCGAGGCCGATTTCTTCCTTGAACTGCTCCATGAAACCCTTCAGGCGTTGATGGCGGATCTGCGCCAGACGCTGACCGGCGCCAGTCTGGAAACCATCGGCGAGGTGCAGCAGCTTGGTCTGGAAGTGGTCGAGGCAGAAGCGTGTGTCGTCGTAGTCGCGCTCCTTGGCTTCAGGGTCCAGCGGGTCATACAACGCACTGCCCATGCGCCCGGCGACGTAGAAAGTGCGGGCAACGCCGAGCATGCCCAGCGAGTCGAGCCGGTCGGCGTCCTGAACGAGTTTCGCTTCGAGGGTCAGCGGGGTGATGTTGGCGGAAAAACTGTGGGATTCGATGGCGTGGGTGACGCCACTGATTTTGCTTTCGGGCCAATCCAGATCGGCCAACACGTTGGCGGCTTTTTCTGCGGCGAGACGCGAGGCCTGCGAGCGCAACGGCGAGTTTTTTTCCACGGACACACAATCGTGCAGCAGCACGGCAGCGAGCAACACTTCCAGGTCGCCACCTTCCTCGGCCTGCAAGGTGCGCGCGTTGTGCCAGACCCGTTGCAGGTGGGCGAGGTCGTGGGCGCCGTCGTCGGACGGCTCCAGCGCGTGGGGCAGCAACTCGGCGGCGAGTGAGATGAGCGGCGCGAAAGCAGTGGCGTTCATGAGCATCCTTGAAGTCTTACCCAAATTTTTGAAGCGAATGATACTGCTGTGGTGAGGGGATTTATCCCCGATGGAGTGCGAAGCACTCCCATTTTTCAGGGCTGCTGCGCAACCCATCGGGGATAAATCCCCTCACCACAAGGTTCTCTGCAGGTTTGGCATGTGACGAGCGCCGCATCCGGCCTTAGTATGGCGCTTTCCCTTTTCCGACAAGGCCCGTTCATGACGATCGAAATCCGCCCGGCGACCCCCAGCGATGCACCGCAAATCCTCGCCTTCATCACCGAACTGGCAGATTTCGAAAAAGCTCGCCACGAAGTGATCGCCAGCGTCACCGACATCGAGCGCAGCCTGTTCAGCGAAGGCGCTACCGCCCACGGCCTGATCTGCCTGCGTGACGGTATGCCTATCGGTTTTGCAGTGTTCTTCTTCAGCTATTCGACGTGGCTCGGCAGCAATTGCCTGTACCTCGAAGACCTCTACATCACCCCCGAACAACGCGGCGGTGGGGCCGGCAAAACCCTGTTGCGGCATCTGGCGAAAATCGCCTGCGACAACGACTGCGGGCGCTTCGAATGGAGCGTGCTGGACTGGAACACTCCAGCCATCGAATTCTACAAATCCCTCGGTGCGCAGCCGCAAGAAGAGTGGGTGCGCTATCGCATGGATGGCAAGGTGTTGCGTGAGTTTGCCGAAGGCTGAGGAGATGATGGCAATCCGATGCTGAAGTGATTGCCGCCACCGCTCTAGTCCGGCATTCTACGCGCCATTTTTGCGCGCTCACGGACGACACCTGCAATGCTTCTGGCAAAACTTCTCCACGCCCGTGGGGCCTTCGCTGTGTCTCTGAGTGACCGGCGATGAGCGGATTGCAGGCGTCAATGCGCCTGTATGGCCTGGTGAAAAACTCAGGCTGCTCTGACAACCCTCAGCGTCAACCGGTAGACATCCTGTGCATCGTCAATCGCACGGGCGGCAAAGCCATTCGTGCGTTTGTGTCGCGGCTCGACGCCGAACTCATGACACGCAGCGCCGGCCTGGGTGACTACCGTGTGATCGCGTTACGCCACTTCGAGCCGAATGCGTTTATCGACGCGCACCAGGGCTGGCTGACGCTGCACATCTGTTGCGGTTTCGTCGCCCCCGCCAACCTCTGAAGCAAGGAGCTTTGAACTGAGTGGTAAACCCGCCGCCCGCGTCACCGACCCGACCGCCTGCCCATTGCCAGGTCATGGCACCAACCCGATCGTTTCCGGCTCGCCCGACGTCTTCTTCGCTGGCCTCGCCGCTGCGCGCATGACCGATAAATCAGCCTGTGGCAGCGCGATCACCGGCGCTGTTTCCGGGACTGTATTCATCAATGGCCTGAACGCCGCCACGCTCGACAGCACCGATGGGCACGGCAATGTCGTGGTCGGTGGTTCGGGCACGGTGATTATTGGACAAAGTGGTGGAGGGGCGGCGTTTAGTGGACTGTTGCCGATGCCAGTGCATTTCGATGATCGGATGCAAGTGATTAACGAGATAACGGGGGAGCCTATGGCTAATCATCCTTACGCGATTCAACGCGGCGATGGGCGTGTAGAGCATGATGGAATCGGTGGTGTTGCATTTTAAAGGAAGGAAATGTGCGTAAGTTAATTCTGATTTTGATGTTTTCGATGTGTGCTTCATGTGCGATCAGCCACGGAAAACCTACTGCAAAAATCGAGTATTTGGGGGTGGAGCGCTACTTGGATCGAAACATTTACCAAGTCAGTTTTTCGTCCGACGTCGATGTAGACAAACTCTTCAAGTCCAAGATAAGTCAGTCGCTGCTTTGTGCTTTGGGGGAGAGTAGAGATTTTTCGCAGTCGCGCAATCTGAATGAATATGGTGAAGGATGGATTGAGCCTCTGAAGCCTGCAGACGGATCCACTTTCAAAGCGGATCTCATGTTTTATCGTGTGAAAGACTCAACGAGTGAAACGCTGATGAGCAGCAAGGACTTAAGCACTGTATTAGCGGGGCGAAAAACAATCGCATGCAAAGTCAGAATCAACTCCTACTCCTACAAAATCTACTATTCAGAAGTGATGAATATTCCTGTTGCTGAGCTGCTAAAGGAAATTGACAAGTACTGAGATCGGGCTTCTTGCCTGATCACAGGAAGCCTTGTTCTGATGCTCATTTCTCTGCGGATTCCCAATGACCGCTTAGCAACCCATCAAGTGTCTTTCGCACGGAAATCTTGAAAGCCCCGGCCTTCTCTTCATCGAAGGCCGCTTTCCAGTAGGTATAGCCCTGGCTGAAATCCGGAATCTGCGCCGTTTCTCCCAGGCGCCGAGTCAGGCTGCGCTGCAAAGCCTCGGCCTGGAAAGGCAGGTGGGGCATTGCGGTGAACTCGCCTCCGGTGACCGGGTTGATCATCCGAATGCCATCAACGCGGATATGCACGACGGTGCCGTAGTGCGGATAGCTTTCGATTTTGAGGATGGTCAAGGTCGAGGCTTCTTCACCCGGCCGGGTGTTGTAAGCCCAGATATCACCCTCCTTGATAGCGGGCAAGGCGCTGGCAATCGCCGCGAAGCAGAGTGCGCCACAAAGCAGTAACGCCGTTAAAGCAGTTTTCATTTTTCTTCCCTGAACATATCGAGAGCGGTCGTCGCATGGACGCGGCCGGCATTTTAAAGATTTGGCAGAGAAACGCTTGTTACAATTGTAAATCCCATAATGTGGGAATGATATTTATATATTGAGATTTTCCTGCGCCAAGGTTTATAGTCCGTCGCACTCACTGCCAAAAACAAAACAGGTGAAGCGATGCAGGCGCAATTGATCGCGCTCGACTGGGGGACGACCTCATTACGTGCTTACAAACTCGCGGCGGGCGGGGTGGTGCTGGAGCAGCGTGCGCTGTCGTCCGGGATCATGCAGTTACCGAAGACACCGCGAGTCATCAACGGTGGTGAATGCGCCGACGGTTTTGAACTGGCCTTCGAAGAGGCGTGCGGCGACTGGCTCGATGCGCAGCCGGATCTGCCAGTGATCGCCTGCGGTATGGTCGGCAGCGCCCAGGGCTGGCGCGAAGCGGCTTACTGCGAGACGCCGGCGAACGTCGCCAATCTCGGAAATTCCTTACAAACACTGGTCAGTCTGCGCGGCACGCGGGTACATATCGTGCCGGGGGTGATCCAGCGTTCGCGTCTGCCCAATGTGATGCGCGGCGAAGAAACCCAGGTCCTCGGCGTACTGCAGAACCTGCCGGCCGAGGCGGGCGGCGATCTGTTGATCGGTCTGCCGGGTAGCCACTCCAAGTGGGTGGAGGTGGTCGAGGGCCGCATCACTCATTTCGACACCTTCATGACCGGCGAAGTGTTCGCCGTGCTTAGTGAACACAGCATTCTCGGGCGTACCCAGCAACAGGGTGCGGCGTTCGACGGCGTGGCATTTGACCGTGGCGTGCAAGTGGCGCTGTCGGCGGACGGCGAACTGGGCGTGCTCTCCACATTATTCAGTGCCCGCACCCTGGGCCTGACCGGCGAACTGGCGCCGACGGCGCAAGCGGATTACCTCTCTGGCCTGATGATTGGCCATGAACTGGTGGCGCTTGCCGCAGCCCAGCGGCGCCGACGCAATAGTGCGCATCTGCCGTCGATCATCCTCATCGGCAACGCGCAACTCTGCGCCCGTTACGGGCGTGCCCTCGATGCCTGCGGTTTCGCGCGCGTCACGCTGGCCGAGCAGGCCACCGAGCGTGGCCTGTGGCAACTGGCGCTGGCCGCCGGGCTGCTCGATTCCTTATCCCGTTAACCCTGACTGGAGGCCTGACATGCTCAAGCAAGCATTGGCACAAAACGGTCTGATCGCAATCCTGCGTGGCCTGCATCCGCAGGAAGCCGCTGCTGTCGGAGAAGTCCTGTATGCCGCCGGATTTCGCGTAATCGAAGTACCGCTCAATTCCCCGTCGCCGTACGAAAGTATCCGCATCCTGCGTCAGACCTTGCCCGCCGATTGCCTGATCGGTGCCGGCACGGTGTTGACCCCGGAGCAGGTCGAGCTGGTGAAAGACGCCGGCGGCCAGGTGATCGTGATGCCACACAGCGACGCCAAGGTGCTGCGCGCAGCGAAAGCGGCGGGGCTGTACCTGTCGCCGGGAGTAGCGACGCCGACCGAAGCGTTCGCGGCGCTGGAGGAGGGCGCGGACATTCTCAAGCTGTTCCCGGCCGAGCAGATGAGCCCGGCGGTGGTCAAGGCATGGCTCGCGGTGTTGCCTTCCGGGACGGTGCTGGCGCCGGTCGGCGGGATCACCCCGGACAACATGCAAGCATTCATCGACGCTGGCGTGAAAGGTTTCGGCCTCGGTTCCGGCCTGTTCAAACCGGGCATGACGGTTGAGCAAGTGGCGGCCAATGCCAAGGCCTACGTGGCTGCCTGGAAGGCCCTTCGCTGAGATTTATCCGGCGCTGCGTGCGCTGCATCTAACAAGAGAGACAAACAGATGAAAATCACCAAACTCACCACCTTCATCGTCCCGCCGCGCTGGTGCTTCCTCAAGGTCGAAACCGATGAGGGTGTGACCGGTTGGGGCGAGCCTGTGGTCGAAGGCCGCGCCCACACTGTCGCCGCTGCCGTTGAAGAATTGTCCGACTACCTGATCGGCAAAGACCCACGCAACATCGAGGACATCTGGACCGTGCTGTACCGCGGCGGCTTCTACCGTGGTGGCGCGATCCACATGAGTGCACTGGCCGGTATCGATCAGGCGCTGTGGGACATCAAGGGCAAGGCCCTCGGCGTGTCGGTCAGCGATCTGCTCGGCGGTCAGGTGCGCGACAAGATTCGTGTGTATTCGTGGATCGGTGGCGATCGTCCGGCCGACACCGCACGCGCCGCGAAAGAGGCGGTGAGCCGGGGTTTTACTGCGGTGAAAATGAATGGCACTGAAGAGCTGCAGTTCCTCGACTCCTTCGAGAAAGTCGATCTGGCCCTGGCCAACGTTGCCGCCGTGCGCGATGCCGTCGGGCCGAACGTCGGTATCGGCGTCGACTTCCACGGTCGGGTGCACAAGCCGATGGCCAAGGTGCTGATGAAGGAGCTCGACCCGTACAAACTGATGTTCATCGAAGAGCCGGTGCTCAGTGAAAACTACGAAGCGCTGAAAGAGCTGGCACCGTTGACCAGCACGCCGATCGCCCTTGGCGAGCGGCTGTTCTCGCGCTGGGATTTCAAGCGGGTGCTGAGCGAAGGCTACGTCGACATCATCCAGCCGGATGCCTCGCATGCCGGCGGTATCACCGAGACCCGCAAGATCGCCAACATGGCCGAAGCCTACGACGTGGCGCTGGCGCTGCATTGCCCGCTGGGGCCGATTGCGCTGGCGGCGTGCCTGCAACTGGACGCGGCTTGTTACAACGCGTTTATCCAGGAGCAGAGTCTGGGTATCCATTACAACGAGAGCAACGATCTGCTCGACTACGTGAAGGATCCGCGAGTGTTCGACTACGATCAGGGCTTCGTGAAGATTCCGAACGGGCCAGGGCTGGGCATCGAGATCAACGAGGAATACGTGATCGAACGCGCGGCGGTCGGCCACCGCTGGCGCAACCCGATCTGGCGCCATGCCGATGGCAGTTTTGCCGAGTGGTGAGTCTCTTCTGACCCACCACAAATCCTTGTGGGAGGGGGCTTGCTCCCGAATGCGGCATGTCAGCTAAAGAGATGTCGACTGACACTCCGCATTCGGGAGCAAGCCCCCTCCCACATTTGATCTCCATGGATGGGAGATGGCGTCAATGACCTCAAATAATCATAAGAAGAGGCACCCCCCATGCCAACGCAAACCCTCACCGGGCAGGCGTCTTTAGTCACGCCTAGCCGCAAGCGGTTTTTCATCATGGTGTTGCTGTTCATCACCGTGGTCATCAACTACCTCGACCGCAGCAACCTGTCGATTGCCGCGCCCGCGCTGACCAGTGAACTGGGCATCGACCCGGTTCACGTCGGGCTGATTTTCTCCGCATTCGGCTGGACCTACGCCGCGATGCAGATCCCCGGCGGCTGGCTGGTGGATCGGGTGCCGCCGCGCATCCTCTATAGCGTCGCGCTACTGCTGTGGTCGCTGGCCACGGTGCTGCTCGGCTTCGCCGCGAGTTTCATTGCGCTGTTCGTGCTGCGCATGGCGGTCGGCGCGCTGGAAGCGCCGGCCTATCCGATCAACAGCCGCGTGGTGACCACCTGGTTTCCCGAGCGCGAGCGGGCCACGGCGATTGGTTTCTACACCTCCGGGCAGTTTGTCGGCCTGGCCTTTCTGACCCCGGTGCTGGCCTGGCTGCAACATGAATTTGGTTGGCACATGGTGTTTGTCGCGACCGGTGCGGCGGGCATCATCTGGGCGGCAATCTGGTACGCGGTGTATCGCGAACCGCGGGATTTCAAGGGCGCCAACGACGCGGAGATCGACCTGATCCGCGAGGGTGGCGGACTGGTGGATATTCAAGCGCAGACGGCCAAAGCCTCGTTCAGTTGGACCGACCTCGGCATTGTCCTGAGCAAACGCAAGTTGTGGGGCATCTACCTCGGCCAGTTCTGCCTGAACTCGACGCTGTGGTTCTTCCTCACGTGGTTCCCGACTTACCTGGTGAAATACCGTGGCATGGACTTCATCAAGTCCGGCCTGTTGGCGTCGCTGCCGTTTCTCGCGGCCTTTGTCGGCGTGCTGTGCTCGGGATTCTTTTCCGACCTGCTGATCCGCCGTGGCTGCAGCGTGGGCTTTGCGCGCAAGTTGCCGATCATTGGCGGGTTGCTGATTTCCACCTCGATCATCGGCGCCAATTTCGTTGAATCGACGCCGCTGGTGATTGCCTTCCTGGCGTTGGCGTTTTTCGGCAACGGTCTGGCCTCAATCACCTGGTCGCTGGTCTCGACCCTCGCTCCGGCGCGGTTGCTGGGGCTGACCGGCGGGGTGTTCAACTTCATCGGCAACCTGTCGGCGATTGCCACGCCGATTGTCATCGGTTTCCTCGCCAGCGGTGATTCGTTCGCCCCGGCGATCACCTACATCGCGGTGCTGGCGCTGATCGGTGCATTGTCCTACGTGCTGCTGGTGGGCAAGGTCGAACGTATCGAGTTGTAGTCGTCTGCGTCGGGCGACCATAATGCCGCCCGTTCCCTCGCTCAACGGTAAAGGCTGGATATGCAGGAAGACGCCCCGGAAAAAATCAAGGACGCCGCACCCACCGGCACCCAGACGCTGCTTCGCGGCCTGGGTGTGGTGCAGGCGGTGGCCAGTGGCGCCCGCGATCTGAAAGAGATCGCCCGGCTGATCGGCACCACGCGCAGCACCACCCATCGCCTGGCCAGTTGCCTGGTGGACGAGCGCTACCTGCGCGTGGTGCCACAAATCGGCTATCTGCTGGGGCCAAAACTGATCGAGCTGGGGTTTCAGGCGCGCGAAGAGTTGCCGCTGGTGAGTCTGGCCGGGCCGTATCTGGACGAGTTGTCGGCGCTGACCGGCGACACCGTGCACCTGGGCATTCGTGAGGGCGACGAGGTCTTGTATCTGCTGAAAAATCCGGGGCGCAACGGCCCGGAAATGCGTTCGCGGGTCGGCCACCGGATGCCGTTGGCACGCACCGGGATCGGCAAGGCGTTGATGCTCGATGATTCACCGCAGGATTGGCAGCGCCTGTACGACATCAGCCTGCCGGCGGGTGGGAAAAGTCAGTTCTGGCCGCAGCATCCGCAGCAGTCGTGGGAACAGCTTGAGCAGCGTATGACCGAGTACGTGGCCGGTGGCTACGCGTTCGATCTGGAGGACAACGAACCGTCGATCCGCTGCGTGGCGGCGCCGATTCGTGATGCGAGCAAGCGCATTGTGGCGGCGATCAGTATCGCCAGCACCGTGCCGTACATGCCGCTGGAAAAAATGGCCGAGCTGATTCCCCTGATCAAAGGGGTCACAGCCCGGCTCTCGGCAGAACTCGGTCTGAAGGTTTAAAGCTTCAACGTCGCCATGTCGATCACGAAGCGATACTTCACGTCACCGGCAATCATCCGCGCGTAAGCCTCGTTGATCTGGCGGATGTCGAGCATTTCGATGTCGCAGGTGATGTTGTGCTCGGCGCAGAAATCCAGCACTTCCTGGGTTTCGGCAATGCCGCCGATCAACGAACCGGCCAGCACGCGGCGGCCCAGCACCAGGTTGGCAGCATGCACCGGCGGGTCGATCGGTTCGATCAGGCCGACCAGAATGTGCACGCCATCAAAGCGCAGGGTTTGCAGGTACGGGTTGAGGTCGTGCTGCACCGGAATGGTGTCCAGCAGGAAGTCGAACCGGCCTGCAGCGGCAGCCATCTGCTCGGCATCGGTGGAGACGATCACGTGATCGGCGCCCTGACGACGACCTTCCTCAGCCTTGCTCGCCGAACGGGTGAACAGCGTGACTTCCGCGCCCATCGCCTTGGCGAACTTGATGCCCATGTGGCCGAGGCCGCCCATGCCGAGAATCCCGACCTTGTCGCCGGCCTTGACCCCGTAGTGCTTGAGCGGCGAATAGGTGGTGATGCCGGCACAGAGGATCGGCGCGGCGCTGGCCAGGTCGAGTTTCTCCGGGATGCGCACGACGAAGTGCTCGCTGACCACGATGCTGTCGGAGTAGCCGCCCATGGTGTTGCTGCCATCGACCCGGTCTGGGGTGGCGTAAGTCATGGTCGGGCCTTCGAGGCAGTATTGCTCGAGGTTCTGCTGGCAGGCGGCGCAGGTGCGGCAGGAGTCGACCATGCAGCCGACACCGACCAGATCGCCGACTTTATGTTGGGTGACGTTCGCACCAACGGCGGTGACTTTACCGACGATCTCGTGGCCGGGCATCAACGGATAAACGGCGATGCCCCATTCGTTGCGCGCCTGGTGGATGTCGGAGTGGCAGACGCCGCAGTAGAGGATCTCGATCGCCACGTCGTCAGCGCGTGGGCTGCGGCGTTCGAATTTCATCGGGGCGAGGGGAGTGGTGGCCGATTGGGCGGCATAACCGATAGCGGTGTACATGAGGAACCTCGCAGAAGCAGTGACAGGTGAGGTGGCGCATTTTGGGCGCCGTCTGCCGCTGCGGCCATGACGATTCCTCCGGGTCTCATGCCTAATCCTCCGGCATGCAGGTCTGGGCAAGCGCATTGGCAAAAGGATCTGCGATGATGCTTGCATGCCTTTTTCCGTGACTTTTTTGAAGACCCCTCCGATGCAGTTGACCCGTCACCTTGATGCCAATGCCACACTGGTTTCGCTGATCGAGCCGCTGGCGCTCTGCGATGGTTACAGCCAGACCGGGTTGCCCGGCGTGCAGGTGTTGCGCGCCAGTTGCGACGTGGCGCGTGGCCCGCACATTTATGAACCGAGCCTGATGATCATCGCTCAGGGCAGCAAACTGGCGTTCCTCGGCCCGCGCACCATGGAGTACGGCGCCGGGCACTACCTGATTCAGGCGCTGCCGGTGCCGTTCGAGTGCGAAACCTTTGCCTTGCCGGATGCGCCGTTGCTGGGGGTATCGGTAGCGATCGATCGAGTGCTGCTCGGCGAGCTGGTGCTGGCCATGGGGCTGGCGCCGGGGCGGCACATTCCGGCGCAAACGCCGGAGTCGATGACCTCGGTGGTGCTCGACGATGACATGCGTGGCTGCGTCGAACGCTTGTTGCGCTGCCTGCACGATCCGCTGGAGCGGCAGATTCTCGGGCCGGCGCGGGTGCGTGAATTGCTGTTCACCGCGCTGCGCGGGCCACAGGCCGATGTGTTGCGCGCGCTGGTCGAACAGCAGGGACAGTTCGCCCGGGTGGCGGCGTCGATCAGTCATCTGCATGCGCATTACACCGAGCCGCTGAATGTCGAGACTCTGGCCAGTTGCGCGAACATGAGCGTTTCGTCCTTCCACGAGCACTTCAAGCGCAGCACGCTGTTGTCGCCGGTGCAGTATCTGAAGCGTTTACGCTTGCTCAAGGCGCAGACCTTGCTGGTCGCCGAAGGGCTGGGCGTGGCGCAGGTGGCGCATCGGGTGGGGTATCAGAGTACGTCGCAGTTCAGTCGTGAGTACAAGCGCTACTTCGAGCGTAGCCCTGGTGATGAGCGCGTTGCCTGATAAGACGATAATCCCCTGTGGGAGCGAGCCTGCTCGCGAAGGCGGTGTAGCAGTCGACATCATTGTTAACGACACACCGCTTTCGCGAGCAGGCTCGCTCCCACAGTTGTTTTGTGGTGTCAGAGGAATTTTGGGCAACAAAAAGGCCCCCGTGTCGGGAGCCTCGTTGTTCAGCGATACGGCTTACATGTTCGGGTAAGTCGGGCCGCCAGCGCCTTCCGGCGTGACCCAGGTGATGTTCTGCGAAGGGTCCTTGATGTCACAGGTCTTGCAGTGCACGCAGTTCTGGGCGTTGATCTGGAAGCGTTTTTCGCCGTCTTCCTTGGTGATCACTTCGTAGACGCCGGCCGGGCAGTAGCGCTGCGCCGGTTCGTCGTACAGTGGCAGGTTCTTGCTGATCGGGATGCTCGGGTCGGTGAGCTTCAGGTGGCACGGCTGTTCTTCTTCATGGTTGGTACCGGAGATGAACACCGAGCTCAGTTTGTCGAAGCTGAGTTTGCCGTCCGGCTTCGGATAGTCGATCTTCTTGCAGTCGGCCGCCAGTTTCAGGCAAGCGTAGTCCGGCTTGGTGTCGTGCAGGGTGAACGGCAGTTTGCCGCCGAAGATGTTCTGGTCCAGCCAGTTGAAACCACCGCCGACGATCGCGCCGAACTTGTGGATCGCCGGGCCGAAGTTACGGCTGGCGAACAGTTCGTCGTAGAGCCAGCTCTTCTTGAACGCGTCGACGTAGGAGGTCAGCTCTTCGGTGCCATCCTTTTCGGCGAACAGCGCGTCGGCCACCGATTCCGCGGCGAGCATGCCGGACTTCATCGCAGTGTGGCTGCCTTTGATCTTGGCGAAGTTCAGGGTGCCGAGGTCGCAACCGATCAGCGCGCCGCCCTTGAAGACCATTTTCGGCAGCGAGTTCAGGCCACCTTTGCAGATCGCACGGGCGCCGTAGCTGACGCGCTTGCCGCCTTCCAGGTACTGAGCCAGCACCGGGTGATGCTTGAGGCGCTGGAACTCGTCGAACGGCGACAGGTAAGTGTTGCTGTAAGACAGGTCAACGATCAGACCGACCACTACCTGGTTGTTTTCCAGGTGATAGAGGAACGAGCCACCGGTGTTTTCGGTGCCCATGATGTCCAGCGGCCAACCGGCGGTATGCACCACCAGGCCTGGCTGGTGTTTGGCCGGGTCGATTTCCCAGATTTCCTTCAGGCCGATGCCGTAGTGCTGGGCATCGGCATCGCTGTCGAGGTTGTAGCGCTTGATCAGTTGCTTGCCGATGTGGCCACGGCAGCCCTCGGCGAACAGCGTGTACTTGCCACGCAGTTCCATGCCCGGGGTGTACAGGCCTTCTTTCGGGTTGCCTTCGCGGTCGACGCCCAGATCACCGGTGATGATCCCGCGCACGATGCCGTTTTCGTCGATCAGCGCTTCCTGAGCGGCGAAGCCCGGGTAGATTTCCACGCCGAGGTTCTCGGCCTGCTGGGCCAGCCAGCGGCACAGGTTGCCGAGGGAAATAATATAGTTGCCTTCGTTGTGCATGGTCTTGGGCACAAAGAAGTCAGGAATTTTCTGCGCACTGTCGGCGTTTTTCAGCACGAAAATGTCATCGCGGGTGACCGGAGTGTTCAGCGGGGCGCCGAGTTCTTTCCAATCCGGGAACAGTTCGTTCAGAGCACGTGGTTCGAACACGGCACCGGAAAGGATGTGTGCGCCGACTTCGGAGCCTTTTTCGACCACGCAGACGCTGATTTCCTTACCGGCTTCGGCGGCCTTCTGCTTCAGACGGCAGGCGGCGGACAGGCCAGCGGGGCCGGCACCGACGATGACCACGTCGAATTCCATGTATTCGCGTTCCACAGGCTATCTCCTACTCAAGGCTCAACAGTTTTTTTTCTAATTTGGAGGTTCGGTGTCGCATCCGTTATTGCCTTTACGTTAACGTCAAGGGTAATAATGGGTAAACCACCTTTCTCTCTAGGCGGCGCATTATATCTACACCACTCCGAGCGTCCAATACAAACGTTTGTTTGAATCGGCTCCAGCCCAGAGAAATCAAAGAAGCGCGGCTTATGAACGGCCATTTTGCCGTATTGACCGGAATAGGCGTTCCGGTCAAGATACGGGCGGTTTTGCGCTCGCCGTAGGCAGACTGGCGGTTTCAAGAGCACCTCTAAAGACAGGGCACAGGCAGTACAAGGTGATGCGCAGCGCAAGTCCGGCGCGCAGTTTACACACCGTGCGATTCAATGACCCGTTGGTCACCACTGACGAACGGTCATCGCCCCCAGCCGGCGTTTTTAGAGGTGCCCTTGTGCCCGATGAGCATCAACCGCCAGGTTCGCCTAGGCGACTTTCTTTTCACCGGAGAGTAACGAGGAATCCATGAAGGTTCTTGTAGCTGTCAAACGCGTTGTGGATTACAACGTCAAGGTCCGCGTCAAGGCGGACAATTCCGGCGTAGACCTCGCCAACGTCAAGATGTCGATGAACCCGTTCTGCGAAATCGCAGTGGAAGAAGCCGTACGCCTGAAAGAGAAAGGTGTGGCGACTGAAATCGTCGTCGTCTCCATCGGCCCGTCCACCGCTCAGGAACAGCTGCGTACAGCACTGGCTCTGGGTGCCGACCGCGCCATCCTCGTCGAATCCGCTGAAGACCTGACTTCGCTGGCCGTGGCCAAGCTGCTCAAGGCTGTGGTCGACAAGGAACAGCCTCAACTGGTGATCCTGGGCAAACAGGCCATCGACAGCGACAACAACCAGACCGGCCAGATGCTCGCTGCACTGAGCGGCTACGGTCAGGGCACTTTCGCCTCGAAAGTCGAAGTTTCTGGCGACAGCGTTGCCGTGACCCGCGAAATCGACGGCGGCGCGCAGACCGTTTCGCTGAAACTGCCAGCCATCGTCACCACCGACCTGCGTTTGAACGAGCCGCGCTACGCGTCTCTGCCAAACATCATGAAAGCCAAGAAGAAGCCTCTCGAAGTGCTGACTCCGGACGCTTTGGGCGTTTCCACCGCCTCCACCAACAAGACCCTGAAAGTCGAAGCGCCGGCTGCACGCAGCGCAGGCATCAAGGTCAAGTCGGTGGCTGAACTGGTCGAGAAACTGAAAAACGAAGCGAAGGTAATCTAAAAATGACTATCTTGGTAATCGCTGAACACGACAACAAAGTGCTGGCCCCGGCCACACTGAACACCGTGGCTGCTGCTGCCAAAATCGGCGGCGACATTCACGTGCTGGTTGCCGGTCAGGGCGCTGGCGCCGTGGCCGAGGCCGCTGCGAAAATCGCTGGCGTAAGCAAAGTCCTGAATGCTGACAATGCCGCTTACGCGCATCAGTTGCCGGAAAACGTTGCGCCGCTGGTTGCAGAGCTGGGCAAGGGCTACAGCCACATCCTGGCTGCCGCCACGTCCAACGGCAAAAACATCCTGCCGCGCGTTGCCGCTGCACTGGACGTTGACCAGATCTCCGAGATCATCTCGGTAGAAAGCGCCGATACTTTCAAGCGTCCGATCTACGCCGGTAACGCTATCGCTACCGTGCAATCGACCGCTGCGATCAAAGTGATCACCGTGCGTGCCACCGGTTTCGACCCGGTTGCCGCTGAAGGTGGTTCGGCGGCTGTTGAAGCCGTAGCGGCTGCGCACGACGCCGGCACTTCCAGCTTCGTCAGCGAAGAACTGGCCAAGTCCGATCGTCCTGAGCTGACCGCTGCCAAGATCGTCGTTTCCGGCGGCCGCGGCATGCAGAACGGTGACAACTTCAAACACCTGTACGCTCTGGCCGACAAGCTGGGCGCAGCCGTCGGTGCTTCGCGCGCCGCGGTCGACGCAGGTTTCGTACCGAACGACATGCAGGTCGGTCAGACCGGCAAGATCGTTGCGCCACAGCTGTACATCGCCGTCGGTATCTCCGGCGCGATCCAGCACTTGGCCGGCATGAAAGACTCCAAAGTGATCGTTGCGATCAACAAGGACGAAGAAGCGCCGATCTTCCAGGTGGCCGATTACGGTCTGGTGGCGGATCTGTTCGAAGCGGTACCTGAGCTGGAGAAGCTGGTCTAATCCGGCAGCTTCACTTATAAAGAGCCCGGCCTTATGGTCGGGCTTTTTTTGTCTCGAATTTGCGTGGGAGTGTTTTGCCATGGATCTGCGCCGCGGGTTGTTATTGGGATTGATCCTGTTACCGGGGATGGCTGCGGCTGCCGGCAAATGCGAGCGCCTTGTCGTCACCGGCAGCCCGGATGCGCCGCCGTACCTGTGGCAGGACCCGCAGAATCCCAAGCACTTGATCGGCGCCAGTGCCGACCTGTTGCAGCAAGTGGCCAAGGATCTGGGGGTCAAGGTCGAGCTGCTCTACTCCGGCAAACGCGCGCAGGCCCTTGATGAAGTACGCAGCGGGCGCATGGACATGCTGGCCGACACGCCGCTGATGTTCAACGAGCTGGAAAACCTCGACTACATCTATCCGCCGTTGCTGGAAAACGACTATCTGGTGTGGACGCGCAAAGGCTCGACGCTGGTCTACAGCGAAGCCAGGGACCTGCACGGGCACACCGGCGGGCTGTCGGAAAAGTCTCGAATGACCCAGGCATTCGGCACTTTCGCCGAGCAGAATCTGACCCTGACCCGGACGGCAAACCTCACTCAGGCCTTTCAGAAACTTCTGCTGGGTGAAGTGGAATATGTGCTCGCCGGGCGCTACTCGGGCATGGCCGCCGCGCAGGCATTGGGCATGGCCAATGATCTGCTGGCCTTCGAGCAACCGATCGACCGACCGGGACTGTTCCTCGCGGTTTCGCACAACTCGGCCTGCAACGATCCGTGGTTGCGCGGACAGCTCGCTAAAAAGATGACAGAATTGCCCGCGTCCGGACTGACCGAAGCCGCGCTGCAACGCAACATCGAGCGCTGGAAGGCTCAGCAGCAACAGCCGCAGCCACCTGTCAGTGCCCCAAAACAGTAGGGATTCTTAGTGAGTATTCGACCTCTTTTCGCGGCCATGGCCGTTCTGGCCCTGGCCGGCTGCGCCAACGATCCGGCACCCAATGAGCAAATGCGCCTGACCGAGCAGGCCATCACCCAGGCCAAGGCTGTCGGTGCGACCGCCGATGAAATGCCGGAAATGAAACTGGCCGAAGACAAGTTCAACCGGGCCAAGGGCAACATGACCGACGAGTCCTTCAAGAACGCCCGCATGCGCGCCGAACAGGCCGAGCTGGATGCACGTCTGGCCGAAGCCAAGGTGCTGACGCAAAAGAGCGAAGAGCAACTGAACGTGCTCAACACCCGCATCATCCGTCTGCGCAAGCAACTGGGAGATGCCCAATGAGCCTCAAGTCCAAAGCCCTCGGCTGTTTGCTTCTGGCCGGTTGCGCGAGCCTCTATGGTTGCGCCGGTCAACACGGTGAGGCCGCATTGCAACAGGCCGGCAGTGATTTCCAGAAGGTCAAGGAAGATTCCAACGTGCTGCGTATCGCGCCCAAGGACGTGATCCGCGCCGGTGAGTCGCTGGCCCGTGCCGATCGCCTGTCGACCTATTGGGGCAGTGGCTCGGACGTGGTGCATTACGCCTACCTGAGTCAGCGCTATAGCGAAATCGCCCGCGAACACACCAATCTGGTGCTCAACGAAGAGCGCGCGGCGAAGCTCGAGCTGGAACGCCAGCGCCTGCAACTGGCCCTGCGTGAGTCCAAACTGCTGAGCGTGCAGCAGCAGGGCAAGTGGCTCGAGGAGCAGATCGTTGCGCTGGCCACCACGCAAACCGATCGCGGTCTGGTCATGACCTTGGGCGACGTGCTGTTCGACACCGGCGAAGCGGAGCTGAAAAACTCGGCCAACCGCGTGGTGCTGAAGATCGTGCAGTTCCTGCAGCTCAACCCGAAACGCGTGGTGCGCATCGAGGGCTACACCGACAGCACCGGCGGCAAACAGGAAAACCTCAAGCTGTCGCGTGATCGCGCACAGGCGGTGGCCGATGTGCTGATGGACCTGGGTATCGAGGACAAGCGGATTCAGGTCGAAGGTTACGGCGACGAATACCCGGTGGACGTCAACGCTTCCGAGCGCGGGCGGGCACAGAACCGTCGGGTGGAAATTGTGTTCTCCGACGAAAAAGGCCAGCTCGGCGCCGCCCGCTGAGGGCGGCGTCTCTGGAAAGCCCGGCCTGTCATGCAGCGCCGGGCTTTTTTACGTCTGTCGAATAGCGCGCAAATCCGTACAGTTGTAGCTGACACTGCACTGTACGGTCGACTATGGTGGCAACTGTCCCAGTACACTTCTAAACTGTTCCGGTATTGTTTCACACAAGAATAAAATGCCCGTGAAATCGAGTGCTGCGTCATGACCAACCTCTTGCTCTACCAACGTATTGCTCAACAGCTGGCGGAAGACATCCGGCGCGGTGTCTATCAGCCCGGAGAACGCGTGCCGTCGGTGCGCAAGATGAGTTCGCAGCTCAATGTCAGCCATGCAACGGTGTTGCAGGCTTACGCCAATCTCGAAGATCAGGGCCTGATCCGTGCACGGCCGCAGTCCGGGTACTACGTGCACCAGACCCCGGCACTGACAGCGCCGACCCCGGACATCGCCCGGGTCGAGCGGCCAGGACTGGTCACCCGCGCCAGCATCATTCAGCAAGTGTTGGTCGAATCGCGGCGCGAAGGGGTGTTCCCGTTGGGCGCTGCGGTGCCGAGTGTCGATTACCTCCCGGTGCGCGCGCTGCATCAACAACTGGCCAAGGTCACCCGATTCCATAGTCCGCGCGCGTTCAGTTACATGTTCAGCCCGGGTTTCGAACCGCTGCGTCGGCAAGTGGCGATCCGCATGCGCGATGCCGGGGTCGTCGTCGATCCTTCAGAAGTGGTGATCACCCACGGGTGTGTCGATGCGCTGCAGATGTCGCTGCGGGTGCTGACTCGTCCGGGCGACCTGATCGCCGCCGAATCGCCAACCTATTACGGTCTGCTGCAACTGGCCGACCTGCTGGGCCTGAAAGTGATCGAGATCCCCAGCGATCCGGCCACCGGCATGAGCCTCGAAGCCCTGCAACTGGCGGCGAACCAATGGTCAATCAAGGCGCTGGTGCTGACCACTCGCCTCAGCAATCCACTGGGCGGCACCATGCCGGAAGAGCGGCAGAAACAACTGCTGCGCCTGGCTTCGGACTTCGATATCCAGATCGTCGAAGACGACATCTATGGCGAGTTGATGTTCGAACAGGGCCGCACCAAAGCCCTCAAGGCCTACGATCGACTGGATCGGGTGATCTACTGCTCGAGCTTTTCCAAGACCTTGTCGCCGGGTGTGCGCGTCGGCTGGATGATCGCCGGCAAGTATCAGCAGGAAATCCAGCGTCTGCAGACCTTCACCACGCATTCGGCGTGCAGCGTCACGCAAATGGCGATTGCCGCTTATCTGGAAAATGGCGGTTATGACCGGCATTTACGGTACATCCGCCAGGAATACCGAAAAAACCTCAGCGCATTTCAGCTGGCGGTGCAGCAGTACTTCCCCGAAGGCACGCAAATGACCCGGCCCACGGGCGGTTTCATCCTCTGGGTGAGTCTGCCGGGCAGGGTCAATACCCAGGAATTGCATGTCCGCGCCTTGCAGCAGGGCATCAGTATTGCGCCGGGGCTGATCTTCAGTAATACCGAGCAGTTCAACCACTGCATCCGCCTGAACTGCGGCACGCCGTGGAATCGCGAGGCGGAAAGGGCGCTGATGACCCTCGGTTTGCTGGCGACTCAACTGTGTCAGGAAACCGCAGGCGGTTTCTGAACGAGTGGCGCACCGTGCTTGTCTTGTGACGCTCAACAGGCGAGCATATGGCCCTCTGCCGTTAGTGTTGTGGGGCTCATGAAAGCGATTTTGCCTGCTGCCTGGATTTTGCTTGGTGTGTTGACGATGGGCCATGCGCCCGGTGTCATGGCAGCCGCCGTTCAGGAAAAGCCTGCGGCGTCAGCTCCGGCGAGTAAAACGGCCAGCAACAAAGCCGTTGCGGACAAGAAAGCTCAGACGAAGAAAGCCCCGCAGAAGAAAGCGGCCCCGGTGAAGAAGCGTCCCCCGATTGCCTCCAAGTCAAAACCGGCCAGTGAAGTGGCTAAAACCAGACTGCCGCCGGCCAAGCTGGACCTGAGCCTGCCCAAAGACATGGTCCAGCAGCTCAAACCTGCCGGTACCGTGCCGATGCCCAAACACGACGCGATCCTGCCGCAGATGTTTGGCGAGAAGAACAGCGGCTTCCAGCTCAATGGCCGCCTGCTCAGCAATGAAATGCAGTTGCAGCTGCGCAACGAAGAGCGCCGCGAAGTCGAAGGCGCCGCGCTGGATTTCGAGTTCAAGCAATAAATTCAATCGACCCGTGACCCGCAGACCAGACGCTTTGTCGGAGACTGGTCAGTCACATTCAGTTATCGGTAAAAACCCCGGTGCAGGGAATTTGAAACAACCGTTTTAGCGGTTACTCTGTCCGTGTCTCTTTAACACATTGCCCGTCGCGAGGACTTGCTCGTCATGAAATGCCGTGAAGGCTGTGGCGCTTGCTGCATTGCCCCGTCCATCAGCTCTGCCATTCCGGGCATGCCCAACGGCAAACCTGCCGGCGAACGTTGCGTGCAACTCTCGGTCGAAAACCTGTGCAGCATTTTCGGCCAGCCGGAGCGTCCGGCGGTCTGTTCAGGATTCGCCGCCGATGTCGAAGTCTGCGGCAGCAGCTCGGAAGAAGCGATCAGGTTGATCGGCTGGTGGGAGCAGATGACGGCGGCGTGATGTGTCAAACGAACGGAACTTCAACAATAAGGAATAAGACTATGGGTTCGCTGCATCGTATCGCTGTGTTGTGTGGTTTGACCGCTGTGCTGGCTACTTCGATGGCTCAGGCCGAAGACTGGAAGGTCGCCAAGGAACAGGACGGGATCAAGGTCTCGCTGGCCGAAGTGCCGGGTTCCGATTACAAGTCCTATCAGGGTGTTGCCCTGATGAAGACCACCGTTGCCAAACTGCGTGCCTTGCAGGAAGACGTGGCCGGAGCCTGCGCCTGGATTCACGAATGCAAAACCCAGAAACTGCTCAAGCACGAGGGCGATCAGAGCTGGACCTATACCCAATTCAATACGCCGTGGCCAGTGACCCCACGTGATTCGGTGTTGCACATCACCACCGTTGAGGGCGCCGATGGCAGCCTGACCCGCAACCTCGAAGGCGTGCCGAAGTACCTTCCCGAAGAGAAAGGCTTTGTCCGTGTCGCTCAGGTCAAAGGGTTCTGGAAGTTCGTACCCAAAGGTGATCAAGTCGAAGTGACCTATCAGGTGCACACCGAGCCCGGCGGCAGCGTGCCGAGCATGATCGCCAACAAGTTCGTGGTCGATGCGCCGTTCAATACGCTGAAAGCCCTGAAAGAACGCGCCGAGAAGTAATTCTCACGTTCACTGCAAAACGCCCCGACCGATTCGGGGCGTTTTATTTTGTCGTTATATTGTGTTTCCAGATATGCGTTGGACGAAATTTTCACAAAGTGTTCCAGACAATTCCCCCGCGCAATTCAGCTTGTCCCCGCCCGAATGCTTATATGAAAGAGTCGGGCAGTAGGGCAGTAATCAATGGCAATGCTGCCGTTGATCGTGCAACATTTGCGCACCGCGCACGCCCCGGGGCCTGGAATGGCCAAAAGAGGGCATGGCGCCGCTGTATTTTGCAACTTCAACTTCCAATGGGTCCTAAAACGACATGGCAAACCCGGACGCCCTGAATCAGCAGCGATCTTCCACTCGCCTGCTGCAACCGACCGTCAAATCGCATCTGGCCTACACGCTGCTGTGTGCTCTGGTCATGATGGTGATGTTTTCCGTGCTGCGCCTCGCGCTGCTGGTCTACAACCGCGAGATGATCCTCGATACCCCGGCTTCGACCTTCCTCGAAGCCTTCGCCAACGGCCTGCGTTTCGACCTGCGCCTGGTGGTCTACGTCTGCGTTCCGCTGGTGCTGGCGCTGTTCAGTGCCCGGGCGATGGCTGCGCGTGGCTTCTTCCGCCTATGGCTGACCGTGGCGTCGAGCATCGCGCTGTTCCTCGGCCTGATGGAGATGGACTTCTACCGCGAGTTCCACCAGCGCCTCAACGGCCTGGTGTTCCAGTACGTGAAGGAAGACCCGAAAACCGTGATGAGCATGCTCTGGTACGGTTTCCCGGTAGTGCGTTACCTGCTGGCGTGGGTCATCGGCACCGTGATCCTGACCCTGGCCTTCAAGGGCGCCGACCGTGCGACCCGTCCACGCGGCCCGTTCAGCGGCGGCAACGTCGGCACCCGTCAGGTGGCGCCGTGGTACACCCGCCTGGCGGTGTTCGTGGTCTGCCTGCTGATCTGCGTCGTGGCCGCCCGTGGCACTCTGCGTCAGGGCCCGCCGCTGCGCTGGGGTGACGTGTACACCACCGAATCGAACTTCGCCAACCAGCTCGGCCTCAACGGCACGCTCTCGCTGATCGCCGCCGCCAAGGACCGCATGGGCGAGGACCGCGATAACATCTGGAAAGCCACCCTGCCGCAGGAACAGGCGCAGAAAGTGGTGCGCGAGATGCTGGTGATGCCGGACGACAAACTGGTCGATGCCGACATCGCTGCCGTGCGTCGTGACTACACGCCACCGGCCGACAAGACCCTGCCGATCAAGAACGTGGTCGTGATCCTCATGGAAAGTATGGCCGGTCACTCGGTCGGCGCCCTGGGCGCACCGGGCAACATCACACCTTACCTCGACAAACTGTCGAAGGAAGGCCTGCTGTTCGACCGCTTCTTCTCCAACGGCACCCATACCCACCAGGGCATGTTTGCGACCATGGCGTGCTTCCCGAACCTGCCAGGTTTCGAATACCTGATGCAGACCCCGGAAGGCAGCCACAAGCTGTCCGGTCTGCCGCAGCTGCTCAGCGCGCGCAAGTATGACGACGTGTATGTCTACAACGGCGACTTCGCCTGGGACAACCAGTCGGGCTTCTTCAGCAACCAGGGCATGACCAACTTCGTTGGCCGTAACGACTTCGTCAATCCGGTGTTCTCCGATCCGACCTGGGGCGTGTCCGACCAGGACATGTTCGACCGTGGTCTGGTGGAACTGAAGGCACGGGAAAACGGCAAGCCGTTCTACGCGCTGCTGCAAACCCTGTCCAACCACACGCCGTACGCCTTGCCGACGCCATTGCCGGTCGAGCGCGTGACCGATCGCGGCAGCCTCAACGAACACCTGACCGCCATGCGTTACGCCGACTGGGCGCTGGGTCAGTTCTTCGAGAAGGCACGCAAAGAGCCGTACTTCAAGGAAACCCTGTTCGTCATCGTCGGTGACCACGGTTTCGGCAACGAACGCCAGATCACCGAAATGGACCTGGGCCGCTTCAACGTGCCGATGCTGATGATCGCCCCAGGCATTCAGGAAAAATTCGGCACTCGTGACCACACCGTGGGTACGCAGATCGACATCGTGCCGACCATCATGGGCCGTCTGGGTGGCGAAGTGCGTCATCAGTGCTGGGGGCGTGACCTGCTGAATCTCCCGGCCGGCGACACCGGTTTCGGTGTGATCAAGCCGTCGGGCAGCGAGCAGACCACCGCCATCGTCACTGCCGACCAGATCCTGGTGCTGCCGAAAGAGAAGGAAATGGCGCCGAAGATCTACCAGTACCAACTGGGCGCGAACCCTTCTGCCGAGATCATTCCGGACGCACCGCGTACCGCCGAACTGAAGCTCAAGCTGGAAGCGTTCTTGCAAACGGCGACCAAGAGCCTGATGGACAACACCGCCGGTGTGATCAACGGCAAGCCGGACTGATAAAACCGCTGCATAAAAAAGAGGCCCCTGAGGGCCTCTTTTTTTTGTCTTGGGGTTTTATATCCTGCCAAGTAACAGCAAGACCAACAGCACCACCAACACCACGCCGATAATGCCCGAAGGACCATAACCCCAACTTCTGGAGTGCGGGAAGACCGGCAGACCACCGATCAGCAACAGGATCAGGATAATGATAAGAATTGTGCCCATGTCGATTTCCTTGTTTATAGCGTTCGAGAAGACTTGGTGTTCAAGGGCGACTGGAGGCTAACTAATTCCAGACGGCTTACAAATTCCGACTGGTGCGAATCAAAGAAAATTCAATGTTTTTTTAATGTATTTGGATTACTCGTTTATTTCCTTTAAAGCGCGAGATCAAAAGATCGCAGCCTTCGGCAGCTCCTACAGGGAACTGATGTAGGCGCTGCCGAAGGCTGCGATCTTTTGATCCTGTATTCAGCAATCTGATGGAGCGTGGGTGGCCAGTGTTCCTTCGCTACACTCCGCGCATCTCCTACGGAACAACAAGGCTGTCTGCTATGCAAAATCGCATGATGATCACGGGTGCGGGCTCAGGTTTGGGTCGCGAAATCGCGCTGCGCTGGGCGCGTGAAGGCTGGCAGCTGGCCTTGTCCGACGTCAGCGAACCTGGCCTGCAGGAAACCCTGAAGCGGGTGCGCGAGGCCGGTGGTGACGGTTTCACCCAACGTTGCGATGTGCGTGACTACAGCCAGCTCACCGCGTTTGCCCAGGCTTGCGAAGTGAAGCTCGGCGGTATCGATGTCATCGTCAACAACGCCGGTGTGGCGTCCGGCGGGTTCTTCAGCGAACTGTCACTGGAGGATTGGGACTGGCAGATCGCGATCAACCTGATGGGCGTGGTCAAGGGCTGCAAGGCGTTCCTGCCGCTGCTGGAGCAGAGCAAAGGCAAGATCATCAACATCGCTTCGATGGCTGCACTGATGCAGGGCCCGGCGATGAGCAACTACAACGTGGCCAAGGCCGGTGTAGTGGCGCTTTCGGAAAGTTTGCTGATCGAACTGGCGCAGCAGGAAGTCAGCGTGCATGTGGTCTGCCCGTCGTTCTTCCAGACCAACTTGCTCGACTCGTTCCGTGGTCCGACCCCGGCCATGAAAGCCCAGGTCGGCAAGTTGCTGGAAAGTTCGCCGATTACGGCTGCCGACATTGCAGACTATATCTACCAGCAAGTGGCCGCCGGCGAATTCATGATCCTGCCGCACGAGCAGGGGCGCATGGCCTGGGCGATCAAACAGAAGAACCCGCAACTGATCTACAACGAGATGACCACCATGGCCGATAAAATGCGCGCCAAGGCCAGACAAACCAACGGCTGAACTTGCCCCGAGGATGTTGCGTCGTTAGGGTGGCCGCAATGGTCACCCTGTCGAGACGCATCAATGCTCAATTACCTGTGGTTCTTCCTCGCGGCGCTGTTTGAAATCGCCGGTTGTTTCGCCTTTTTCATGTGGCTGCGTCAGGGCAAAAGTGCCTTGTGGGTGATCCCGGCGCTGCTCAGCCTGACCCTGTTCGCGCTGTTGTTGACCCGCGTCGAAGCGGCTTATGCCGGGCGCGCCTATGCCGCCTATGGCGGGATCTACATCGTCGCGTCGATCGGCTGGCTGGCGGTGGTCGAGCGCGTTCGCCCTTTGGGTTCGGACTGGATCGGCGTGGCGCTGTGCGTGATCGGCGCGAGCGTGATTCTGTTCGGTCCGCGCTTTTCCGCCCCGTGAGGTGAGGCTGTTTAGTGATTTGCAGGAAATGTCTGACGGGCGCAGCGCTCGTGGGTGTAGGGCAAGACTGAATTGCTCACGACGTATTGTCGAGCGCGCGCCCACCGCGCATCTTCAGGGCTGGCTAACCCTGAAGGATAAATTCCATGCTTGTACTCAGCCGTGTAGTGGGCGAGTTGATTTCCATCGGTGACGACATATCCGTGCGCGTGTTGTCAGTCAACGGCTCCAGTGTGCGCTTTGGTGTCGAGGCGCCGCAGAATGTCAATGTGCACCGTTCTGAAGTCTATCAGCGGATCCAGCGCAAACAGGTCACCGAAAAGGTCCGCTAGTCGAACAGATGCTTGGGCACATCGTGTTTGAGCATCAACTGGCATTGTTCGCTTTCCGGGTCGAAGACGATCAGCGCCTGGCCTTTGGTCAGCGCCTGGCGCACGCGCAGCACGCGGGTTTCCAGCGGTGTGTCATCACCGTTGTCGGTGCCGTCGCGGGTGACGAAGTCCTCGATCAGGCGGGTGAGGGTGTCGACTTCAAGAGCGTCGTAGGGAATCAGCATGGGCACCTCGGTTCAATCAATGGCGGGATGCTACGGCGATTGGAGGCTGGCTGCCAGTTTTGTGTGGGCAGTATCGGCCTCATCGCGAGCAGGCTCACTCCTACAGGGAAATGCATTTCAACTGTAGGAGTGAGCCTGCTCGCGATAGCCATAGTTCAGACAACAAGGATTCAGCTGTCCGAACGCTGCCCCACCAGACTGTCCACCGACGGCACCCGCGTATCGCTCTCCATCTGCGTCTCATGCTCGATCTGGTGACTGAAGCGATCCAGCGAAGCATTGGCCGGCGCCGCATCGCTGGCAAATACCGGCGGACTCAGAATGTACGCCCCGAGCAAACGACTGAGCGCCGCCAGACTGTCGATGTGCGTACGTTCATAACCATGGGTCGCGTCGCAGCCAAAGGCGAGCAGGGCGGTGCGGATATCGTGCCCGGCAGTCACCGCCGAATGCGCGTCGCTGAAGTAATAGCGGAACAGGTCGCGCCGTACCGGCAGTTCGTTTTCACCGGCCAGACGCAGCAAATGCCGCGACAGGTGGTAGTCGTAAGGCCCGCCGGAATCCTGCATCGCCACACTCACCGCGTGTTCGCTGGAGTGCTGGCCGGGCGCGACCGGCGCGATGTCGATGCCGACGAACTCGCTGACATCCCACGGCAAGGCTGCCGCCGCACCGCTGCCGGTTTCCTCGGTGATGGTGAACAGCGGGTGACAGTCGATCATCAATTCCTGACCGCTCTCGACGATGGCTTTGAGCGCAGCGAGCAACGCCGCAACCCCGGCCTTGTCGTCGAGGTGTCGGGCGCTGATGTGACCGCTGTCGGTGAACTCCGGCAGCGGGTCGAACGCCACCACGTCGCCGACGCTGATGCCCAGCGAGTCGCAATCGGCCTTGGTCGCGCAATACGCATCCAGACGCAATTCGACGTGATCCCAACTGATCGGCATCTCGTCGACGGCGGTGTTGAAGGCGTGCCCGGAGGCCATCAGCGGCAGCACGCTGCCACGAATCACGCCGTTGTCGGTGAACAGGCTGACCCGGCTGCCCTCGGCAAACCGGCTCGACCAGCAACCGACCGGGGCCAGGGTCAGACGACCGTTGTCTTTCACTGCACGCACGGCGGCGCCGATGGTGTCGAGGTGCGCGGAGACGGCGCGGTCGGGGCTGTTTTTCTTGCCCTTGAGGGTGGCGCGAATGGTGCCGCGACGGGTCATTTCGAAAGGGATGCCAAGTTCTTCCAGACGCTCGGCGACGTAGCGCACGATGGTGTCGGTGAACCCGGTAGGGCTGGGAATGGCGAGCATTTCCAGCAGGACTTTTTGCAGGTAGTTGAGATCCGGTTCAGGGATTTGAGTGGTCATGGAAACTCCTGATGAGTTGAGGCGCATCGATGGTTTCGATGAGAAGGGATTTGTGGTGCCTGATTCGGCCCCTTCGCGAGCAGGCTCGCTCCCACATTTGGATGAGTTCCCCTGTGGGAGCGAGCCTGCTCGCGAAGGCGTCAGTCCAGACACCTCGGAATCAAGAAACAGCCGGCTGACTGTGCGGAAACAACAAATCGACAAACCGCTCCGCCGTCGGCTGCGGCTCGTGATTGGCCAGGCCGGCGCGTTCATTGGCTTCGATAAACACGTACTCCGGCTGATCCGCCGCCGGCACCATCAAGTCGAGGCCGACCATTGGAATATCCAGCGCCCGCGCTGCGCGGACGGCGGCATCGACCAGCGTCGGGTGCAGAATTGCCGTGACATCCTCCAGCGTGCCACCGGTGTGCAGATTGGCCGTGCGACGGACGAACAGGTGCTCGCCCGCCGGCAGGATGCTGCTGTAGTCATACCCGGCCGCGTGCAGGGTGCGTTGGGTTTCGTGATCCAGCGGGATCTTGCTCTCGCCACTGGTAGCGGCTTGCCGACGCCGGCTCTGCGCCTCGATCAATGCACCGATCGAATGATGGCCGTCACCGACCACCTCGGCGGGACGACGAATCGCTGCCGCCACCACCTCAAAACCGATCACCAGAATTCGCAGGTCGAGGCCTTCGTGGAAGCTTTCCAGCAGCACGCGGCTGTCGAAACGCTTGGCGGCTTCAATGGCCTGCTGCACCTCTTCGATGCTCTGCAGATCCACCGCCACGCCCTGGCCTTGTTCACCGTCGAGCGGCTTGACCACCACGCGTTGATGCTCATCGAGAAACGCCAGGTTGTCGTCGGCGTTGCCCGCCAGTTGCTGCGAAGGCAGCTTCAGGCCAGCACCTTTCAACACTTTGTGGGTCAGGCTTTTGTCCTGGCACAGACCCATGCTGATCGCGCTGGTCAGGTCGCTCAACGATTCGCGGCAACGTACCCGGCGCCCGCCATGGCTGAGGGTGAACAGCCCGGCTTCGGCATCGTCCACCTGCACGTCGATGCCGCGCCGGTGCGCTTCCTCGACGATGATCCGCGCATAAGGGTTGAAGTTGGCTTCCGGCCCGGGCCCGAGGAACAGCGTCTGATTGATGCCGTTCTTGCGCTTGATGGCGAAGGTCGAGAGGTTGCGAAAACCGAGCTTGGCGTAAAGATTTTTGGCCTGACGGTTGTCATGCAGCACCGACAGATCCAGATAACTCAGACCACGACTCATGAAGTGCTCGATCAAATGCCGCACCAGCACTTCACCGACACCGGGCCGCGAGCACTGCGGATCCACCGCCAAGCACCACAGGCTGCTGCCATGTTCCGGATCGTTGAAGGCTTTCTGGTGATTGAGGCCCATGACGCTGCCGATTACCGCGCCACTGTCTTCATCTTCGGCCAGCCAGTACACCGGACCGCCCTGATGATGCGGGGTCAGGCGCGTGGCATCGATCGGCAACATGCCGCGTGCCTGATACAGCAGATTGATCGCTTGCCAGTCCGCTTCGCTTTGCGCCCGACGAATGCGGAAGCCGCGAAACACGCGGGTGGCCTGGCGGTAATCGCTGAACCACAGGCGCAGAGTATCGGATGGGTCGAGAAACAGTTGCGTCGGTTCCAGCCCGAGAATCTGCTGCGGTGCGGCGACATAAAGGGCGATATCGCGTTCGCCGGGCTGCTCGTTGAGCAGTTCCTGCGCCAGCGTCGCCGGGTCAGGGAAAGTGTGGCCGATCAGCAGCCGGCCCCAACCGCAATGTACGGCGATGGGGTCGGCGCCGAGTTCGCTGCCGTCTTCGGCCAGACGCGCCTGCAAGCGTTCATACGACGGTGTCTGACCGCGTATCAGGCGCTGATTGATCGCTGTGGCGTGAGGTTTCATCAATCAGATTCCTTGTTCACTGAGCCACAGGTTCAGGGCCGCCAGTTGCCACAGTTTCGAGCCGCGCAATGGCGTCAGTTGGCCTTGCGGATCAGTCAGCAATTTGTCGAGCATGGCCGGGTTGAACAGGCCACGATCCTGGCTCGGATCCAGCAGCAGTTCACGCACCCAGTTCAGGGTGTCGCCTTGCAAGTGCTTGAGGCCCGGCACCGGGAAGTAACCTTTCTTGCGGTCGATCACTTCGCTTGGAATCACCAGGCGTGCGGCTTCTTTCAACACCTGTTTGCCGCCGTCGGGCAGCTTGAACTGGCCGGGAATCCGCGCCGAGAGTTCCACCAGGCGATAGTCGAGAAACGGCGTGCGAGCCTCCAGGCCCCAGGCCATGGTCATGTTGTCGACGCGTTTGACCGGGTCGTCCACCAGCATCACCGTGCTGTCCAGACGTAGGGCTTTATCCACTGCCGCATCAGCTCCGGGTTGAGCGAAATGCTCCTTCACGAAGTCGCCGGCCGCGTCATTCGCGGTCAGCCATTTCGGTTGCACGGTGGCGGCGTAGTCGTCGTAGCTGCGGTCGAAGAACGCCGCACGATAGGCTGCGTATGGATCCGCCGCACCGTCGACTTGCGGATACCAGTGATAACCGGCGAACAGCTCATCCGCGCCCTGGCCGCTCTGCACCACTTTGCAATGCTTGGCCACTTCGCGCGACAACAGGTAGAAGGCGATGCAGTCGTGGCTGACCATCGGCTCGCTCATCGAACGGAACGCAGCGGGCAGTTGCTCGATGATCTCTTTTTCGTCGATGCGCAATTGATGATGTTGAGTGCCGTAGTGCTTGGCGATCAGATCGGAATACTGGAATTCATCGCCACGCTCGCCGCCGGCATCCTGAAAACCGATGGAAAAGGTCGACAGGTTCTCCACCCCGACTTCTCGCAGCAGGCCGACGAGCATGCTCGAATCGACACCGCCGGAAAGCAGCACGCCGACATCCACCGCCGCGCGCTGACGGATTGCCACGGCCTCGCGGGTGCTGTCGAGTACACGGTCGCGCCAGTCTTCGAGGGTCAGATTTTTCTCGTCGTCGTGTGGGCCGTAGGGCAGGGTCCACCAGGTTTTCTGCTCGGTGCGGCCATCGGCTTCGACGCGCATCCAAGTCGCTGGCGGCAGCTTTTCGATGCCCGCGAGCAAGGTGCGTGGAGCCGGCACCACCGCATGGAAATTCAGGTAGTGATTGAGCGCCACCGGATCGAGGATCGGGTTGATGTCGCCGCCCTTGAGCAGCGCCGGCAGGGCCGAGGCAAAGCGCAAACGCTGGCCGGTGCGCGACAGGTACAAAGGCTTCACGCCGAGACGGTCGCGAGCGATGAACAGGCGCTGGGCATCACGCTCCCAGATGGCGAACGCGAACATGCCGTTGAGTTTCGGCAGCAGCGCTTCGCCCCAGGCGTGGTAGCCCTTGAGCAGCACTTCGGTGTCGCCACCGGAATAGAAGGCGTAGCCCAGCGCTTCGAGTTCGGCGCGCAGTTCCGGAAAGTTGTAGATCGCGCCGTTGAAGGCCAGGGACAAGCCGAGTTGGCTGTCGATCATCGGCTGCGCCGAGCCATCCGACAGGTCCATGATTTTCAGGCGACGATGGCCCAGGGCAATCGGCCCTTGGGCATGGAAGCCCCACGCGTCGGGGCCGCGAGGGGCCAGGTGATGGGTGATTCGCTCTACCGCTGCAAGGTCTGCAGGTTGATGATCAAAACGTAACTCGCCAGCTAATCCGCACATAAAGTCCTTACCGGTTTTTCCGTTGGGGAGGGGTGATTCAAGTCAGGCCAAAATGGCCGGTACTCAGAAACTGACCCGCTGCAGATGTGGGAGTTTTAGAACGATGAGTTATAAGAGGGGGCGACTGACCAGCGGCCAGTCGCGATTTTTCATTTGCCGCGAATCAACGTACGCAGCGCGAAACGGTTGGGGTGGCAGGCTTCGGCGACACTTCTGGGCAGTGGCAGCGGCTCGTTGTCCAGCCACGCCGCGAGCAGTTCGCCCGACAGCGGCGCGGTGATCAGCCCGCGTGAACCGTGGCCGCTGTTGACGTACAGGCCATCGAGCCAAGGGCAGGCGATGTCCGGCACTTGTCGTGCATCCTTGCTCAACGCCGCATAGGCCTGAGCGAAGGCTGTGCGGTCGGCGAGGGGGCCGACGATCGGCAGATAGTCGGGACTGGTGCAGCGGAATGCGGCGCGTCCCTCCAGGGTTTCCGGGGGCAGTTGATTGATGTGCAGGCGCGCCACCAGATCGCCGGAGATCTCTTCGAGCATCGCCAGATTGCCCAGGTGTTCGGCGGTGGTCGGCGTCAGGTCATCGCTGTTGAAGTCGAAACTCGCGCCCAGCGTGTGTTCGCCCAAGCGTGCCGGCGCGACATAACCTTCGGCGCAGACCACGGTGCGCAGCGCCTGGCTTTCAGCGGTTTGCGGCAGGCGCGTGATTTGCCCGCGAATGCGCTTGAGCGGCAACTCGGCACTTTGCGCAAAGCGTTTGATCTCCGCCGCGCCGGCCAATATCACCACCGGCGCGCTGGCGAGCACGCGCTCGCCGTCGAGGGCTTGCCACTGACCTTCGACCTTGCGCAGTTCCAGCGCATCGTGATGCTTGAGCAGTTCGATGTTTGCTTGCGCGGCTTGCGCCTGGCACAGCGCGGGTGGATGCACCCAGCCCCCTTCGGGGTAGAACAGCCCGCCGTGTGCCAGCGCAATCCCGGCTTGGATTTCGGCTTGCGGCTGATCAAGCCAGTGCACCAGATCTTCCGGGAAGGCCGCGGCCAGTTGCGCCTGACGCTCGGCTTCCTTGGCATTGAAAGCCAGTTGCAGCACGCCGCAATCGTCCCAGTCGGTGCCGCGTTGCAGGGTTTCCAGCAGGCGGCGGGTGTAGCCGAAGCCGCTGACGATCAGTTGCGACAACGCGGTGCCGTGGGCCGACAACTTCAGGTACAGGACGCCCTGCGGATTGCCCGACGCTTCCTGTGCCACGGCCTCGTGACGCTCCAGCAGACTGACTTGCCAGCCGCGCGCGGCGAGGCTGGCAGCGGTCGCACAACCGGCCAGCCCGGCGCCGATCACCAGCGCCCGACGCTCGCCGGTCAGCGGGGCAGGGCGAGCGAACCACGGTTTGTCCGGCAGTGGTGGCGCGACGTCCTGCGGCCAGCCGAGAAACTCGCCGCGCAGGATCTCCCACTTGTGGCCGATGCCCGGCGTGCGTTTCATCTTGAACCCGGCGGCGTTGAGCAGACGCCGCACCCAACCGGTGCTGGTGAAGGTGCTGATGGTCGAACCCGGCGCGGCCAGTCGAGCCAGTTCGACGAACAGTTCAGCGGTCCACATGTCGGGGTTTTTCGCCGGGGCGAAACCGTCGAGAAACCACGCATCAATCTGCGCATCGAGTTGCGGCAGTTGCTCCAGCGCATCGCCGATCAGCAGCGTCAGCGTCACGCGGCCATTGCCGAGAATGATCCGCTGAAAGCCCTGATGGATCGCCACGTACTGCGTCAGCAGTTGATCGGCCAGTGGCTTGAGCTGCGGCCACAAGGCCAGCGCCCGTTGCAGATCGGCCGGGCTCAACGGGTATTTTTCGACGCTGACGAAATGCAGCCGCGCACCGGCCACCGCATGCTGTTCGAACAACTGCCAGGCGCAAAGGAAATTCAGCCCGGTGCCGAAGCCGGTTTCGCCGATCACCAGTCGCCCGTGCGCCGGCAGCGCGGCAAAGCGCTCGGCCAGACGGTTCTGTTCGAGGAACACGTAACGGGTTTCATCCAGCCCCGACTGGTCGGAAAAATACACATCATCGAACACCCGCGAACGTGGGCGTCCGTGGTCATCCCAGTCGAGTTGGGCGTGGGGCAATACAGGTTTCATGGCAGGCTCGGCAACGACAAGGCGGCCATTCTAGCCGATCGGGCGGAGGGTGCTTGATCCATGGCAAGGCCTGGCTGTGCAGCCTCGAAGACAATCAACGATTTGGGCGCGGATCAGAGCAACCTGTGGCGAGGGGATTTATCCCCGATCGGCTGCGTAGCAGTCGCAATCCCGCTACCAGCGTGCATCTGGCGTTGAATGGCTTTGGGGCCGCTGCGCTGCCCATCGGGGATAAATCCCCTCACCACAGAGTTTTTCTTGAAGCCAAAAGGAGCGGAATTTCTCCGCCGCGCCCATGCCCAATCCGCTAGTCTTGCTGAATCCTGGAAGGAGCCGTCCCCATGTTTGAATCCGCCGAAATCGGCCATGCCATCGACAAAGAGACTTACGACGCGGCTGTACCTGCCTTGCGTGAAGCACTGCTGGAAGCGCAGTTCGAGTTGCAGCAGCAGAAGCGTTTTCCGGTGATCATTCTGATCAACGGCATCGAGGGCGCCGGCAAGGGCGAGACCGTCAAGTTGCTCAACGAGTGGATGGACCCGCGTCTGATCGAGGTGCGTACTTTCGATCAGCAGACCGATGAAGAGCTGGCGCATCCACCGGCCTGGCGTTACTGGCGGATGCTCCCGGCCAAGGGGCGGATGGGGGTTTTCTTTGGCAACTGGTACAGCCAGATGCTTCAAGGGCGGGTCCACGGTCTGTTCAAGGATCCACGCCTGGACCAGGCGATCAACGCCGCCGAGCGTCTGGAAAAAATGCTCTGCGATGAAGGCGCGCTGATCTTCAAGTTCTGGTTCCACCTGTCCAAGAAGCAGATGAAAGCGCGGCTCAAGGCGCTGGCCGACGACCCGCTGCACAGCTGGCGCATCAGCCCGCTGGACTGGCAGCAATCGCAGACCTACGACAAGTTCGTCAAATACGGCGAGCGTGTGTTGCGCCGCACCAGCCGCGACTACGCGCCATGGCACATCATCGAAGGCATGGACGCCAATTATCGCAGTCTCGCCGTCGGCAAAATCCTGCTGGAGGGCCTGCAGAATGCGCTCAAGCGTCCAGAGGTGCATACCGAAGAGGTCAACGCCGCCCCGTTGGGCACGGCGGTCGATCAACTCAACCTGCTCGACAGCCTCGACCTGAACCAGCGACTGGAAAAGAAGGACTACGAGGAACAACTGATCACCGAGCAGGCGCGGCTGTCCGGGCTGATGCGTGACAAGCGCATGCGCCGCCATGCATTGGTGGCGGTGTTCGAAGGCAACGATGCGGCGGGCAAGGGCGGGGCGATTCGTCGGGTCGCGGCGGCGCTCGATCCGCGTCAGTACAGCATCGTGCCGATTGCCGCGCCCACTGAAGAGGAGCGCGCGCAGCCGTATCTGTGGCGCTTCTGGCGGCATTTGCCGGCCCGGGGCAAGTTCACCGTGTTCGACCGCTCCTGGTATGGCCGGGTGCTGGTGGAGCGGGTCGAGGGCTTCTGCAGCCCGGCCGACTGGCTGCGGGCTTACAGCGAGATCAACGATTTCGAAGAGCAGATCGCTGACGCCGGGGTCATCGTCGTCAAGTTCTGGCTGGCGATCGACAAGGACACGCAGATGGAGCGCTTCCAGGCCCGCGAGCAGATTCCATTCAAGCGCTTCAAGATCACCGAGGACGACTGGCGCAACCGCGACAAGTGGGACGCCTACCGCGCTGCCGTGGGCGACATGGTTGACCGCACCAGCACCGAGATTTCGCCGTGGACGCTGGTCGAGGCCAATGACAAGCGCTGGGCCCGGGTCAAGGTGCTGCGCACGATTAACCGAGCGCTTGAGGAAGCTTTCGCGAAGTCCGACAAACGCGCGAAAAAACACAAGGACTGAGCCGATGGACCCGCATACGCGGGGTGAATGATTGTCGCGGTCGGCGGCAGGGTGGACTTATGCTCGGTCCACTCTCCTCCGACAACAACAATTGAGGTATGCCATGCGTGAAGTGGTGATCGTCGACAGCGTGCGGACCGGCCTGGCCAAGTCCTTTCGCGGCAAGTTCAACCAGACCCGCCCCGACGACATGGCGGCCCATTGCGTCAACGCGCTGCTGTCGCGCAATGACATCGACCCGGGCAGCGTCGAGGACTGCATTGTCGGCGCCGGCTCCAACGAGGGCGCGCAGGGTTACAACATCGGCCGCAACGTGGCGGTGCTGTCGCGTCTGGGCACCGGCGTGGCCGGCATGACCCTCAACCGTTTCTGCTCGTCGGGGTTGCAGGCGATCGCGATTGCCGCCAACCAGATCGCCTCCGGTTGCAGCGACATCATTGTTGCCGGCGGCGTCGAATCAATCAGTCTGACCCTGAAAAGCGTCAACACCGATCACCTGATCAACCCGTTGCTCAAGCAGCAGGTGCCGGGCATCTACTACACCATGGGCCAGACCGCCGAAGTGGTCGCGCGCCGTTATGACGTCAGCCGCGAGGCCCAGGATCGTTACGCGCTGCAAAGCCAGTTGCGCACCGCCCAGGCGCAGGCGGCCGGGCTGTTCAATGATGAAATTGTGCCGATGGCGGTCAAGTACCGGGTCGAGGACAAGAACAGTGGTGAGGTGCAGATCCTCGATGGCATCGTCGATCACGACGACTGCAACCGCCCGGACACCACTTACGAAAGTCTCGCCGGACTGAAACCGGTGTTTGCCGAGGACGGCTCGGTCACCGCTGGCAACTCATCGCAGCTGTCTGACGGCGCCTCGATGACGCTGGTGATGAGCCTGGAAAAAGCCCTGCAACTGGGGCTCAAGCCGAAGGCGTTTTTCCGTGGCTTCACCGTCGCCGGTTGCGAGCCGGACGAAATGGGCATCGGCCCGGTGTTCTCGGTGCCGAAACTGCTCAAGGCCAGAGGCTTGCAGGTGGCGGATATCGATCTGTGGGAGCTGAACGAGGCGTTTGCTTCGCAATGTCTGTATGCCCGCGATCGGCTGGAGATCGACAACGACAAATACAACGTCAACGGCGGCTCGATTTCCATCGGCCACCCGTTCGGCATGACCGGGTCGCGGCAGGTCGGGCATCTGGTGCGTGAGTTGCAGCGGCGTAATTTGCGTTACGGCATCGTGACCATGTGCGTGGGGGGCGGGATGGGGGCGACGGGGTTGTTTGAGGCGGTGCGTTAAGCCTGCAAAGTCTGTATTGCCTGTCAGGGCGCCTTCGCGAGCAAGCCCGCTCCCACATTGGTACGGCGTACACCGATCAAAATGTGGGAGCGGGCTTGCTCGCGAAGGCAGCGCCGCGGTTTAGCTATTGGAATCCAGAAGCTGCATCCGCGCGATATACGCCTGAATTTCCTGCTCAGCCTTCTCCGGGGAAGCGAACGGCCCCTCAAGGGTGTTCTCCCGCGTGCTGAAAAACAGTTCGCCATTGACCCGACACAACCGGTCGCTGCGAAAGTGCGTGGCGGGGGCGCTGTCATCGGCGCGCATTCCGTACATGATCCGGCTCCTTAAGTGATCCGTTGCAGGGATCCAATCAGCTTATGCCTGAAGCACTTGGCGCGCCTCGTCAGCCGATCAACGGCAAAGCGTCAATTTAATGCTGCGACCTGCACAGTTTCATTCGCGGCCTGGCCCGAACTGTCCCTGTGTTGCGTCTGTCGGCGGGCCTAGAATGACCGCTCTCGTCAGCAGGCATTGGGGTTCGCATGCACATTTCATCCGGTCGCTGGGTTTACGGTCTGTTCCTGGCGCTGCTGACGGCGTTTTTGTGGGGCATCCTGCCAATCAAACTCAAGCAGGTGCTGCAGGTGATGGACCCGATCACCGTGACCTGGTTTCGCCTGTTGGTGTCGGGCGGCTGCCTGTTCATCTACCTGGCGGCCACGCGCCGCCTGCCGAGCCGCAAGGTGCTCGGCCCCCGGGGCGGCTGGCTGGTGCTGATGGCGGTGCTCGGGCTGGTGGGCAACTACGTGCTGTACCTGATGGGCCTTAACCTGCTCAGCCCCGGCACCGCGCAACTGGTGGTGCAGATGGGGCCGATCATGTTGCTGATCGCCAGTCTGTTTGTGTTCAAGGAGCGCTTCAGCATCGGTCAGGGCATTGGCCTGGCGGTGCTGCTGATCGGCTTTGCGCTGTTCTTCAATCAGCGTCTGGCTGAACTGCTCACCTCATTGTCGGACTACACCGCCGGCGTGTTGCTGGTGCTGCTGGCCTCGACGGTCTGGACCTTCTACGCGCTGGGCCAGAAGCAATTGCTCACGGTGTGGAATTCGTTGCAGGTGATGATGGTGATCTACCTGTTCTGCGCGCTGTTGCTGACACCGTGGGTGCATCCGCTCGAAGCACTGGAACTGAGCCCGGTGCAGGGTTGGCTGTTGCTGGCGTGCTGCATGAACACGCTGATTGCCTACGGTGCCTTTGCTGAAGCACTGGCGCACTGGGAGGCCTCGCGGGTCAGTGCGACGCTGGCGATCACGCCGTTGGTGACCTTTGGCGCGGTGGCGATTGCCGCCGGGGTGTGGCCGGAATATGTGCATGCCGAGCAGATCAATGGGCTGGGTTATGGCGGGGCGGTGCTGGTGGTGCTGGGGTCGGCGCTGGTGGCGTTGGGGCCGTCGCTGATTGCCGGGTTGAAGGCGCGGCGGATGCGGATTGCAGCCAGTTAGACCGCGCTGCTCCCATTCGCGAGCAGGCTCGCTCCCACAATTGACCGCTTTTCCAACATGAGAATGCGGTTCACTGTGGGAGCGAGCCTGCTCGCGAAGACGGACTTTCAGGCGCTACAGGAATCAGCCCTTGGCGCCAGCCTCAATCATGTTCTCCGGCCGCACCCAGGCATCGAACTCTTCACTGGTCAGATACCCCAGCTGCAGCGCCGCCTCGCGCAAGGTCAGGCCCTCACCGTAAGCCTTCTTGGCGATTTCCGCCGACTTGTCGTAACCGATGTGCGGATTCAGCGCGGTCACCAGCATCAGACCGCGTTCCAGGTGCTGGGCCATGACCTGCGCGTCCGGCTCAAGGCCTGCAATGCAGTGCTGCTGGAAGTTGCTACAACCGTCGGCGAGCAGGCGGATCGATTGCAACACGTTGTGGATGATCACCGGTTTGTACACATTCAGTTGCAGGTGGCCCTGACTGGCGGCGATGCCGATGGTGACGTCGTTGCCCAACACCTGGCAGGCCAGCATCGACAGCGCTTCGCACTGAGTCGGGTTGACCTTGCCGGGCATGATCGAGCTGCCCGGTTCGTTCGCCGGCAGTTTCACTTCGGCAAAGCCAGCGCGAGGGCCGGAGCCGAGCAGGCGCAGGTCGTTGGCGATTTTCATCAGCGCCACGGCGAGGGTCTTCAAGGCGCCGGACAGACTGGTCAGCGGCTCATGCCCGGCCAGCGCAGCAAACTTGTTCGGCGCAGTGACGAAGGGCAGGCCGGACAGGGCGGCGAGTTCGGCGGCAATCGCTTCGCCAAAGCCGTGCGGCGAATTCAGACCGGTGCCGACCGCCGTGCCGCCCTGCGCCAGCTCACACACCGCCGGCAGCGCGGCGCGGATCGCCCGTTCGGCGTAATCCAGCTGCGCTATAAAGCCCGACAATTCCTGACCGAAGGTGATCGGCGTCGCGTCCATCATGTGTGTGCGACCGGTCTTCACCAGTTTCATGTGCCGTGCGGCCAATTCGGCGAGGCCGCCGGACAGCTCGGCGATCGCCGGCAGCAATTGCTCCTGCACGGCTTTGGCAGTGGCGATGCTCATGGCGGTAGGGAAGCAGTCGTTGGAGCTTTGCGAGCGGTTGACGTGATCGTTGGGGTGCACCGGCGTTTTGCCGCCGCGCGGGTTGCCGGCCAGTTCGTTGGCGCGACCGGCGATCACTTCGTTGACGTTCATGTTGCTCTGGGTACCGCTGCCGGTCTGCCAGACCACCAGCGGAAACTGGTCGTCGTGCTGGCCGTCGAGGACTTCGTCGGCGGCCTGTTCGATCAGGCGGGCGATGTCGGCGGGCAGGTCGCCGTTGCGGTCGTTGACCCGGGCGGCGGCTTTCTTGATCAGGGCCAGGGCGTGCAGTACCGGCAGCGGCATGCGTTCCTGACCAATGGCGAAGTTGATCAGCGAGCGTTGCGTCTGAGCACCCCAGTAGGCGTCGTCCGGGACTTCGATCTGGCCCAGGCTGTCGGTTTCGATACGGCTCATCGTGCACACTCCTGTTGGTTCGTTTGCGCAGTTTAGGCCCGGTCAGGCCCAGGTGGTTCCCTCGAACCGATTGTTGACCGGTAAAACCCGGCCAATCAAGCACGGCAAGGGCCGGGGGTTGAGCCATAAGGTTTTTTAGGCGCAGAATGGTCGCCCTTGGGGTTTGACCTCGCCTAGCTGAAAAGGAAACTCGATGACTCGTCTTCGTGCCATCTGCACCGCGGTTGCACTGGTTTGCGCCAGCGGCCAGGTGCTTGCCGATACCGCCAGCCACAACGCCAGTGCTGAAGCTTTCCTGACCCTGGCGCACGCTGACAAGCTGGGCACTCCGGTGTACATGCAAGTGCAGCAAATGTTCGCTCAGCGTTTTGAACAGACCAAAGCCCCGGAATCCAAGAAAGCCGTACTGGAAACCTACCAGGCCAAGGCCAACGCCGCCCTGGACCAGGCCATCGGCTGGAACAAGCTCAAGCCTGACATGGTCAAGCTCTACACCAGCAACTTCAGCGAATCGGAGCTCAAAGACCTGGTCGCGTTCTACCAGTCGCCACTGGGCAAGAAAGTCCTGGAGAAAATGCCGCAGCTGACCCAGCAATCGGCCCAGATGACTCAGGCCAAGCTGGAAAGCGCCGTGCCTGTCGTCAACAAGCTGCTCGACGACATGACCAACGAGCTGGCACCGAAAGGCGCTGCGCCGGCCAAGAAGAAGTAAGCGGAGTTCGTGATGACCATGCAACAACGCATCGAATCGACGCTGGGCCTGCTGCAGCCTGAGCATCTGCAAGTGCTGGACGAAAGCCACATGCACAGTCGCGGGTTACAGACGCACTTCAAGGCAGTGGTGGTCAGCGCGCAGTTCGAAGGCCTGAACCGGGTCAAGCGCCACCAGAAAGTCTACGGCACGCTCGGCGAGCTGATGGGCGAGTTCCATGCGTTGGCGCTGCACACCTACACCCCGCAGGAATGGGTAGAAGTCGGCGCCGCCCCGGCGTCGCCGACCTGTGCCGGCGGTAGCAAACACTGATATTGGATGCAGTTGTGGCAGGGGCTTTTGTGGTGAGGGGATTTATCCCCGATGGGCTACGAAGTAGCCCTGAAACCATTCAATCCATTTACAACCGTTAAACCGCATTCTCAGGATTTACGACTGCTGCGCAGCCGATCGGGGATAAATCCCCTCACCACAGTAGTTTTGACAGATCCTAAATCCACCGTGTTTTTGCTAGAATCCGCAACGCGCCGCTCACCCGGCGCGTTTTTTTTGAATCCGGTTCACCCTTTGCGAGGGTAGCCACCTGGAGAAATACCCATGACACAACCGATTGTCGTGGCGGCACTGTATAAGTTCGTCACCCTCGAAGATTACGTTGACCTGCGCGAGCCCCTGCTGCAAGCGATGGTCGACAACGGTATCAAAGGCACCTTGCTGATCGCCGAGGAAGGCATCAACGGTACGGTTTCCGGCACTCGCGAAGGCATCGACGGCCTGCTCGCCTGGCTGAAGAACGACCCGCGCATGATCGACATCGACCACAAAGAGTCGTACTGCGACGAGCAGCCGTTCTACCGCACCAAGGTCAAGCTGAAGAAAGAGATCGTCACCCTTGGCGTCGAAGGCGTGGACCCGAACAAAAAGGTCGGCACCTACGTTGAGCCGCAGGACTGGAACGCGCTGATCAGCGACCCGGAAGTGCTGCTGATCGACACCCGCAACGACTACGAAGTGGCGATCGGCACCTTCGAAGGCGCCATCGATCCGAAAACCACCAGTTTTCGCGAATTCCCCGACTACATCAAAGAACACTTCGACCCGGCCGTGCACAAGAAGGTCGCGATGTTCTGCACCGGCGGCATTCGCTGCGAGAAAGCCTCCAGTTACATGCTGGGCGAGGGGTTCGAAGAGGTTTACCACCTCAAGGGCGGCATCCTGAAGTACCTCGAAGAGGTGCCGCAGGAAGAAACCAAGTGGCAGGGTGACTGCTTCGTGTTCGACAACCGCGTGACCGTGCGTCACGACCTCAGCGAAGGCGACTACGATCAATGTCATGCCTGCCGCACACCGGTCAGTGTTGAGGATCGCGCCTCCGAGCACTACGTGGCCGGCATCAGCTGCCCGCATTGCTGGGACAAGCTGAGCGAGAAAACCCGCCGCAGCGCCATCGATCGGCAGAAGCAGATCGAACTGGCCAAGGCGCGCAACATGCCGCACCCGATCGGCTACAACTATAAACAAGCATCCACCGAGGCCTGATCATGACTGCGCGCCTGCTCTATGTGATGGATCCGATGTGTTCCTGGTGCTGGGGGTTCGCTCCGGTTGCCAAGGCATTGGTCGAGCAGGCGCAGGCAGCCGGGGTGGAGTTGCACCTGGTGGTCGGCGGGTTGCGCACCGGCAGTGGTGCGGCATTGGAACCGACTACACGTCGCTACATCCTCGAGCACTGGCAAGCGGTCAACGAGGCTACCGGTCAGCCGTTCAAGTTCGACGGGGCGTTGCCCGACGGTTTTGTCTACGACACCGAGCCGGCCTGTCGGGCAATCGTCACCGCGCGCAGCCTGGCGCCGGATTGCGCGTGGACGCTGGTCGGCCTGATCCAGCAGGCGTTTTATGCTGAAGGTCGCGATGTCACCCAGGCCAGTGTGTTGGTCGAACTGGCCGAACAGGCCGGCGTACCGCGTATCGAGTTTGCCGCGCTGTTCGATCATGCCGATCAGCACAAGGCGACTCAGGCTGATTTCAGCTGGGTGCAGGATCTGGGCATCGCCGGGTTCCCGACCCTGCTCGCCGAGCGCAACGGCCAACTGGCGCTGTTGACCAACGGCTATCAACCGCTCAGCGAACTCTCGCCGCTGCTTGGTCGCTGGCTGGAGCGCGCCGCCTGTGCCTGACCTGGCCGATGACACGCCAGCCGTAAAGCGTGTCGACCGGCTGAGCTGGGCAGAAGTCCGGCGCCTGGCACTGCATCACAAAAAATCCCTGTGGATCGCCAACGGCGTGGCCGTGCTGGCGACGCTGTGCAGTGTGCCGATTCCGTTGCTGTTGCCCTTGCTGGTGGACGAAGTCCTGCTCGGGCATGGCGATGCCGCGCTGAAAGTCATGAACCACGTGCTGCCGTCGATGTGGCAACAAGCGGCGGGTTACATCGGCCTGATGCTGGTGGTCACCCTGACTCTGCGTTGCAGCGCCCTGTGTTTTGGCGTGTTGCAGGCGCGGCTGTTCGCCCGGTTGGCGAAAGACATCGTCTACCGCATTCGCGTGCGGCTGATCGAGCGCCTGAAAAGGATCTCCCTCGGCGAATACGAAAGCCTCGGCAGCGGCACCGTGACCACGCATCTGGTCACTGACCTCGACACCCTCGACAAGTTTGTCGGCGAAACCCTCAGCCGGTTTCTGGTGGCGATGCTGACGCTGGTCGGCACCGCGAGCATCCTGATGTGGATGCACTGGAAGCTGGCGCTGCTGATCCTGCTGTTCAATCCATTGGTGATCTACGCCACGGTGCAACTGGGCAAGCGGGTCAAGCACCTGAAGAAACTGGAGAACGACAGCACCTCGCGTTTCACTCAAGCCTTGAGCGAAACCCTCGATGCGATCCAGGAAGTGCGCGCCGGCAACCGTCAGGGTTTCTTCCTCGGGCGACTCGGCTTGCGCGCGCAGGAAGTGCGTAACTATGCGGTCAACTCGCAGTGGAAGACCGATGCCTCGAACCGTGCCAGCGGTCTGCTGTTCCAGTTCGGCATCGATATTTTCCGCGCGGCGGCGATGCTCACGGTGCTGTTCTCCGACCTGTCGATCGGCCAGATGCTCGCGGTGTTCAGCTACCTGTGGTTCATGATCGGCCCGGTCGAACAACTGCTCAATCTGCAATACGCCTACTACGCGGCGGGTGGCGCACTGGCGCGGATCAACGAACTGCTGGCGCGGGCTGACGAGCCGCAATACCCGGGCGGCGTCGATCCGTTCAAGGGGCGGGAAACCGTGGGTATCGAGGTGCAGGGACTGAGCTTCGGTTACGGCGATGAATTGGTGGTGGATCAGATGAACCTGTCCATCGCCCCCGGTGAAAAAGTCGCGATTGTCGGCGCCAGCGGCGGCGGCAAAAGCACTTTGGTGCAACTGTTGTTAGGGCTGTACACGCCGTTGTCCGGGACTATCCGTTTCGGCGGTTCGACCCAGCAGGAAATCGGTCTGGAGCTGATTCGTGAAAACGTCGCGGTGGTGCTGCAGCATCCGGCGCTGTTCAACGACACCGTCCGCGCCAACTTGACCATGGGCCGCACCCGCAGTGACGAAGCCTGCTGGCAGGCGCTGGAAATCGCCCAGTTGGAGACGACCATCCGGGCGTTGCCGGACGGACTCGACAGCATCGTCGGACGTTCCGGCGTGCGCCTGTCCGGTGGTCAGCGTCAGCGTCTGGCAATTGCGCGGATGATCCTCGCCGAGCCGAAAGTGGTGATTCTCGACGAAGCCACTTCAGCCCTCGACGCTGCCACCGAATACAACCTGCATCAGGCCATGGCGCGCTTCCTCAATGGCCGCACCACGCTGATCATTGCCCATCGCCTGTCGGCGGTGAAGCAGGCGGATCGGGTGCTGGTGTTCGATGGCGGGCAAGTGGCCGAGGATGGCGACCACCAGCAACTGATCGCCGATGGCGGCCTCTACGCCAAACTCTACGGCCATCTGCAGCGCCTGTAATCAGCCCCACAGCACCTGCAACGCCGCCTCGCCGCCGTCATGGCCGAACTGCTTCATCACCACCGAACAGGATTCGCACGGGCGCATCGTTGTTGCGATGTCGACCGCGCGGATTTCTGTCGGGTCGGGATATTTCTCGCGCAGCACGCTGATCAGTTTGCTTTCGCTGTCCAGCGAGGTCGGCCGGCTGGTCTGCGTCGGCTGATAGGTTTTCAGCTCCTTGATGGTCAGCGGCACGGCCAGCAGTTGCCCTTGCTCGGTGACCTCCAGCGAGGTGCGCGGGAAGTCTGGGTTGTAGTCGATGTTGATGTAAGTGGTGTCGCCGATCCGCACGTGATCGGCGTTGATGCGGCTAAACAGCGGCAAGCACTGTGTGCTGCCCTGAGCGCCGGAGACACTGACGTACACCTCCCGATTGCCGCTGGTCGTGGTGACTTCTGCATAGGCAATGTTGCGCGGATTGTGTGACTGCTGATGCGCGGGCAACCGTTTGTGCAGTTTCTGCATGGCACGGTTGATACGCAGGGGCGCGTTGGTGTTGGCCGGGTTGATCGTCGGTGACAGAAACAACGTGTCGAAAATCTCTGCGGTTTTCTGCCGGAAGAGCTCCGGCGCTTCGCTGCTGCGCGTCCAGGTGGTGGCGCCTTCGGGCAGGCGGGTGACGATCATCCGTGTCGAATTATCGAACATCAATGCTTCGCCCGGGCTGGTGTCGACCTTCAGCCATTTCATATTGTTTGCAGGAATGGCCGTGGTGCCGATGGGGATCGCGATCTGTTCCATGGTGTGCATCGCGCGCTGCACCGATTCCAGACCATGGATGCGCACGATGTTGTTGGCGTGTAGCGAGCCGGTGTAGACGGTCAGCAATTCAGCACCGAGGGTGCCGTCGGCCAGTTCGGCGGGTGCCAGGCGCCTGAAGGTCAATTGATCGGGCGCTTTTTTACCCTTGGCGATGGTGGCCAGGTAGTACTCCTGGATGTTGATTCGGAAGAACACGTAGGAGGCCGAGTCGTCGATGGCCGGCATTAGCACCGCACCAACCTGATGTGAGTCATTGATCCCGTCATAGCTGCCGCCGGTTTTTATCCGCGCATAAATGCCTTTGCGAAACTGCAGCGTGGCTTGAATCTGCTGTCTTGGTACCAGCCTGCCTTGATGGAATCCAAGGAGTCGCAGATCACCGGTGAACAGCCTCGGGCGGTTATCGATGATCTGATAAAGCCTGGCATCGACCGCCAGGAACATTCCGTCTTGATGGGGCAGCATGGCCGGCTCCGAAAGCCGCTCGCCGAACCACGGTGCGTAACCCTTTTCCTTGTCGATCGTGCCGACGGCGGGCGTCGGGGCGGGTTCTGCGGTGATGTAGCTGACGCGGCAGTCGCCCGCGCCCGGTGCGCGACGGATCCGGCACGGCAGCAGCGTCCAGTGTTGACTGTCATCGAGCAGCTCGACCCGGCGCAGTTCATCGCCGTCGAGTCGATAGGGCACATCATCGATCAAGACCGTGGTGCGTCCGCCAGCCTCGGGGACAAGCTCGACGCGGGTGTTCGGCGCTACTTCGATATCGATCTGATCGTCGGTTTTTTTCACGGTGCGGTAGTGCGAACGCCCCAGCGAAAAATCATGCTCGTGTGCGAGCAACTGCGGCCCATAAGGGTGGTCGGACAGCGGATCGAGCAAGTGATGCCGCGAGTCGCCGACGTTGCGCACCGGCACATCGTCAATGCCTCTGACCACGGCCAGATGATCGGCAGGGTTCAGCGCTTTCCAGCGCCCGGCATCCAGTGCCTGGGGCAGACTGTGCAGCAGGTCATAGTCAGCGCTTCTGCCGGCCAGCCTTTTCAGACGTGCAACCGCGCGGTGTTCCAGATGCGCCACGGCCCGCACTGCGCCGATCGCACCTCGGCCGCCGAGCTTGAGCAAAGCTGGCGCAGCGTCCAGCGGATTGAGGTTTCTCAAGCTCGAAACCAGCAGGTTTTTCGACAATTGCGCCATGCGTGGCAGGGTGACGCGAATCGCCATTTTCCCGGCCACGGCCGCGAGGCGAATGCTGCCGGCGACGAATTTGCCCAAGGGAATCGCGAACGAGACGATATCGAGGAGCAGGCCGAGTACGCCCATTGCGCGTTTGCCCAGACTGTCCGACTGCAGGTCTTCGAGACTGCCCCAGAACGGGATAAAGCCCTTGAGGGCATGAGTCCAGTGCTTTTTGCGGCTGTCGCGCTCGAAACGGGTATCACCCCAGGCCTCACTGCGCAGCGCCTGCTCATCGGCATAGAACAACCGGGTCGCGATGAACGAGGCGATGTGCGCCGTGCGCGGCGAGGTGAAGGTCAGGTTCGGCGAACTGTCGTGATGGGCCGCCGGGATCATCGATACCGGGAGGGAGTCGCCCAGCGGTTCGAGGATCGCGACGCATTTGGCGTCGGGGGCGGGTGTCGAACCGTCCCAGTGTGCTTTTCGATCGAACGGCAGGCGGCGGGCGACGATGCGGCTGATGCTCTGGCCCTTGGTCCGTCCACGTTTGGGCGGCAGGGGTGGCAATAACAGGCCGCCCACATGTGTGTCATTCAGATCCGGGCGTTTGCGAAGGATGCCGGCGCGTGGCAGGCATTCGTAGAATTGTGGCGGGCCCTGATACGTCGCCTGCAACACGAAGCCCATGCGAGCCCGGTACGGCAGGATGTTTTCCGCTGTCTCCAGGTGAGCTTCGATATGCCGTGTCGGATCCCTGAGGCTGTGAATCCGCACTTCGCCGTGCTCCAGTGCCCGGCGGTCGGGCCACGGCAGTGTGACCAGCAGCGACTTGATCAGGTATTCATAGGCTTCGCGGGTCTCGCTCAGATAGTCATCGAACTGCTGCTCGAACAAGGGCCTGATCTCGGGAAAGGTGCAGTTGCTCGGAAACCGTGAAAGGCGTCGGCCTGGATGTCCGGTATCGACAAAACCGCTTTGCAGTTTGCCTGCTGCGTTGAGGCTGATCCATTCGCTGGCACTGCGGCCATCGTTGCTGACGTACCAGCGTGTGTCGCTGCTCAACCCGCCGGCGGCATAGACCTCCAGCAACGGCCAGGTCGGCAATACCACATCCGGGGTGTCGATAATGCTGCGTCGGCTACGGTTGGGCGTTGAAGGATGGTGGCGTTTGAGGCGAATCGTCGTGTGATCGTACAGCTCGTTGGCCAGCGCCTTGTCCAGTTGCTGTTTTGCCAGGGCGAGTCGCCGTGGCGGCTCGATGTCCAGTTGCAGGATCGCTGCGTTCATTTGCTTCTTGTGGTCTTCCAGCGCTTGCAGGGCAGCGTCATCGCCGGATGTCTCGTTCGCTGCGGCCTGGGCTCCGGTGGCCAGTGTCCAGGTCTGTGCGGCAGCCACTCGGGTCATGGCGATCAGGGTTTGCAGGTCGGTGCTGGCGTTTTCGCTTTTGTGCAGCGGCAGATCGACCAGTTGCTGAAAGCTCAGATATTCCAGCAACTGTGGATCGAGGGCATGGGCGAGGTGCACGCCATGCACGAAATTGACCCAGACCACCGAGCTGGCGTACGGCAGGTCGTCAGGAATGTCGCGCACTTGAAATTCCGGCCCGAACTGCGTCAGGCATACCCATCCCAGCAGATGTTTTTCGGTCGGGGACGAGGTTCGGTGAGAATCCTCCAGGTGCTGTAAAAAATCCCGGCGAATGCTGGCGTAGCTGGCGCCGTAGTGAGCGCGTTGTTCCAGCGCAAAACCGGCCACTTCGGTCGAGCTGCCTTCGCCGGGCAGTTCGTACCACAGACACAACGCCTCGAGCAGTAAACGCAGGCCGATATCGGGCACGGTCAGTTCATCGGGCCGCGCGCCATACCATTGCAGTTTCTGCAGCAGGCGCTGGCCCAGGTCACGCGCCTTGGGGGTGTCGAGCAGGCGTTCCAGGCAGGCGGCAGGCTGCTGTTCCAGTTGCTGGCGGGTGAATGGGGGCGTTACTTCGCTGGCCAGGCTGTCGATGGCCGACAGGGTTTTGCCGGTAAGCCAGTCGCCAATCAGGTCGTGAATCGCGGCTTTGTCATCGTCGCTCATCAGTCCCGTCAGCGCCGGGTGATGCCGCAGATTCAGTCGATGGCTGGCGCGTTGTTCTTCGACCTTGCCGATCAGCCGGGCCAGTGCTGTGGCGTCCTGTACGTCGGCAAATGTGAACCCGGACTCACGCAGCAGTTGTGACAACGGCAGCAGCCTGTCGGAACGCAGGTGTGCGCCTATACTCAGCAACGCTCGCTGAAATTCTTGAATTGTGCTGGAGGCCCGGGTGACATCCTCGATGGTGAAGCGGGCGCAACTGCCATCGGGACGATTGAAGGAAAAGCTGCAGTGACCGGCTGCGGCGTCGACTTGCAGCAATGATCCTCTGGACGTTTGCAGGTAGGCCGCCAATTGTGGCTCGCCGCTGTCATCGAACAGTGCTTGCAGAAGGTTTTGCGCCTGGTCGTGTGCAGTACCCAGGCGTGAATGTGTCTGGGGTGTGAGGTAGTAGGTCTGCAGTGAGGTTGAAGCGCTGAGCACGGCGCGCAGGGCGGTGATCATTGCCCTGTATTCGCTCTGTTGGGCAGTATGGCGTTGCAGCGTGGCGGAAGGTGACTGCATGGAAAACGGCTCTGGAATGATTGAAAGCCGTCAGTGTCGAAGCATGGCGAACAGCGGGTGCGGTACATACGTATCGCCGGTTGAAAAATGTCCTGGTTTGCTGGAAGGGGTCGCTCCCTTGTCTGGCTCTGGCGATCTCCCCTTGAAGATGACAGTGCGTGCGCAAAGGACCTCATGAAGCATAAAAGGACTCTCGGAACGCCACGGTTGTTGGGCATCGTCTGGCCATTTATCGCCGTCGTGTTATTTCAGGCGTTATTGGGGGGCGTGAGTCTTTACGTCCTGTCGGCCGTTCGCGGCTATGTCGCCGGCGAGAGCCTCTGGTCCAAGGGCCAGAAAGACGCCATCTATTACCTGAACCTGTATGCCGACAGCCGCGACGAGGCGATCTTCCTCAAATACAAGCAAGCGATTGCCGTGCCTCAGGGCGGTCACCAGTTGCGTCTGGCGCTGGATCGTCAGCCGCCGGATCTGCAGGCGGCACGGGAGGGGATCCTCAAGGGCGGCAACCATCCCGATGACGTCTCGAGCCTGATCTGGCTGTACCTCAATTTCCGTCATTTCAGCTATCTGGAAACCGCGATCGACCGCTGGACCATCGGCGACGCCTATCTGGTGCAACTGGACAATGTCGCGCGCGAGATGCATCAGGGCATCAGCGAAAACATCGCGACGCCAGCTGATATCCAGCACTGGAAAGCGCAGATCTTTGCCATCAACGACGGTGTGACGCCGGCAGCCAAGGCGTTCAGCGACGCCTTGGGCGAAGGGTCACGGATGATCCTGCGCCTGCTGCTGTTCACCAACCTGGCCACGGCGCTTGGGTTGATCGTGCTGGCCCTGTTGCGCACCCACAAACTGCTCAAGCAGCGGCATGCCTTTGCCCAGGCGCTGCAGCTGGAGAAGGATCGGGCACACATCACCCTGCAATCGATTGGCGACGGGGTGATCACCACCGACGTCAACGGCGCGATCGATTACATGAACCCGGCGGCGGAGGCGATGACGCACTGGAAGTCCGAGCACGCGGCGGGGTTGCCATTGGCAGCGCTGTTCAATCTGCTCGATGACAATGCGCAGACCGAAGGGCTGACGCTGATCGAGCATATTCTCAGCGGGCAACTGATCGGTGGCAGCGAGCACTCCAAACTGATTCAGCGCCTGGATGGCAGTACGGTCTCGGTGACGCTGGTGGGCGCGCCGATCCGCAACGCCGAGAAGGTTATCGGTACGGTGCTGGTGCTGCATGACATGACTCAGGAACGGCAATACATCGCCAACCTGTCGTGGCAGGCGACCCACGATGCCCTGACCGGTCTGGCCAACCGCCGCGAGTTCGAATATCGCCTGGAGCAGGCCCTGCACAACCTGACGCGCCAGCCCGGTCGGCATGCGCTGATGTTTCTCGATCTGGACCAGTTCAAACTGGTCAACGACACCTGCGGTCACGCCGCTGGCGATGAGTTGCTGCGGCACATTTGCACGCTGCTGCAATCGGGCTTGCGCGAAAGCGACACCCTCGCGCGGCTGGGCGGCGACGAGTTCGGCATTCTGCTGGAGAACTGCGCCCCGGATGCCGCCGAGAAAATCGCCGAGAGCCTGCGCCAGACCGTGCAGAACCTGCACTTCGTGTGGAAGGGGCGGCCGTTTTTGACCACTGTGAGCATCGGCCTGGTGCACATCGCCCAGACCCCGACCACTCTCGAAGCGTCATTGCGCGCCGCCGACATGGCTTGCTACATGGCCAAGGAAAAGGGCCGCAACCGGGTGCAGGTCTATCATGCCGACGACTCCGAGCTGTCGCTGCGCTTCGGCGAAATGGCCTGGGTGCAGCGCCTGCACATGGCGCTGGAGGAAAACCGCTTCTGCCTTTATGCCCAGGAAATTGCTCCGCTGGGCGCTACAGCCCATGGCGGGGGGCACATCGAAATACTCTTGCGTCTGCATGACGAAGCCGGACGGATGATCCTGCCGGACAGTTTCATTCCGGCGGCCGAACGTTATGGTCTGATGAGCCAACTGGATCGTTGGGTCGTCGAGAATGTTTTTAAAGTGATTGCCCAATGTATTACCGAACAACATGAAGGTCCGTTGGCAATGTGTGCGATTAATCTTTCAGGCATTACTATCGGAGATGACGCGTTCTTGCACTTTCTGCGTGAACAGTTTGTTAATTACGCTATACCTCCTGAAATGATTTGTTTTGAAATTACTGAAACCAGCGCCATTGCCAATCTCGGCAGCGCAATTAGATTTATTAATGAACTCAAAGGCTTAGGTTGTTACTTCTCACTTGATGATTTTTGTGCCGGAATGTCTTCATTCGCTTATCTGAAACATTTGCCTGTAGACTTCCTGAAGATCGACGGGAGTTTCGTAAAGGATATGCTGGACGACCCGATTAACCGTGCAATGGTCGAGGTGATCAATCACATCGGGCATGTCATGGGTAAGCAGACAATTGCCGAGTTTGTTGAAACAACCCAGATCGAGCAGGCATTGCTTGAAATCGGGGTGGATTACGCTCAGGGTTATGTCATCGAACGCCCGCAGTTGTTTACCTGCGACAGTTTGCAAAGTCGGCCCGCCAGACCGCAGCCGCTGTTGTTCAAGGCGCCTGGCACGTTCCGTTGAAATCTCTTGCCGATCCTTACAATCACAAATCAAAAGGAGCCGAACAGTGATCGACACATTCAACCGAACCGGACCACTCATGGAAGCTGCAAGTTATCCTGCCTGGGCACAACAGCTCATTGCAGATTGCAGCGAGAGCAAGCGCCGGGTTGTCGAACATGAACTGTACCTGCGCATGCGCGATAACAAGCTCAGCGCCAAAACCATGCGCCAGTACTTGATCGGGGGCTGGCCAGTAGTTGAACAGTTTGCGTTGTATATGGCGCAGAACCTGACCAAAACCAAGTTTGCCCGCCATCCTGGGGAGGACATGGCGCGCCGCTGGCTGATGCGCAACATCCGCGTCGAACTCAATCATGCCGACTACTGGCTGAACTGGAGTCGCGCGCATGGCGTCAGCCTGGAGGATCTGCAGGCCCAACAAGTACCGCCGGAACTGCATGCGCTGAGTCACTGGTGCTGGCATACGAGTTCGGCGGATTCGCTGATCGTCGCCATCGCTGCGACCAACTACGCCATCGAGGGCGCGACCGGGGAGTGGTCGGCGCTGGTCTGCTCAACTGGCGTGTACGCGGCAGCGTTCCCGGAAGAAGAGCGCAAGCGTGCAATGAAGTGGCTGAAGATGCATGCCCAGTACGACGACGCTCACCCATGGGAAGCGCTGGAAATCATCTGCACGCTGGCGGGCATGAATCCGAGCCAGGCTCTGCAGACCGAGTTGCGCCAGGCGGTGTGCAAGAGCTACGACTATATGTACCTGTTTCTGGAGCGTTGCATGCAACTGGAAACCGCCGAGCGGGCATTGCACGGGCGTGAACGCCGGGCACTTGTAGAGAGCTGATTCTCGGCAAAACGCCAAAGCAAATGTGGGAGCGGTCTTGCTCGCGAAAGCGGTGTGTCAGTCAGCAATTGTTTGACTGGCACACCGCTTTCGCGAGCAAGCCCGCTCCCACAGTGGTTTTTGGGTGTCTGGAAGGACTCAGCCCGCCATTGCCAATCGATTACGCCCTTCGCGCTTGGCCACATACAGCGCACTGTCGGCCCGGCGCAGCAGGCTGTCAGCTGACTCTCCCGGCAACAGCGTCGAACAGCCAAGGCTGACAGTCAGGTCGATCAATTGACCGTCCGCAAAGTATTCCGCAGTCTGCGCGGCATGCCGCAGACGCTCGCCGACCATCGCCGCCGCTTCCCGGCCGGTGTTGCACAGCAAGATCAGAAATTCTTCCCCGCCATAGCGAAACACCATGTCGACGTTACGCAGTTGGCCCTTGATCGACGCTGCCACCGCTTTGAGCACGTCATCCCCGGCACTGTGGCCGTGACTGTCGTTGACCCGCTTGAAGTGGTCGATGTCGAGCATCAGCACCGACAGCGGTTGCAGGTGCCGTCGCGACATGTCGATTTCGCGTTGCAGAGTCTGCTCCATGGCGATCCGGTTGCCGGTTCCGGTCAACGGGTCGCGCAATGCACTTTGCGTTGCGGCGCGGTAGAGCAGGGCGTTGCGCATCGGGAACAACAGCGACGACAGCAGCGATTCGAGGTTGCCCTGATCCTGCTCGCTGAAGCGCTGGTTGCGGCGAAACACCAGTTCGCCCAAATGCTCGCCTTCGTGGCTGAGGCTGTAGCTGACCGAATGGTGACCGCGGGCACCGAACTCCAGGCGCAAGTCGCTGCCCGAATGCACGTAGCTCAAGGCATCCAGCGGCACAAGACGCTGAACTTCGCGGAAAAACAGACCGAGGATTCGTTGCGGCTCAAGACTGGTTTGCAGTTGCAGGCTCATTTGCTGGCGCAATTGCGCCAGGCTGGCCGGGCGTTCCAGAAGCGGAGGCAGCTGACCAAAGCCCAGGCGTTGCAATTTGGCACTGTCAAAGTCAATTGCATTGGTCTGGGAAGGTGATTTCATATGGCGTGAGCCCCTAAGCAGTAAGTCTGTCTTACAGGCTGGGTGAGAGCGGCTATGGGCTGCGCGTCATACTGATCCATCAGTCCCGTAGGACATTTGGCGTAAGTTTAGTCTGCCTGATGACGATTAGTCAGCTATCGAAATCGGCCTTGCCCCAGTGCCTTCACACGGCATGCTTTGAGGAGAATTAGAGCGAAAGTCGTGCCATTCGGTTCAGGTTTATTAAAACCTTTATGAATCAACAGGATGGCTTTTTGCTTTGAGGGCGGGTGGCGGATATTTGACTGAGGTGTGACGGTGGGAAGCGGCAATGGTGTGCCGCGACGGTAATCCGCCACGGCAACAAAAGCGACGTATGGCAGTTATTGCGCGTTGAATGCCTGGCCATTGATGCCCGTGCTGTCCGGGCCCATCAGGTACAGGTACACCGGCATGATCTCTTCCGGGGTCGGATTGTTCAGCGGGTTTTCTCCCGGATAGGCCTGTGCACGCATGCTGGTACGCGTGCCGCCCGGGTTGATGCTGTTGGAGCGCACGGGTGCCACGCCATCGACTTCATCGGCCAGGGTTTGCATCAAGCCTTCGGTGGCGAACTTCGATACTCCGTAAGCGCCCCAGTAGGCCCGGCCCTTGCGCCCGACGCTGCTGGAGGTGAACACCACCGAGGCATCCTGCGACAGCTTGAGCAGCGGCAGCAGGGTGCTGGTCAGCATGAACATGGCATTGACGTTGACTTGCATGACACGCATGAAGTTATCGCCGGACAGCTGCTCGATCGGCGTGCGCGGCCCGATGATCGAGGCGTTGTGCAGCAAGCCGTCGAGGTGGCCGAACTCGCTCTCGATCATCGCCGCCAGCTCATCGTATTGATGGGGCAAGGCGGTCTCGAGGTTGAACGGGATCACTGCCGGTTGTGGATGCCCCGCCGCTTCAATCTCGTCGTAGACCTGGGTCAGATTGGCTTCGGTCTTGCCCAGCAGTAGCACGGTGGCGCCGTGGGCGGCGTAGGTTTTCGCGGCAGCCGCACCGATGCCACGACCGGCACCGGTGACCAGAATGACCCGATCCTTGAGCAATTCGGGACGGGCGGTGTAATCGAACATAAGAACCTCACAATCCATTCATGAAGACCTGCTTCCTTGTGGTGAGGGGATTTATCCCCGACCGGCTGCGAAGCAGTCGTAAACCTGCATATCGAATCGACCTGAAAGATTGCGGGGGCTGCTTCGCAACCCATCGGGGATAAATCCCCTCGCCACAAAGGCCGTTTTCAGCAGCTGCACAGCGCGCTGTCGAGCACCTTGCGCAACTCCAGCGGATGATCCACCACCACATCCGCGCCCCAGTGCCGCGGGTTGTCGTCCGGGTGGATATAGCCGTAGGTCACGGCGCAGGTCTTGGTGCCGGCATCGCGCCCGGATTCGATATCGCGCAGATCATCGCCCACAAACAAAACCGTCGACGGATCCAGATCAAGCATCTTGCACGCGAGGATCAGCGGCTCCGGATCCGGCTTGCTGTTCTTCACGTGATCCGGGCAGATCAGCAGCGCCGAGCGCTCGGCCAACCCCAGTTGCTGCATGATCGGCTCGGCAAACCGCACCGGTTTGTTGGTGACCACGCCCCAGATCAGGTTGGCCCGCTCGATGTCGACCAGCAACTCGCCCATGCCGTCGAACAGCTTGCTGTGCACAGCGCAACCGGCCAGATAACGCTCGAGGAATTCCTGACGCAGCTCCTCGAAGCCCGGCGATTCCGGATCCATCGAGAACGTCACCGCGACCATCGCTTTGGCGCCGCCGGAGATTTCGTCGCGGATGTGCTTGTCGTTCATCGGCGGCAAGCCGCGATCCGCGCGCATCGCCTGACAGATGGCGATGAAGTCCGGCGCGGTGTCGAGCAGGGTGCCGTCCATGTCGAAAAGGACTGCTCTGATGGCCATCGGCTTACTCCTCGCGCAGGGTCTGGATCATGTAGTTGACGTCAACGTCGCTGGCCAGCTTGTAGTGCTTGGTCAGCGGGTTGTAGGTCAGGCCGATGATGTCCTTGACGGTCAGGCCGGCGATGCGGCTCCAGGCGCCCAGCTCGGACGGGCGGATGAATTTCTTGAAGTCGTGGGTGCCGCGCGGCAACAGCTTCATGATGTATTCGGCGCCGATAATGGCGAACAGGTACGCCTTCGGGTTGCGGTTGATGGTCGAAAAGAACACCTGGCCGCCGGGCTTGACCATGCGGTAGCAGGCGCGGATCACCGACGACGGGTCCGGTACGTGCTCCAGCATTTCCAGGCAGGTGACGACGTCGAACTGCTCGGGCATTTCTTCAGCCAGGGCTTCGGCGGTGATCTGCCGGTATTCGACGCTGACCCCGGACTCCAGCTGATGCAGTTGCGCAACCGCCAGTGGCGCTTCGCCCATGTCGATGCCCATGACAGTGGCGCCGCGCTGGGCCATGGCTTCGCTGAGGATGCCGCCGCCGCAACCGACGTCGAGAACTTTCTTGCCGGCCAGATTGACTCGCTCGTCAATCCAGTTGACGCGCAGCGGGTTGATGTCGTGCAGCGGTTTGAACTCGCTTTCACGGTCCCACCAGCGATGGGCCAGGGCTTCGAATTTGGCGATTTCGGCGTGGTCGACGTTGCTCATGATGTATTCCTCGAAAAACTTGAAAAGGGCTGTAGCCGCGGAGTCTGCTCCGCGGTGTTTACGATTCGGTGTGGCCGCTGATGCGCTGGCCCCAGGCCCGGGCGGTGGCGCCCAGCTGTTGTTCGTCCAGACGGGTCAGGCGCCGGTCGTCGAGTAACTGTTTGCCGGCGACCCACAGGTGTTTCACGCAGTCGCGGCCGGTGGCATAAATAAGCTGCGACACCGGGTCATAGACCGGTTGCTGAGCCAGGCCGGACAGGTCGAAAGCGACAATGTCCGCAGCCTTGCCGATCTCCAGCGAGCCGACCTGCGCCTCGATGCCCAGGGCGCGGGCGCCGTTGAGCGTGGCCATGCGCAGCGCACGATGGGCGTCCAGCGCGGTGGCCGAGCCAGCGACGGCTTTGGCCAGCAGCGCGGCGGTGCGGGTTTCGCCGAGCAGGTCGAGGTCGTTGTTGCTGGCGGCGCCATCGGTGCCGACGGCGACGTTCACGCCAGCCTGCCACAGACGCTCGACCGGGCAGAAACCGCTGGCCAGCTTCAGGTTCGATTCCGGGCAGTGGATCACGCTGGTGTTGCTTTCTACCAGCAATGCCAGATCGTCATCGCTGATCTGGGTCATGTGCACCGCCTGGAAGCGCGGGCCGAGCAGGCCGAGACGACCGAGGCGGGCCAGTGGCCGCTCGCCGCGATGCTCCAGCGATTGCTGGACTTCGAAGGCGGTCTCGTGGACGTGCATATGGATCGACGCGTCCAGCTCTTCGGCGATCACGCGGATTTTTTCCAGGTTCTCGTCGCCCACGGTGTAGGGTGCATGTGGGCCGAAGGTGATCTTGATCCGTTCGTGATGTTTCAGATCGCCGAACAGCTCGACGCCCTGACGAATGGCCTCATCGGCACTGGCGGCGCCAGGAATCGGGAAATCGAGGATCGGAATCGCGATCTGCGCGCGAATGCCGCTATTGTGCACGCGCTCACTGGCGACTTTCGGGAAGAAGTACATGTCCGAGAAACAGCTGATGCCGCCCTTGATCTGCTCGGCAATCGCCAAGTCAGTGCCATCACGGACGAACTCTTCATCGACCCATTTGGCTTCGGCCGGCCAGATGTGGTTTTCCAGCCAGGTCATCAGCGGCAGATCGTCGGCCAGGCCACGGAACAGGGTCATCGCCGCATGCCCGTGAGCGTTGATCAGGCCGGGGCTGAGCAGCACGTCCGGCAATTCGCGGACTTCAGTGGCGTTACACTTCAATGCTTCGGCGCGCGGGCCGATAAACACGATGCGACCGTCGCGAATGCCCAGGCCATGCTCCTTGAGCACAACGCCTGCAGGTTCGACGGGTACCAGCCAGGTCGGCAGCAATAATAAGTCGAGCGCAATGGCAGGTTTCGGCATCGAGGGTCGGTTCCAGTGCTTTTGTAAAGGATGGCGAAGTATACCCGAGCGTCTTCGCGGGGGGATCGCTATAATCGGCGGCTTTTGTTCATGAGTGCGGGGTGAGGGATGCGCGATCGACTGTTGGCTGCGGAGAAAGTAAAGGCCATCGATTGGCGAGATGGCGCGCTCCACCTGCTGGATCAGCGTATTTTGCCGTTCGAGGAAACGTGGATTGCCTACACCAGCGCTGCCGGTGTGGCTGAGGCGATTCGTTCGATGGTGGTGCGTGGCGCACCGGCCATCGGCATCAGCGCGGCCTATGGCATTGTGCTGGCGGCCCGCGCCCGCGTGGCTGAAGGCGGCGACTGGTACGCGGCGCTGGAAGAGGATTTCGCCCTGCTGGCGGATTCCCGCCCGACGGCGGTCAACCTGTTCTGGGCGTTGAATCGCATGCACGATCGGCTCGATCGTCTGAAGGACAATGCCGATCCGCTGGTGGCGCTGGAAGCCGAAGCCATTGCCATTCATGAAAGCGACCGCGAAGCCAACCTGACCATGGCCCAGCTCGGCGTCGATCTGATCCGCAAACATCAGGGCAATGCCCAGGCGATCCTGACCCACTGCAACACTGGTGCTCTGGCCACCGGTGGTTTCGGTACCGCGCTGGGGGTGATTCGTGCGGCGTATCTGGAAGGCATGGTCGAGCGGGTGTATGCCGATGAAACCCGGCCATGGCTGCAGGGTTCGCGCCTGACCGCGTGGGAGCTGGCGAACGAAGGCATCCCGGTGACGCTGAATGCCGACTCGGCGGCTGCGCACATCATGAAAACCAAAGGCGTGACCTGGGTGATCGTCGGTGCTGACCGCATCACTGCCAATGGCGACGTGGCGAACAAGATCGGCACCTATCAACTGGCGGTCAACGCCATGCACCACGGCGTGCGTTTCATGGTGGTGGCGCCGAGTTCGACCATCGACATGCACCTGGCCAGTGGCGACGACATCCCGATCGAGGAGCGTGACGGCGCCGAGCTGCTGGAAGTCGGTGGCAAGCGCGTGGGGGCGGACGTCGAGGCGTTCAACCCGGTGTTTGACGTGACGCCGGCGGATCTGATCGATGCGATCGTCACTGAAAAGGGCATCGTCGAGCGGCCGGATACGGCGAAAATGGCCCAGTTGATGTGCCGCAAGCGCCTGCATTGATTGGCTTTGGCGTCTGTAAGGACGCCATCGCGAGCAGGCTCACTCCTACAAGGTTTTGTGTCGAACGCAAACCCTGTAGGAGCGAGCCTGCTCGCGATGAGGTCATCAAAGTCAATAAACATCGCAAAACCTGACCTCAAAACTGTATTCAAAGAGGCTCTGAGCCTCTCTCGTCCCCTTTACGCCTGTCATCGGTCAACTAACTATGCTCCATGCGCATCTGGGGGATAGGTGCGTGGCGGCTCTTGTGATAACATCCGGCGTTTTCCGAGGCAGCTTCACGGAGCTGTCTTTACTGCGCAAATCCACGGTTCGATTTGTTGATTTGTCGTAAGTCGGCGCATGGCACTCAGCCTGCCCCGACGAGCTTCGTACATCCCATATGGATATGACGAAGTTTCACCAGAAAAAGGAATCAGGCTTCTCATGGGCGAACTGGCCAAAGAAATCCTCCCGGTCAATATCGAAGACGAGCTGAAACAGTCCTACCTCGACTACGCGATGAGCGTAATCGTCGGCCGTGCACTGCCGGATGCGCGCGATGGCCTCAAGCCCGTGCACCGTCGCGTACTGTTCGCGATGAGCGAGCTGGGCAACGACTTCAACAAGCCGTACAAGAAATCTGCCCGTGTTGTCGGTGACGTGATCGGTAAGTATCACCCGCACGGTGATACCGCGGTGTACGACACCATCGTCCGCATGGCTCAGCCTTTCTCCCTGCGCTACCTGCTGGTTGACGGTCAGGGCAACTTCGGTTCGGTGGACGGCGACAACGCCGCGGCCATGCGATACACCGAAGTGCGCATGACCAAGCTGGCGCACGAGCTGCTGGCTGACCTGCATAAAGAAACCGTGGATTGGGTGCCGAACTACGACGGCACCGAAATGATCCCGGCGGTGATGCCAACGCGCATCCCTAACCTGCTGGTCAACGGTTCCAGCGGTATCGCCGTGGGCATGGCGACCAATATTCCGCCGCACAACCTCGGTGAAGTCATCGACGGTTGCCTGGCCCTCATCGACAACCCCGAGCTGACCGTCGATGAGCTGATGCAATACATCCCCGGTCCGGACTTCCCGACGGCCGCGATCATCAACGGTCGTGCCGGCATCATCGAAGCCTACCGTACCGGTCGCGGCCGCATTTACATGCGTGCCCGCTCGATCATCGAAGACATCGACAAGGTCGGTGGTCGTCAGCAGATCGTCATCACCGAACTCCCGTATCAGCTGAACAAGGCGCGTCTGATCGAGAAGATCGCCGAGCTGGTCAAAGAGAAGAAGCTTGAAGGCATCACCGAGCTGCGCGACGAGTCTGACAAGGACGGTATGCGCGTCGTGATCGAACTGCGTCGCGGCGAAGTGCCTGAGGTGATCCTCAACAACCTCTACGCCCAGACCCAGCTGCAATCGGTATTCGGCATCAACATCGTCGCGCTGATCGACGGCCGTCCGCGCATCCTGAACCTCAAGGATCTGCTGGAAGCCTTCGTCCGTCACCGTCGCGAAGTGGTCACCCGTCGTACCGTATTCGAACTGCGCAAGGCCCGCGAGCGTGGTCATATCCTCGAAGGTCAGGCCGTTGCCCTGTCGAACATCGACCCGGTGATCGCCCTGATCAAGGCGTCGCCGACCCCGTCGGAAGCCAAGGAAGCGCTGGTCAGCACCCCTTGGGAATCCTCGGCGGTGGTGGCGATGGTGGAACGTGCCGGTGCCGATTCGTGCCGTCCGGAAAACCTCGATCCGCAATACGGTCTGCGCGAAGGCAAGTACTTCCTGTCGCCAGAGCAGGCGCAAGCCATTCTCGAACTGCGCCTGCACCGTCTGACCGGTCTGGAGCACGAGAAGCTGCTGGCCGAGTATCAAGAGATCCTCAACCAGATCGGCGAGCTGATCCGCATCCTCAACAGCGCCGTGCGCCTGATGGAAGTGATCCGCGAAGAGCTGGAAGTGATCCGCGCCGAATACGGCGACGTGCGCCGCACCGAGATTCTCGATGCGCGCCTCGATCTGACCCTGGGCGACATGATCCCGGAAGAAGAGCGCGTCGTGACCATCTCCCACGGTGGCTACGCCAAGACTCAGCCACTGGCTGCTTACCAGGCTCAGCGCCGTGGCGGCAAAGGCAAATCGGCGACCGGCGTCAAGGATGAGGATTACATTGCTCACCTGCTGGTAGCCAACAGCCACACCACGCTGCTGCTGTTCTCCAGCAAAGGCAAGGTGTACTGGCTGAAGACTTACGAAATTCCGGAAGCGTCCCGTGCCGCCCGTGGTCGCCCGCTGGTCAACCTGCTGCCGCTGGATGACGGTGAATACATCACCACCATGCTGCCGGTCGAGGAATACACCGAAGGTCACTACATCTTCATGGCGACCGCCAACGGCACCGTGAAGAAGACCCCGCTGGAATCCTTCAGCCGTCAGCGCAGCGTCGGTCTGATCGCGCTGGAGCTGGACGAAGGCGACGTGCTGATCTCTGCGGCCATCACCGATGGCGAGCGCGAAGTGATGCTGTTCTCCGACGGCGGCAAAGTCACGCGCTTCAAAGAGTCTGACGTGCGTGCCATGGGCCGTACCGCACGTGGTGTGCGCGGCATGCGTCTGCCGGAAGGGCAGAAGCTGATTTCGATGCTGATCCCGGAAGAAGGCAGCCAGATCCTCACCGCTTCCGAGCGTGGTTATGGCAAGCGCACCGCGATCACCGAGTTCCCTGAGTACAAGCGTGGCGGCCAGGGCGTGATCGCCATGGTCAGCAACGAGCGTAACGGCCGACTGGTCGGTGCGGTTCAGGTGCTCGACGGCGAAGAAATCATGCTGATCTCCGATCAGGGCACTCTGGTGCGCACCCGTGTCGACGAAGTGTCGAGCCTGGGCCGTAACACCCAGGGCGTGACCCTGATCAAACTGGCCAAGGATGAAACCCTGGTCGGTCTGGAGCGGGTTCAGGAGCCATCGGAAGTCGAAGGCGATGAGCTTGAAGGTGAAGAGGGTGCCGGGTTCGAGGGGGATGTCGTGATCGACGACGTTGCCGAGGACCAGCAACTCGACGCCGCAGCTGACGAAGAGCCGCAGGAATAAGCGGACAAGCGAGGGGGCGGATGAAAATTCGCCCCCTTGTTATTTGTCCGGTATGAAATTTCGACATCATGGAGATCCCCTGTGGGAGCGAGCCTGCTCGCGAATGCAGGCGCTGCGGTACCTCTGACCCACCGCGGTGATGCATTCGCGAGCAGGCTCGCTCCCACAGGGCTGTGTTGATCGGTAGTGTGATTTATTGCGTGATACCACCAAATCAGAGCGAGATTGGATGTGAGCAAGCGAGCCTATAACTTCTGTGCCGGTCCTGCGGCGCTTCCTGAAGCTGTCCTGCAACGTGCCCAGGGTGAACTCCTTGATTGGCATGGCAAGGGTCTGTCGGTCATGGAAATGAGCCATCGCAGCGATGAGTTCGTGTCCATTGCCACCCAGGCCGAGCAGGACCTGCGTGACCTGCTGAATATCCCGTCGAACTATAAAGTGCTGTTCCTGCAGGGTGGCGCCAGCCAGCAGTTCGCGCAGATCCCGCTGAACCTGATGCCTGAAGGCGGCAGCGCCGACTACATCGACACCGGTATCTGGTCGCAGAAAGCTATCGAAGAAGCTTCGCGCTACGGTCACGTCAATGTTGCTGCCACCGCCAAGCCTTACGACTATTTCGCCATTCCTGGCCAGAACGAGTGGAACCTGTCGAAAGACGCCGCTTACGTTCACTACGCGCCGAACGAAACCATCGGCGGTCTGGAATTCCAGTGGATCCCGGAAACCGGTGATGTGCCGCTGGTGGCCGACATGTCTTCGGACATCCTCTCGCGTCCGGTCGACATCTCGCGTTTCGGCATGATCTACGCCGGCGCACAGAAGAACATCGGCCCGAGCGGCATCGTCGTCAACATCATTCGCGAAGACTTGCTGGGCAAGGCTCGTGCACTGTGCCCGACCATGCTCGACTACAAGGTCGCGGCCGACAACGGCTCGATGTACAACACCCCGCCAACCCTGGCCTGGTACCTCTCCGGTCTGGTGTTCCAGTGGCTGAAAGAGCAGGGCGGCGTCGAAGCGATCGCCAAACTGAATGACGTCAAGCAGCGCACGCTGTATGACTTCATCGACGCCAGCGGCCTCTACAGCAACCCGATCAACAAGTCGGACCGCTCGTGGATGAACGTGCCGTTCCGTCTGGCTGACGATCGTCTGGACAAACCGTTCCTCGCCGGTGCCGACGAACGCGGCCTGCTCAACCTCAAGGGCCACCGCTCCGTGGGCGGGATGCGCGCCTCCATCTACAACGCCGTCGACATCAACGCCGTTAATGCGCTGGTGGCGTACATGGCTGAATTCGAGAAGGAACACGGCTGATGTCCGAGCAAGAACTCAAGGCACTGCGCGTTCGCATCGACGCTCTGGACAGCAAGGTCCTGGAGCTGATCAGCGAGCGTGCCCGCTGCGCCCAGGAAGTTGCGCGAGTAAAGATGGCCTCGCTGGCCGAAGGCGAAGTGCCGGTGTTCTATCGTCCCGAGCGTGAAGCTCAGGTGCTCAAGCGCGTGATGGAGCGCAATCAGGGGCCGCTGGGCAACGAAGAGATGGCGCGGTTGTTCCGCGAAATCATGTCTTCGTGCCTGGCGCTCGAGCAGCCGCTGAAAGTGGCTTACCTCGGCCCTGAGGGCACCTTCACCCAGGCGGCGGCCATGAAGCACTTCGGTCACGCGGTGATTAGCAAGCCGATGGCGGCGATCGACGAAGTGTTCCGTGAAGTGGCAGCGGGTGCGGTGAACTTTGGCGTGGTGCCGGTGGAAAACTCCACCGAAGGCGCGGTCAACCACACCCTCGACAGCTTCCTTGAACACGACATGGTGATCTGTGGCGAAGTCGAGCTGCGCATCCACCATCACCTGTTGGTCGGTGAAAACACCAAGACCGACAGCATCAGTCGCATCTACTCCCACGCCCAGTCGCTGGCCCAGTGCCGCAAGTGGCTTGACGCGCATTACCCGAATGTCGAGCGCGTGGCGGTGTCGAGCAACGCTGAAGCGGCGAAGCGGGTCAAGGGTGAGTGGAACTCGGCGGCGATTGCCGGCGACATGGCTGCAGGCTTGTATGGCCTGACGCGTCTGGCCGAGAAGATCGAAGACCGTCCGGACAACTCGACGCGCTTCCTGATGATCGGTAACCAGGAAGTGCCGCCGACCGGCGACGACAAGACCTCGATCATCGTCTCGATGAGCAACAAGCCTGGCGCGCTTCATGAGCTGCTAGTGCCGTTCCATGACAACGGGATCGACCTGACCCGGATCGAAACCCGTCCGTCGCGCAGCGGCAAATGGACCTACGTGTTCTTCATCGACTTCGTCGGCCACCACCGTGATCCGCTGATCAAAGGTGTGCTGGAAAAGATCAGTCAGGAAGCAGTAGCACTCAAAGTGCTGGGTTCCTACCCGAAAGCAGTTCTCTAAGGGGCGGTAGCAAATGAGTGGCAACTTCCTCGCTCTGGCACAGCCGGGCGTGCAACAACTTTCGCCGTACGTTCCGGGCAAGCCTGTGGACGAACTGGCGCGCGAGCTGGATCTGGATCCGGCAAAGATCGTCAAGCTGGCAAGTAACGAAAACCCGCTGGGCGCCAGCCCGAAAGCGCTGGCGGCGATTCGCGAAGAGCTGGCCGAGCTGACCCGTTATCCGGACGGCAACGGCTTTGCGCTGAAATCGCTGCTGGCCGAGCAGTGCCGCGTCGAGCTGAATCAGGTGACCTTGGGCAACGGCTCCAACGACATTCTTGAGCTGGTGGCGCGCGCCTATCTGGCGCCGGGCCTGAACGCCGTGTTCAGTGAGCACGCGTTCGCTGTCTACCCGATCGCCACCCAGGCTGTCGGTGCGCAGGCCAAAGTGGTTCCGGCCAAAGACTGGGGGCATGACCTGCCTGCGATGCTTGCGGCCATCGACGCCAATACCCGCGTGGTATTCATCGCCAATCCGAACAACCCGACCGGCACCTGGTTCGGCGCCGAAGCGCTGGACGAGTTCCTGCAGGACGTGCCGGAGCACGTGCTGGTGGTGCTGGACGAGGCGTACATCGAATACGCCGAAGGCAGCGATCTGCCGGACGGTCTGGACTTCCTCGCGGCATACCCGAATCTGCTGGTATCGCGCACGTTCTCCAAGGCCTATGGCCTTGCAGCGCTGCGCGTCGGTTATGGCCTGTCCACTGCGGTGGTGGCGGACGTGCTCAACCGTGTGCGCCAGCCATTCAACGTCAACAGCCTGGCCCTGGCCGCGGCCTGTGCGGCGCTGAAAGACGAAGAGTATCTGGCGCAAAGCCGTCAGCTCAACGAATCCGGCATGCAGCAGTTGCAGGCGGGGTTCCGTGAGTTGGGTCTGAGCTGGATCGAGTCCAAAGGCAACTTCATCTGCGTCGATCTCGGTCAGGTAGCCGCGCCGATTTTCCAGGGGCTGCTGCGTGAAGGCGTGATTGTGCGTCCGGTGGCCAATTACGGCATGCCTAACCACCTGCGGGTGACCATCGGTCTGCCGGCGGAAAACAGCCGCTTCCTCGAAGCGCTGCGTAAGGTTCTGGCTCGTGGGTGATGTCACTGCTCTGCAATCTGCTGCACCTATGATCGGTCGCCTTGTAGTGGTCGGTCTGGGCTTGATCGGTGGTTCGTTTGCCAAAGGCTTGCGTGAAAGCGGTCTCTGCCGCGAGGTGGTCGGGGTCGATCTCGACCCGCAATCGCGCAAGCTGGCGGTCGAGTTGGGTGTGGTGGACCGTTGTGAAGATGATCTGATCGCTGCGTGTCAGGGCGCCGACGTGATTCAGCTGGCGGTGCCGATTCTGGCCATGGAGAAAGTCCTGGGTCGTCTGGCGAGCGTTGATCTGGGGCAGGCGATTCTGACCGATGTCGGCAGCGCCAAGGGCAATGTGGTGCGCGCGGCGACCGAGGCGTTTGGCGGTATGCCAGCGCGCTTCGTGCCGGGCCATCCGATTGCCGGCTCCGAGCAGAGCGGGGTGGAAGCTTCCAATTCTGAGCTGTTCCGTCGGCACAAGGTGATTCTGACGCCGCTCGAGCAAACCGACCCGGCCGCACTGGCGGTGGTCGATCGCTTGTGGCGCGAACTGGGTGCCGACGTCGAGCACATGCAGGTCGAGCGCCACGATGAAGTGCTGGCTGCGACCAGTCATCTGCCGCACCTGCTGGCCTTCGGTCTGGTCGACTCGTTGGCCAAACGCAATGAAAACCTTGAGATCTTCCGTTACGCTGCGGGCGGTTTCCGCGATTTCACAAGAATCGCCGGAAGCGACCCGGTGATGTGGCACGACATCTTCCTCGCCAACCGCGAGGCTGTGCTGCGCACACTCGATACATTTCGCAGCGACCTCGACGCCTTGCGCGACGCGGTCGATGCAGGGGATGGGCACCAATTGTTGGGCGTCTTCACGCGCGCCCGGGTTGCCCGCGAGCATTTCAGTAAAATCCTGGCCCGCAGGGCCTATGTGGACGCTATGAATTCCAACGATCTGATTTTCCTGGCTCAACCTGGTGGCCGCCTGTCCGGTCGGATTCGCGTACCAGGTGACAAATCGATTTCCCACCGCTCGATCATGCTCGGCTCGCTGGCCGAAGGCGTGACCGAGGTTGAAGGTTTCCTCGAGGGCGAAGATGCCCTGGCGACCTTGCAGGCATTTCGCGACATGGGCGTGGTCATCGAAGGCCCGCACCACGGTCGTGTGACCATTCACGGCGTCGGCCTGCACGGTCTGAAGCCTGCGCCGGGTCCGATCTATCTGGGCAACTCCGGCACCTCGATGCGCCTGTTGTCCGGCCTGCTGGCGGCGCAGAACTTCGACAGCACCCTGACCGGCGATGCGTCGCTGTCCAAGCGTCCGATGAATCGCGTGGCCAATCCGCTGCGTGAAATGGGCGCCGTGATCGAAACCGCCGCCGAAGGTCGTCCGCCGATGACCATTCGTGGCGGGCACAAACTCAAGGGTCTGACCTACACCATGCCGATGGCCAGTGCTCAGGTGAAGTCCTGCCTGCTGCTGGCGGGTCTTTACGCCGAAGGCAAGACCACCGTGACCGAGCCGGCGCCGACCCGTGACCACACCGAGCGCATGCTGCGCGGTTTTGGCTACCCGGTAAGCGTCGATGGCGCCACCGCGTCGGTCGAGTCCGGCGGCAAGCTGACGGCGACCCATATTGAAGTGCCGGGCGACATCTCGTCGTCGGCGTTCTTCCTGGTGGCGGCGTCAATCGCCGAAGGTTCCGAGCTGGTGCTGGAGCACGTTGGCATCAACCCGACCCGTACCGGCGTCATCGACATTCTGCGTCTGATGGGCGCGGACATCACTCTGGAAAACCAGCGTGAAGTTGGCGGCGAGCCAGTGGCTGACCTGCGCGTGCGCGCTGCTAAACTCAAGGGTATCGAGATTCCGGAAGCGTTGGTGCCACTGGCCATCGACGAATTCCCGGTGCTGTTCGTGGCGGCGGCGTGTGCCGAAGGTCGTACCGTGCTGACCGGTGCCGAAGAGCTGCGGGTCAAGGAATCGGATCGCATTCAAGTTATGGCGGACGGCTTGCTGGCGCTGGGCGTCAAATGCCAGCCGACTCCCGACGGCATCATCATTGATGGCGGCCAGATCGGTGGCGGCGAAGTGCATGGTCACGGTGATCACCGTATCGCCATGGCTTTCAGCGTCGCTTCGCTGCGCGCCACTGCACCGATCCGCATTCATGATTGCGCCAACGTCGCGACGTCGTTCCCGAACTTCCTCGCATTGTGCGCGCAGGTCGGCATTCGTGTGGCTCAAGAGGCTCAGTCGTGAAAAACATTGCACCGGTCATCACCATCGATGGGCCTAGCGGTTCGGGCAAGGGCACGGTCGCCGGTATTCTGGCCAAGCGTCTGGGCTGGAACCTGCTGGATTCCGGTGCGCTGTATCGCCTGCTGGCGTTTGCTGCGCACAACCATGGTGTCGACCTGACCAATGAAGAGTTGCTGAAGAAACTGGCCGCTCATCTGGATGTGCAGTTCATCGCGGCGACCGACGGTCAGCTGCAGCGCATCATTCTGGAAGGCGATGAAGTCAGCGACGTCATCCGTACTGAAAGCGTCGGCTCCGGCGCTTCTCAGGTGGCGGCATTGCCGGCGGTACGCGAGGCGCTGCTGCAGCGCCAGCGTGCTTTCCAGGAAGCGCCGGGCCTGGTGGCCGACGGTCGCGACATGGGCACAGTGGTTTTTCCGGATGCGCCGCTGAAGATTTTCCTCACCGCCAGTGCCGAGGAACGGGCGCGACGCCGATATTTGCAGTTGAAGGGCAAAGTCGAGGGTGTTAGTCTGTCGAGTCTGCTAGATGAGATCCGTGCACGCGACGAGCGTGATACCCAGCGCGCAGTAGCCCCGCTCAAGCCGGCGGCTGATGCGATACAGCTGGATTCCACGGAGTTGTCCATCGATCAGGTGCTTGAACGCATCATGAGCGAGATCGCCATTCGCGATATCGCCGGGTGACCAAGAAGGCCGCAGGGGACCAGTCATAGTCCTGCAGCGCTTCTTTTAAATGAAACTAACCCACACCGTCTGGGGTGTGGAGATGGGCGTATTCTTCGCCCTCATCTACAGGAATTAAAATGAGCGAAAGCTTTGCGGAACTCTTTGAAGAAAGCCTAAAGACCCTGAACCTTCAGGCAGGCTCCATCATCACCGGTGTTATCGTTGATATCGATTACCAGGCTCGCTGGGTAACCGTTCACGCTGGCCTGAAGTCTGAAGCACTCATCCCGCTGGAACAGTTCTACAACGATGCTGGTGATCTGACTATCAATGTCGGTGACGAAGTTCACGTTGCTCTGGATTCGGTTGAAGACGGTTTCGGTGAAACCAAGCTGTCCCGTGAAAAAGCCAAGCGCGCTGAATGCTGGATCGTTCTGGAAGCAGCCTTCGCAGCTGAGGAAGTGGTCAAGGGCGTTATCAACGGTAAGGTTAAAGGCGGCTTCACTGTCGACGTTAACGGCATCCGTGCGTTCCTGCCAGGTTCCCTGGTTGACGTCCGTCCAGTGCGCGACACCACGCACCTGGAAGGCAAAGAGCTGGAATTCAAGGTCATCAAGCTGGACCAGAAGCGCAACAACGTTGTCGTTTCCCGTCGCAGCGTCCTGGAAGCCGAGAACTCCGCCGAGCGTGAAGCTCTGCTGGAATCCCTGCAGGAAGGCCAGCAAGTCAAAGGTATCGTCAAAAACCTCACCGATTACGGCGCATTCGTCGATCTGGGTGGCGTGGACGGCCTGCTGCACATCACCGACATGGCGTGGAAGCGTATCAAGCATCCTTCCGAAATCGTCAACGTTGGTGACGAAATCGACGTCAAGGTTCTGAAATACGATCGCGAACGCAACCGTGTTTCCCTGGGCCTGAAGCAACTGGGCGAAGATCCATGGGTTGCTATCAAAGCCCGTTACCCAGAAGGCACTCGTGTTACCGCTCGTGTAACCAACCTGACTGACTACGGCTGCTTCGCTGAGCTGGAAGAAGGCGTTGAAGGTCTGGTACACGTTTCGGAAATGGACTGGACCAACAAGAACATCCACCCTTCGAAAGTCGTACAAGTCGGCGACGAAGTGGAAGTCATGGTTCTGGACATCGACGAAGAGCGTCGTCGTATCTCCCTGGGCATCAAGCAGTGCAAGTCGAACCCATGGGAAGACTTCTCTGGCCAGTTCAACAAGGGCGACAAGATCTCCGGCACCATCAAGTCGATCACCGATTTCGGTATCTTCATTGGTCTGGACGGCGGCATCGACGGTCTGGTTCACCTGTCCGACATCTCCTGGAACGAAGTGGGCGAAGAAGCCGTACGTCGTTTCAAGAAGGGCGACGAGCTGGACACCGTCATCCTGTCGGTTGACCCAGAGCGCGAGCGCATCTCCCTGGGCATCAAGCAACTGGAAAGCGATCCGTTCTCCGAGTACGTCTCGGTTAACGACAAGGGCGCTATCGTGACCGGTACCGTGAAAGAAGTTGACGCCAAAGGCGCCATCATCGTTCTGGCCGACGACATCGAAGCAACCCTGAAAGCCTCTGAAATCAGCCGTGACCGCGTTGAAGACGCGCGCAACGTTCTGAAAGAAGGCCAGGAAGTTGAAGCCAAGATCATCAGCGTTGATCGCAAGAGTCGCGTAATCCAGCTCTCGATCAAGTCGAAAGACGATGCTGAAGAGAAAGAAGCCATCCAGAGCCTGAAAGCAGCTCCGGAAGGTGAAGCAGCTGACACCACTATGGCGGCACTGCTGCGTCAAGCAATGGCCAAACAGAACTAAGTTCTGCTTGATCATGAAAAAGGGCGACTTCGGTCGCCCTTTTTTGTGCTTGCGATTTGGTGGCGGTGCGCGCCGCGGTTTGCGTGTATCGAGGCTACGGTGAAACCAATCACTTCAGCGGGTTGTCTGTTTCTTTAATCGGATCAATCGCCTATTCGCGACTAAGCTGGGTATTAGTCGTGCAGTAGTCGGGCGTTGCCTGGCATAAGGAAGTGGATGAACAGATTTATTGTCTTGATTGCGGTGTTGGTACTGGCTGGCTGCACCACAAGTGCCAAAACGCATGCTGTGCGTGGCGTCAGCGGTATCGAGATCGACTGCTCTGGTCTGGGTTCGGGGTGGGAGAAATGCCAAAAGCGCGCAGCGAAGGAGTGCAAGGGCGCGGGTTACAGGGTAATCACCCGATCTGATCAGGCCAAGGATGAAGATGAATATCCGTTTGGCTTCAATCCCGCAGGCTACGTCACTCGAACCATGCTGGTCATGTGCCGTTGAGTGTGTGCTGCTTCGGCTTGTGCTTTTGTGCACTGAAAACAGGCGTTTCGGCGCCAAGGAAGATATGTCAATCCCTGGGCTGTTCAAAATCTTCCGGGCGTGCTAAAACCTTTCAAGCGCTGATCTAGCTGCTTGAAAAAGAAGGGAAAAATATGACGAAGTCGGAGTTGATCGAACGAATTGTCACCCATCAAGGGCTACTCTCATCCAAGGATGTGGAGCTGGCCATCAAGACCATGCTTGAACAAATGTCCCAGTGCCTGGCCACCGGTGATCGCATCGAGATCCGTGGGTTTGGCAGCTTCTCCCTGCACTATCGTGCGCCGCGCGTAGGTCGCAATCCAAAGACCGGTCAGTCGGTTAGTCTCGACGGCAAATTCGTTCCGCATTTCAAGCCGGGCAAGGAGTTGCGTGACCGGGTGAATGAGGAAGAGGAGGAGGGAGTTTGACAGTCGCTACTTTTCAAGGAGTTACTCATGCGTAACCTCAAGCGCATACTTCTTGGTGTTTTTATTCTGCTGCTGGTGTTGGTGATTCTGGCGTTTGTACTGGAAAATCAGCAATCAATCTCGCTGATGTTTCTTGGCTGGGCTGGTCCGCAACTTCCAGTGTCTCTGATCATGGTAATTGCTTTGCTCGTCGGGATGCTGATCGGGCCGGTACTGGGCTGGTTTTTGGGGCGTTCTTCCAGGGCTTCCCGCAAGCTATCGGGGTGAAATGCTGTGGGTGGGGGTGTGATGAATTTGCACCGCGGCCTGTCCATATCCATTAGTAAAGCGTTCATTAAGCTGTAAAATGCCGCGTTTGTTCGACAGCGGCATATTTGCATGTCACTGAAAATTCGCTTTTAAAGAAGCCTTGCGACTCGGGCTTTTGCATTCATGGATCAGACAGTGCTCGGTTGGCAGCCCTGTCAGCACCTCAAGGGTATGGTTTCGCGTGAAAATTCTAGTAACCGGCGGTGCCGGGTTTATTGGCTCGGCAGTTATTCGTCACATCATTTCCAATACATCCGACTCCGTAGTGAACGTCGACAAGTTGACGTATGCCGGTAACCTTGAATCGCTGGCGCAAGTCAGTCACGACCCGCGTTATGTTTTCGAGCATGTAGATATCTGTGATCGCGCAGAGATTGAACGTGTCCTGCAAGTGCATCAGCCGGATGCGATCATGCATCTGGCCGCAGAGTCGCATGTCGACCGCTCGATTTCCGGTCCCTCCGAATTTATTCAGACCAATATCATTGGTACATACACTCTTCTTGAAGCTGCCCGGCACTACTGGATGGGCCTGGAAGGCGATCGCAAATCAGCTTTTCGCTTCCATCACATCTCGACGGACGAAGTTTACGGCGACCTTGAAGGGCCGGAAGACCTTTTCACCGAAGAAACACCTTATCAGCCGAGCTCTCCCTATTCGGCGAGTAAGGCCAGCTCCGATCATCTCGTACGCGCCTGGGCCAGAACCTATGGGCTGCCGACACTGGTGACCAATTGCTCGAATAATTACGGCCCGTGCCATTTTCCCGAAAAACTGATCCCACTGATCATTCTCAATGCACTGGAGGGCAAGCCGTTGCCGGTGTACGGCAAGGGTGATCAGGTCCGTGACTGGCTCTATGTTGAAGATCATGCCCGTGCACTTTACAAAGTTGTAACCGAAGGTGTGGTTGGCGAGACCTATAACATCGGTGGTCATAACGAAAAGCAAAACATCGACGTGGTGCACACGCTGTGTGCATTGCTTGACGAGATGTGTCCTGAGTCCGCCCATTGCCCTCATGCCAGTCTGATCACCTATGTTCAGGATCGGCCCGGCCATGACCAGCGCTACGCGATCGATGCCAGCAAGATCCAGCGCGAGCTTGGCTGGACGCCGCAAGAAACCTTCGAAACCGGCATTCGCAAGACGGTGGAGTGGTATCTGAATAATGCTGAATGGGTCGCGCATGTGAGGAGCGGCAGCTACCAGCAGTGGATTGACCAGAGCTACGCAGATCGTGCGGGCAAGGCATGAAAATCCTTCTTCTGGGAAAAAACGGCCAGGTCGGTTGGGAGTTGCAGCGCTCTCTCGCGCCCCTCGGCGAGTTGGTGGCACTGGATCGTGAAGTAACCGATGGCCTGTGCGGTGACCTGAGCAATATTGATCGGTTACGGGCAACTGTCCGCGCAATCAGGCCGGATGTCGTGGTCAATGCGGCCGCTTACACCGCAGTCGACAAGGCCGAGGCCGAGACTGAGCTGGCGGTTCTTGTAAACGCGAGCGCTGTTGGAGTATTGGCGCAAGAGGTGAAAGCGCTGGGTGGATGGCTGGTCCATTACTCGACGGACTACGTGTTCGATGGGTATGGATCTGCACCATGGCGGGAAAGTGATGCCGTGGCTCCGGTGAATCGCTATGGTGCCAGCAAGCTTGCCGGGGAGCGATTGATCATCGAATCCGGCTGCAAGCATCTTATCTTTCGCACAAGCTGGGTGTATGGCGCTCGTGGCAATAATTTCGCCAAAACCATGTTACGTCTGGCAAAAGAGCGCGAAAGTCTGAGTGTCATCGCCGATCAGATGGGGGCGCCAACCGGTGCAGACCTGATTGCGGACATCAGTGCCTTGACCCTACGACAGGTTTTCCTGCGTCCTGAGTTGTCAGGTCTTTATCACCTGGCGGCCGCAGGCGAGGTGTCTTGGCATGGATATGCAACTCACGTGATCGACTTCGCCAAAGCGCATGGGGAAGAGCTCTGTGTGAAGAATATCAATGCGATCGAGACGTCTGCCTATCCAACGCCAGCCTGTCGCCCACTGAACTCCCGGTTGAATACCGGAAAGCTGCGCGAGAGTTTTTCTTTGCACTTGCCGGATTGGCGCAGTGGTGTAACCCGAATGCTTACGGAAGTTCTCAATAAATGACCACGATAAATCGTAAAGGCATCATCCTCGCCGGCGGTTCGGGTACGCGTTTGCACCCGCTGACCCTTGGCGTGTCCAAGCAGATGCTGCCGATCTACGACAAGCCGATGATCTTCTATCCCTTGTCTGTACTGATGTTGGCGGGGATACGCGAAATTCTGATTATTTCCACGCCAGAAGATTTGCCGTGCTTTCAAAAGCTGTTGGGCGACGGTAGCCAATATGGCATCAGGCTGTGCTACGCCGAACAGCCGAGCCCGGACGGGCTGGCTCAGGCTTTCATTATCGGTGAAGAGTTCATTGGTGATGATCCTTGCTGTCTGATCTTGGGAGACAATATTTTTTACGGTCAGCACTTCTCGGACAATTTGCGGTCCGCCTGCCTGCGAGAGCAGGGTGCCACTATCTTCGGGTATCACGTTTCTGATCCCGAGCGCTTTGGTGTGGTTGAGTTTGACGCTAATGGATCTGCATTGAGTATCGAGGAAAAGCCCCTGGTGCCCAAGTCCAGCTACGCTGTGACAGGTCTCTATTTCTACGATAATCAGGTTGTCGAAATTGCCAAGAAGATCAAGCCGTCCGCGCGCGGCGAGCTCGAAATTACCGATGTCAATCTGGCCTATCTCGAGCAAAAATCCCTTAAGGTCGAAATGCTCGGTCGCGGCTTCGCATGGCTTGATACCGGTACGCATGATTCGCTGCTAGAGGCCAGTCACTTCGTGCATACCATCGAAAAGCGCCAGGGCTTGAAGGTCGCCTGTCTGGAAGAGATTGCGTACAGCAGTGGGTGGATCTCGGCTGCGGAGCTGGCAGTACAAGCCCGACGCCTCAGAAAAACAGGTTATGGACGCTATTTAGAAAAACTCCTTGAAGGAGCTGGCGGCTGAAGTTCGCTTCCGTAGCGCGCTGATTTCCAAGCGCGAGCTTGATTTCGCTATCCGTTATCAGGGCTGATACTCCCATTCGCACTCTTCAAGATTTGATCCAATTTAGTGACTGATGTTATTTTGATGTCGGTCGCTTGGGGCATTTGTTTGTTTTTTAACTGATTTTTTTGCCCCGCGTCGGTATGAGTTATTAATTTTGCGCACTAGCTGTAGAATAAGAGGGAGAATTATTTGATCCCGAGGGAGAGCTGCGTAGCTCGAGTTTCTTTGGTCTGCGTTTCTGTACCGTGAATGCTTTCGATTCTCCGGAATGTTTCCAAAAGGAGAATGGGAGCGTCCGGAAGGATAGCCGTGCAGACCAAACAGCTTGGCACAGGCTTGGAACCACCGGGTTTGACCCGAAGCTGAGTAGCCGTTAGGGGAGTCTGCTTCGAGCAAGGAATTTGCGTCGATTTGATGCAGCAATGACCGGAAACATAACTGAGCCCCACTTTCTGGTTGTATCTGCCAGATGGGGATTAAGGATTTAGAGCATGGAACTGATTCCCGTAATTTTGTCTGGCGGAGTGGGCAGCCGCTTGTGGCCTGTCTCACGTGAAGCCCATCCAAAGCCGTTCATGGAGCTGCCAGGTGGTCAGAACCTGATTCAGAAGACCTTTTTGCGTGCCTCGCGCCTGGAAAGTGTTGTGGAGATTCTTACGGTGACCAACCGTGAACTCCTGTTCAAGACTGAAGATGAATACGGCGCGGTCAATACAGCCAAGCATTCTCAAGGTTTCATTCTGGAGCCTTTTGGGCGCAACACAGCCGCTGCTGTTGCTGCTGCTGCGCTTCAGCTGGAAGCTACGTATGGTCCTGACGCCCATATGTTGGTGCTTGCTGCGGACCACCTGATAAAAGACGAAAAAGCCTTTGCTGCGGCCGTTGCCCACGCTATGTCGCTGGCATCTCAAGGATGGCTGGTCACCTTCGGCATTCAGCCCACTTATCCTGAAACAGGCTTCGGTTACATTGAAGCGCAGAAATATGCCCCTTTGAAGGGCGGATTGAAAGTCGCTCGCTTTGTCGAAAAACCGAATCTTGAAACCGCCCAAGGTTATGTCGATGCCGGCAACTACTTTTGGAACTCTGGCATGTTCTGTTTCCGGGTTGGCACCGTGCTGGAAGAGCTCCGTCTGCACGCGCCGGAGGTAGTGGAAGCTGTCGTCAAGACTATTGAGAGCTCGCGTCTCACTTCGTCTGACAAATACCGTTGCCTAGCACTCGACGCTGACGCGTTCGCAGGGGTTCCAGACATTTCAATCGATTACGCATTGATGGAACGCTCCTCCAAAGTAGCGACTATTCCTTGCGATATTGGCTGGAGCGACATTGGCTCTTGGAACGCTGTCAGTGAACTGACTGCTGCAGATGAGAACGGCAACCGCTTTGAAGGCGAGGTGTTGTCTCACAATTCGCGAAACAACTACGTCAACAGCGAAGGTCGTCTTACCGCACTGGTGGGTGTGGAGGATTTACTGGTGATTGACACCCCGGATGCGGTGATGATCGCCCACAAAGATCACGCTCAAGATGTCAAGCACATCGTCAATCAGCTCAAGGCGGCCAGTCACACGGTTCATTTGCTCCACCGCACCGTGCATCGCCCTTGGGGTACTTACACGACGCTGGAAAATGGTGAGCGCTTCAAGATCAAGCGTATTGTGGTGAAGCCAAAAGCTTCGTTGTCTTTACAGATGCACCACCACAGAAGCGAGCACTGGATTGTCGTCAGTGGAATGGCTGTGGTCGTCAACGATCAGCAGGAGTTGATGCTGAACACCAACGAATCCACCTTTATTCGCGCCGGCCACCAGCATCGGTTGATGAACCCCGGTGTTATAGACCTGGTGCTTATTGAAGTGCAGAGTGGCGATTATCTCGGTGAGGACGATATCGTCCGTTTCGAAGATAAATACGGGCGCGTAGACAACTAACCGCGCTTTTCAGTCACAAACCTGGTCGGTGAGGTCTGAACCGATCAGGTTTACTTGCACTGGCCTGCGTCGGTGCACTTCCATTCCGGCAAGAGAAGTGCAGTCACACCTCCTCGCCTCCACATACCTCAGCAAGAGAGCGGTATGCACACCCCTATCAAAACCCAGTGTTTCAAAGCCTATGACATTCGTGGCCAAGTACCGGCTGACCTCAATGACGATGTCGCCTACAGGATAGGCCGGGCCATAGTTGCCGAGTTGCAGGGCAAAAATATTGTGCTGGGGCGAGACATGAGACTCGAAAGCCCGATGCTGGCCGAGGCAATGACACGAGGTTTGTGTGAAGCGGGTGCAAATGTCATCGACATCGGTTTGTGTGGTACCGAAGAAGTTTACTTCGCTACGAGCGCATTCAAGGCTGATGGCGGAGTCATGATTACCGCGAGTCATAATCCCAAGGGTTATAACGGGATGAAACTGGTGAAGTCCGAATCGCGCCCAATCAGTGGTGATACGGGGCTCAATGCAATTCGTGACAGAGTGGAAAGTGGCGATCTTGGGCCGCTGGCTGATTCCAGGGGTGAAGTCCGCTTAGAGCTGGACAAGACCCGCTATATCGAGCATTTACTCAGCTATGTAAACGTGGCCAGTCTTAAACCACTGAAGATCCTCGCAGATCCGGGCAACGGCGCTGCTGGCCCCGTGCTGCAAGAGTTGATCGGCAAGTTGCCTTTTGATTGGGTCATCATCAACGCAGAACCTGACGGAAACTTCCCTAACGGCGTACCAAATCCGCTGCTGCCAGAAAACCGCGACCTCACTCAGCAAGCGTTACAGGCAAACGGTTGTGATCTGGGGCTGGCTTGGGATGGTGATTTCGATCGTTGTTTCTTTTTTGACGCAACAGGTCGCTTCATCGAGGGGTACTACCTCGTAGGGCTGTTAGCCGAGATGTTGCTCAAGCAGCACCCGGGTAGCAAGATCATTCATGACCCGCGCTTGACGTGGAACACGATCAACCAAGTGGAGAAGGCCGGCGGCGTCGCGGTGTTATGCAAAACCGGGCACGCATTCATCAAAGAGCGTATGCGCCTTGAAGATGCCATTTATGGCGGTGAAATGAGTGCGCACCATTACTTCCGTGATTTTGCATATTGCGACAGTGGAATGATTCCGTGGCTCTTGATTACGGCGTTGATGTCGACGACGGGCAAGACTCTTGCACAGCTGGTGGACGAGCGAATAGAAGCGTACCCGTGCACGGGCGAGATTAACTACCGCGTTGAAGATGTTTCCGCTACGTTGCAGAAGGTGTTGGATCACTATTTGCCTCAAAATCCACACATCGACAGGACAGACGGCATCAGCGTCTCCTTCGCGGACTGGCGGTTCAATCTGCGGGGATCGAATACTGAACCTTTGTTGCGGTTGAACGTGGAGGCAAGAGTGGGTGAGGGGATGATCTGGGACCGCTTGAAAGAGATCGAGTCACTGATTAATGGTGTTTAAGTAATTATGTTTTCGATGTCGCATGCATCACTGCGGCAGGTCAGCTAAGCATCGATGCAGTACCATGGTGGTTTGCGAAATATTGATACTATAGGTTTATATTTTGAAGACGGTTTTATTGCTAAGTACATATCCCATTGCCATTCCGCGACATGGCGGACAGGTAAGGGTCGCAAATATCGCCAAAACCTTTAGCGTCAATGGTTGGAGCGTTGTTCATGTGGCGGTTTACGAGCCTGAGGGATACCCGCCGGCCGCGCTGGGCAAGAATGACGTAGAGTTTGCGCCAGGATCTAACTTCAGGAAATACAAAGGCAAGATGGTACCTTTGATTAATGACTTGCTCTCTGGAGAATATGCAAGCTCTGAGAAGGGTGGCTTTCTATCTATACTCAAAAAGCTACCACCCGTTATTGATGCGATCCATGTGGAACAGCCTTGGTTGTGGCCGTTGGTTCTTAAAATTAAAAAAATGCCGCAGTATGCAAATGCTTGCCTGATCTACGGTTCTCAAAATATAGAATCACCATTAAAAAAAGAGATCTTGGACAGTTACCAAGTGAAAGGTGCTGAGGAAGTAATTTCGGACATCGACAGTCTGGAGCGTAAGGCTGCCAAAGAAGCCGACATTACAATCGCCGTGACTCAATCGGACTTCGATATCCTATCAAGTTGGGGGGCAAAGAATCCGCTGTTAGCACCGAACGGTATTGCACCTTGGACTGCAAAGCAGGAAAACCTGGAATTATGGAAAGAGCGGCTTCCTAAAAGTCCTTGGATTTTATATGTAGCCAGCGCCCATCCTCCAAATTTTATGGGGTTCAATGAGTGTTTAGGTAATTCATTGGCATGCATCCCTCCCGACAGCAAGTTAGTCGTAGTAGGCAGTGTATGTGAGCACTTGGAAGCGACACTTAGCAACACTCGTTGGGGGGCTTTGAACTTGTCCCGCTTGCAGTTGCTGTACATGCTTCCTGACGACGATCTAGATGCGGTGAAGACGCTGGCTCATGCGTTTCTTTTGCCGATTCCTCATGGAGGCGGTTCGAATATAAAAACGGCTGAAGCTATTTATTCGGGGAAGTACGTCATTGGTACCGAGGCCGCTTTCAGAGGTTTTGAACAGTATCTTACTCTGCCAGAGATAACAGTAGCGCGAACATCGGCTGAATTTCACAGCGCAATCAGACATCGCCTGTGCAGTCCGGAGAAATTAGGTCCAGAGGGTTCAGATAGAGCCAGTCGTAACTCTTTGACGTGGGCTGAGAGTCTTGGTGCAATCCCTTTGGCTGCGCATAACAACATTACACAAAAGGCACTTGAGTCATGACTACTTGGTTTGACGTTACTACCATACTAGGCTGGCATCGTCCGGCCGTTGGTATTATCCGGACTGAAGCTGAGTGCGCGGCTTATGCTTTAACGCGAATCGCGAATGGCGAGGATGTGAAATTTTGTTCGTTCAATGGCGCGTCTGGATATGTCGACGTTTCTGCTGATCATGTTGCGTCAACTCTGAAAAGAATTTCAGGTTCACATTTGGCAGTGGCAACGATAGTTTCGAACCAGGGTCAGCATAAAAAATCGCTGGAGGCCCGCCTTAAAGAGGTCGCTTTGAAGGTTACCAGTCGGTTGCCAACGAAGATCAGTGGTTTGCTGTATCAATTTTTCCAACGCCGTAGAACGGCAATTATTGAAGGGGTCATAGCTCTTCGGTATTTGCGCTCCGCCATGCTGTCATTCATGAAGCCGGCAAGTAACAGTCATGTTGTCATGAAAGTAAAAACAGATCTTAATATAGCTGAGAATCCTTTCTCGAAAGGAGATTGTTACATTTCAGTCGGTTTGGATTGGGATAATAAAGACCTTGTGTATCTCTATAAACTCAAAAAGTTTATGGGGATGAAGGTTGTTTTGTGTTGCTATGATGTTATCCCTGTAAGGCTGCCTCATCTTTGTGTTGGCGATGTGGCAGCAAAGTTTGCGAATTATTTTACAGATGTCGCCTGGTGCGCTGATAAAATTATTTGTATATCTGAATGCACGCGGAAGGATCTTCAATTGCTGCTTTCAGAGCTGGGTGCGCCTGAACCGGCCATGTCAGTTATAAAACTCGGCTGCCATGTATCTCAGGACGTGGCTTCTGTAATGGGGCCTGAAGTCGTTTCCTTGATGAAGAATAAGTATATTCTCTTCGTTTCAACTATAGAGCGCAGAAAAAATCATGAAGTTTTATATCGTGCTTATACGCGGCTGATAGATAAGGGTGTCACTGATTTGCCCCAGTTGGTTTTTGTGGGGATGTCCGGGTGGGGGGTAAACGATTTTCTTAAAGACTTGGACCTGGATCCAAGGACCAAATCCTATATTCGTGTTTTGAATAATATTTCTGATTCTGATCTCGTTCATTTATATAAGAACTGCCAAATGACCGCATTTCCTTCGCTTTATGAGGGATGGGGTCTTCCGGTAGTTGAAAGCCTGGCTGCTGGGAAATTTTGTTTGGCATCGAATGCCGCGTCGATTCCTGAGGCGGGTCAAGACTTTATTGAATATCTGGACCCATGGGATGTATCAGTCTGGGCTGACCGGATAGAGTGGTATGTGTCGCATCCAGACGAACTCTTGTTAAAAGAAAAAAATATTCGCGAGAATTATGTGGTCACCAGTTGGAAGGGCGCGGCAGTCTCTGTTTTCGAAGCTGTCGAGTCACCTGTAGCTCCCTTCTTGAAGAGTGTAACTGGACAACGTGATGCTGAAGCGTTTGAAAAGAGAGTAAACGATATTCAGTGTAAGAACGACTGATGTTGTCCTTTATTGATTTGCATATAAAGAGTTGGTAATTAAATGCAAAAGAATTCATTTTCTGTAGCTTTACATGATGTCAGGAACTCCCTGCGCCGATATTCATTGGTCGCAATGCTGGGATGGCAGGATTTGCGCCAGCGGTATAGACGATCAGCCTTGGGCCCTTTTTGGCTTACCATTAGCATGGGGGTAATGATCGGCACTATTGGAGTTGTTTTCGGCCAGATTTTCAAGGCGCCAATGAGCGAATTTTTGCCTTTCCTGACGGTGGGCATGATCCTGTGGACCTTTATGTCGACCGTGATCAGTGAAGGCGGTAACGGATTTATTGCTGCTGAGGGGGTCATAAAACAACTACCTATTCCGCTATTTGTACATATTCTGAGATTGATTTGGCGGAATATTCTTATATTGGCTCACAATATCGTTATTTTTCCGCTGGTCTTGATCGCTGTAGCCAAGCCGCTCACCATGGTTGCGCTAATTAGTATTCCAGGTCTCTTGCTTCTTATATTGAACTTGACATGGATAGCTTTGGTGTTGGGAGTGCTTTGTACGCGCTACAGAGACTTGCCTCAGATTGTCACCAGCGTTCTACAGGTAGTGTTTTACTTGACTCCTATCATGTGGATGCCGAACTTACTGCCGGAAAGATCTGCACAGTATTTTTTGAATCTCAATCCGGTCTATCATCTGATGGAAATTGTCCGGGCTCCATTGATTGGAACGGTTCCAACATTGGCGAACTGGGAAGTTTCTATTGGTTTAGCTGTTGTAGGCTGGATATTTGCGCTGTTTTTTTACGGTCGTTATAAGTCCCGCATTGCTTATTGGCTCTAATGAGATATTAAAAAATGGCTTCTATAGTTTTTGATAATGTAAGCGTCGACTTTCCCGTCTATAATGCTAACGGCCGCTCCCTAAAAAAGCGCTTAATCCAAGTTGCAACGGGTGGTCAGTTAGGCTCTGACTCCCAAGGGCGAGTTGTGGTAAGAGCTCTCGATGGACTCAACTTCAGTATCAGTCATGGCGATCGTGTCGGGTTGTTGGGTCACAATGGCGCAGGTAAAAGTACCCTGCTGCGGATGCTGAGTAGCGTGTATGTTCCGTCGGTAGGAACCGCCGATATCCAAGGTGATATAGGCTCTTTGATTGATATATCTCTCGGTGTGGATCCCGAAGCGACGGGCCGAGAAAACATATATATCCGGGGAGCTTTGCTTGGTTTGAGCAAGTCCGAAATTTCGGACCAGATTGAAGAAATCATCGAGTTCTCGGAACTCGGTGATTTTATCGAAATGCCCATGCGGACGTACTCCAGCGGCATGCATTTGCGCCTCGCGTTTGCAGTATCTACAATCGTCAGGCCACAGATCTTGCTGATGGATGAGTGGTTGTCAGTAGGGGATGAAAGTTTTAAGCATAAAGCTGAAGTTAGAATGGCACAGCTCGTTGAGTCAACTCATATCCTGGTGATTGCCAGTCACTCGCAAGAGTTGATTAGAAATACGTGCAACCGTGCTATTTGGCTTGAGCATGGACGTATCAAGATGGATGGTACGGCGGCCGAAGTTTGTGATGCTTATTTTGGCTAATATAAACGTGCAAACTTTTAAATAGGTGAAAAAGTGTACTCTGAGAAAATTCTAATTACTGGTGCGTCGGGAGTGATCGGTCAAGCGCTGCAGCGTGAGCTTGAAGATGCCGGTTATACAAATGTAGTAGCGATCTCAAGCAAGGATGCAGACTTGCGGGATGAGGCGCAAACTAAAGAGTTATTTGCTAAAGTAAAGCCAGCAGTTGTTTATCATTTGGCTGCTTGCGTCTTTGGTATCATGGGCAATTTGCAGAATAAAGCAAAGGCTTTTGTCGAGAATACTCGTATCAATACCAATGTCATTGATGCTTCTCACTTGGCGGGTGTCAGAAAAATCGTTGCGATGGGATCCTCGGCTATTTATTCAGATAGCGTAACGTTGCCAATGTCGGAAGAGCAAGTTTGGAGCGGTCCCCCGCACTATTCCGAGGCCTCCTACGCGCACAGTAAAAGAGCAATGCTTGCGCAACTCGAAGCGTATAGCGATCAGTACGGTATGGAATTTGCGTTTTGTATCTCGACTAATCTTTATGGGCCATTCGATAAGTTTGACGAGCAGTGGGGACACGTCATTCCATCGCTGATTTCAAAATTTCATAAAGCTAATATGCTGGGTGAAAGTGTACCGGTTTGGGGCACAGGTAAAGCCAGACGAGACTTTTTGTTCAATGAAGATGCTGCTCGCGCGATGCGAATGATTGGTGAGCAATTCAACGGTACTATTAATTTGGCATCTGGTGTGTCGCAGACAATTCGCGAAACAGCAGAGTGCATTCAAAAAGTATCGGGGTTTGAAGGTGACATTGTCTGGGATGCGACAAAACCCGACGGTCAGCATTTGCGCGAATATGACATCTCGAAGTTAGAGTCACTCGGTTTCAAACCGGCACATTCCCTTGAACAAGGTTTGGATAAGACTTATCGCTGGTTCAAAGATAATATTGCTGACGTTCGTAGATGATGGGTATTTATTGATTTATATGGACTGATTGGCGCTCGATCGTAATCACCTTGTGCAAGCGCCAAGCAACGATGGTGTTCAGATGCTGTGATGAATCGGCGGCTTGACGGTTTTGTTTTTTTATTTTTCAAGGTGAGGGTGGCAGTAGTGACATTTAAATCATATTCTCAGAATCTCGAAGATGTAATGTTGTGGCGTGCTTTAGGTAAATATGAAAAAGGTTTTTATATTGACGTGGGCGCCTGTGATCCTGTTGCTGATTCAGTCACAAAGGCTTTTTATGATGCAGGCTGGAGAGGCATTAATATAGAGCCGATGGCGAATGCATATGCACTTATCACCGAGCATCGTCCACGAGATATAAATCTCAATATAGCTATCGATATTGCTTCGGGTGAAAAGGAATTCTATTCCATTGATGCGGGTAATGGCCTTTCGACATCGGTTTCCGAGTACGCGTCTGCCTACAAGGAAGAAGGGCGGATTGTAGAGTCCGTTAGTGTTGAAACCCGTACTTTGGCTGAAGTGTGCAATACCTACGTGAGTCAAGAGATACACTTTTTGAAAGTCGATGTTGAAGGTGGTGAGGCTTCAGTACTAAAAAGTGCAGACTTTACTAAGTTTCGGCCTTGGATAGTTCTCGTCGAGGCTACGAAACCAAATACCCAGATTCCTTCTCATCAGGAGTGGGAGCATCTTCTTTTAGACGCAGGCTACAAGTTTTTGTATTTTGATGGCTTGAATCGTTTTTACGTCGCGGAAGAAAAGTATAGTGTTCTTTCCGACAATTTTTTAGTTCCGCCAAATTGGTTTGATGGATATGAGCGTTACCACAATATTGATTTGCAGGAGCAGGTGGCGGTTTTGAATAGTAATTTGAGCAAATTTGAATTTCCTAAGCACGTAGAAGGGGCGAGTGTTGTGGTTAAAGCTGAGTTTGTATTGGATAGTTATAATCAGCTTGTATCTTCCTCGTCTGAAAAGGAAGGTTCGTTGAGGGCGGAGTTGGAAAGGACGAAACTCGAACTGGAATCGTGTTATCAGGAAATTTACGAAAGCTCTCGGCACATTGGTCATTTGACTCGCGAGCGACTGAATGCACTTAGCCGCGTTAGTGCCCTGGAAAGCAAGATGGTAGTAGTCGATGAAGTGGTTGATTTGCGTCAGCGAGTGACCACGCTGCAGTCCGACATTGACCTGATCAGGCACAGTACCTCGTGGCGTGTGATGGCTCCCGTCAGAAAGGTGGTGAATATTATTCAGCGCCTTGGGGGGCGGAAATGATTGACTTTACAAATAGTAATTCGGAGGTTTGCATTATCGGCCGTACTGATTTCAGCACTGGTATCGGTGCTGTTTCACTAGCGGCCTGTGAACTGTTGTCACGGTTTTTTCCAGTTAGTATATATCCTACTAACTCCGGTATCGTTGACGACGAAAATATTCGTCTGCCCAATGGTAAAGAAATACCGGTGTGCAGAAATATCTCCGATCATAAGGTGTTTTTTTATACCGATGTATTGTGGAACGGTGAGCACGATTTAAACTATACAGTCGTTCCAAAGCATGGTTTGCGTATAGCTCACATTGCTTATGATTCTGATGAGTTCCCTGCAAAGTGGGTTGAGATTCTTAATAACTCATTTGATGTTGCGTATTTCACAAGTCGACATCTCGAGGCTATTGCCATCGGGTCTGGGGTGAAGATCCCTGTAGGCACATTGCCTATCGGATTAGAGTTGGAAGATCTGTTAGTCCGGCCTGTAGTCCGCAATGCCAAGAAAGTGAAATTTGGTTCGGTTGCCGCATTTCATCAGCGCAAAGGCGTTGATATTTTGATTGAGGCCTTTTTGCAGGAGTTCTCGGCGGAAGATGATGTCGAGTTATATCTGCACTCCAACTTAGCTATTGGCCCAGTTTATAATAAAATTATAGAAAAGCTCAATTCTTCTGGTGTCGATAATGTTTTCGTAAGTCATGAGCATCTTGACGTATCGACCAAAACATCGTTAATCGATTCCTTCGACATATTTGTAAACTGCTCGAAAGGTGAGGGGTATTCGATTGGTCCAAGAGAAGCACTTGCCTTGGGCAAAATGCTTGTGCTTTCTGACCTTGGCCCGCACCGAGATATGTTTGGAGTTGCCGGTTGCTACTCCATTCCCACGACGCTGCCATCACCAGCGCGCTATCCTGAGATCGATAATCAGGTATTTGGCAAGCAGTATTCGGTGTCCGTCCACGATGCTCGTAAAGCATTGAGAGCGGCTTATAACTATTTCAACTGCCCTGATTCCGCAGACACTGCATCTGCGCGGCGTAAGAGAGCGGAAAATTTTTCGTTCAGCCGATTGGCCATTGATTACGCGACAACAATTGCGCCCGATCTGCCCGCATTCAAGAAAAATGCTAAAGGTTCTGATTACACCCATATCCCAGAGAATTGTCGTTCTGCGGCCTTCGCCAAAGTTGGACCTTACACTTCTTCTTTGGCAGCAATTAATCGCTCGGTAATTCCAGCCCATGATGGTGGTTTTTTCTCGGTCTTTAACTGTTTTGTCAGTCATCTCGTTTGGGATGTTCGCGATGATAGATGCCATTTGGTTCTGCCTGACTGGGACGTAAAGCGCCTTTTGCCAAAGCATGAAAACGGCAAGCTTGTCAGTTTTTGCTATGGCACTCCGAGCGACGGAAATATCTGGTTGAAATTGTTTGAGCCACTGTACGGGCTTACAGTTGATGAGATGAATGACGAGGCTTTTCTCTACGACAGGTCCTCTCTGCCACAGACTATCTGGAACCAGCATCGCGAGCCACTACTTACTTATGTGAATGCATATGATCTCTATGGTAGTGCATCGTTCAAGTCATTTAGACGGCAATATCACGCTATTTACAAAGAACATGTGAAACTTCTTCCTGAGTTTCGGGCAGAGATTGATGATTTTTGTGATGAGAACTTCGATGGGAAGTTTATGGTTGCCGCTCACGTAAAGCACCCAAGTCACATTATCGAGCAGCCGGGTGCATGTATAGCACACGGAAAGTCATTCGTTGATGCTGTCATCGATAAGCTCGCCTCGTCTAAAATTGATCAGGCTTCTGATAAGTGGGGGGTATTTTTAGCCACTGACCAGGACCGAGTTGTTGAGCAATTTAAAGAGGCATTTGGCGAGAGGGTCTACTCCTACTCTGATGTTCGTCGAACGCGTATATCAGAAGATGAATACTATGACAGTCTGCCTGAAGAAGAAAAAGCTAAAGAAGGCTTTCAGGTTCAACATTTAGTGGCTGCAAATCCGGAAAATTGGTCAACTCGCATGGCTTGGGAAGTTATTCGGGATGCGATGACCATGGCGCGATGCGATGTATTGTTCCATGTGGTAAGCAATGTCTCAACAGCGGTGTCCTACTTTAATCCTGAGATGGAATTGGTCTTCGTTGATGGGGATAATGCATAAGTGTTTGTTTTTACTCGCGAGGTACCGATAACCGGCTCTACATTTTCCTTCAATAGGATTAGAGAGAGGTTCGCTCGCAGGAGCGCGCATTCGGCAGTATTTGTTAAGATTCATCAATTGATTAGAGAGGATTCCGCTCATCATGCAACTTTTAAAAATCATGATGTAGATGTGCTAAGTGCGTAAGTCACTGGTTTGCGGGATTTCTGTCAGGGCAATCGTTTTATACGCATGACACGATATGAATCGTATATTTTCGGATTGTCAAAGGTACTTTTATGGGTAACGACAATATTGTTTGGCAAAAAGGCTTGGTGACTTCCGAGGATCGAAAACGGTTGCTAAAACAAGAGCCTGCTACATTGTGGTTGACAGGATTGAGTGCGTCGGGGAAGTCGGCCATCTCCTATGCGGTGGAGAAGCACTTAACTACGTTAGGTTTGAATTGTTACGTTTTGGATGGTGATAATCTACGGCACGGTTTAAATTCTGATCTTTCATTTTCGTCAGAAGGGCGAGCTGAAAACCTTCGACGAGCGGCAGAAGTTTCTCGCTTAATGAATGATGCCGGATTGATTGTGATTGTTGGATTGATTTCTCCTTTTTGTATTGATCGAGCCCGTGCTCGCACTATAATAGGTCCAGGATTTTTCCGTGAAGTATATATTTCTACATCGTTGGAAGTTTGTGAGTCGCGCGATCCTAAGGGCTTGTATCGCAGAGCTCGCAATGGTGTAATTGACAGCTTTACGGGAGTTTCGGCTCCGTATGAAAAACCTGAGAGCCCCGACTTGATTTTGGATGCCGGTGTTTTATCGGTGGAAGAATGTGTACGGAAAATTTGCGAGTTATTGGGATTTTGAACATTTTATTAATTCTTGGCGCTCTTATTTGAAAGATTCGGTATCGATTGATTTATCTAAGGACTATTCCGTTCTGAGTTGATTTTCGGATACGCTGTCATTGAGGTTTTTTCTCGCATGACTCAGGTTGTTGTGAGAATCGGATATTTTTTGAGGGAGGGGGCGCTTGGCTATCGTTTCCTTCGCCTGAATTCGGTATATTCTGCCTCAGGCAGGGGGGCACGCCCAGTTACTCTGGCGGCTTAGGCCGCTGCTTAAAGTCAGTGCCGTGGTCGGCACAGAGATGGAGTTTAGAGGATTCGCATGAAAGCTATTGTCACTGGTATTACTGGTCAAGACGGCGCCTATTTGGCAGAGCTGCTTCTTGAGAAGGGCTATACGGTCTACGGCACGTATCGTAGGACTAGCTCCGTCAATTTCTGGCGTATTGAAGAGCTTGGGATTGATCGTCATCCCAACCTTCACCTCGTCGAGTATGACCTCACTGATCTCTCGGCTAGTATTCGTCTGTTGCAGACAACTGGAGCGACTGAGGTTTATAACCTCGCAGCGCAGAGTTTTGTCGGTGTCTCCTTTGATCAGCCACTGACAACTGCGGAAATAACCGGCCTTGGAGCGGTTAATTTGTTGGAGGCTATCCGTATAGTTAGCCCGAAAACTCGCTTTTACCAAGCATCCACTTCCGAGATGTTTGGTAAGGTTCAGGCTATTCCTCAAATCGAAAGTACGCCATTTTATCCTCGTAGCCCTTATGGTGTAGCGAAGTTATATGCGCACTGGATGACAATTAATTATCGTGAGTCTTACGATATTTTCGCAGCCAGCGGTATCTTGTTCAATCACGAGTCGCCATTAAGGGGGCGTGAGTTCGTTACACGCAAAATTACTGACTCTGTTGCTAAAATTAAGCTTGGTCTTTTGGATAAAATCGAGCTTGGTAATATGGATGCCAAGCGCGATTGGGGTTTTGCCAAGGAATATGTTGAAGGTATGTGGCGAATGCTTCAAGCAGACGAACCTGACACGTTTGTTCTTGCGACCAACCGTACTGAAACTGTTCGGGACTTTGTGTCTATGGCATTCAAAGCCGTTGATATTGATATCGAATGGAAAGGTCAGGCAGAAGATGAAATAGGCGTAGATATCGCAACAGGGAATACCCTTGTTTCTATCAATCCTAAGTTCTATCGTCCTACCGAGGTTGATTTGTTGATCGGTAACCCTGAAAAAGCTAAAGACAAGCTTGGTTGGGAACCTAAAACAACCCTTGAAGAGCTTTGCCGGATGATGGTTGAGGCTGATTTGCGCCGTAATAAACAAGGGTTCTCTTTCTAATGATTATAGCCGGCAAGCGAGTTCTGGTAACGGGCGTTAATGGTTTTACTGGCCGTTATTTATCGTCGGAACTGAGAAGTTTTGGTTACGATGTTGTTGGCCTGGGAACTCAGCCGGCACACGAAGAGAATTATCAACAAGTAGATCTTTCAGATTTAGAAGGTCTTCGTAATGTATTACGCAGTGTTCAGCCGGATTTTGTTGTCCATCTGGCGGCACTGGCGTTTGTTGAGCATCGGGACGTCAATGCATTTTACGAAGTGAACTTAATAGGCACGCGAAATTTGCTTGAGGCTATTGCTGACTCAGGTAAGACGCCTGATTGTGTTCTCTTGGTAAGCAGTGCCAATGTTTACGGTAATACTTCTGAAGGTCTATTAAGCGAATCTACTCTGCCTGCCCCCGCTAATGATTATGCGGTAAGCAAATTAGCTATGGAGTACATGGCTAAGCTTTGGATGAAAAAGCTTCCAATTGTTATTGCTCGCCCCTTTAATTATACGGGGGTCGGGCAGTCGGAAAGCTTTCTTTTGCCAAAGATTGTTTCTCATTTCAGGCAAAAAGCTGACCATATTGAACTGGGCAACCTGAATGTCTCTCGCGATTTTAGCGACGTTCGTTCTTTGGTTCATGCGTACCGCTTGCTGTTAGAGGCGCGTCCCTTAGGCAAAGTAATAAACGTTAGTTCGGGTGTTTCTCATTCACTTCAACAAGTACTTGATATATGTTCGGCGCTGACTGGTCATAAGGTTGATGTTGAAGTCAATCCGGCTTTCGTGCGGGTCAATGAAGTGAAGTCTTTATGTGGTGATAACACTCTACTTAAAAAGTTTGTGCCTGATTGGGAGACTCCACCACTTGCTGAGACCCTCAGCTGGATGCTCACGGCCGAATAAATGAAGTTAATTCTTTCTGTTGAGCCGGTCCGTTTTCCACTAACTGGCATCGGTCGGTATACCTACGAACTGGCGCTGCGCCTGCAGCAAAGCCGCGAAATTACAGAACTACAGTTTTTTTCCGGTCGACGATTTTTGTCATCGCTGCCGACGGCTGCCGACGAATCTGGTAATGGTTACGGCCTAAAGCGAGCGGTGCAGAAAAATTTTCTGGCGGTTGAAGCCTATCGACTCCTTATGCCGCTGCTTAGAAAGCAAGCATTAAAAGGCCATAGCGATTTTCTTTATCATAGTCCCAATTATTATCTGCCGCCCTTTGCTGGTCGCAGTGTTGCTACCTTTCACGACCTCTCTCCTTTCACGTGGTCTCACTGCCATGCGCCTCAACTTGTGCGCTATTTGCAGAAGGAGCTCAAGACCACTCTGGGCCGAGCTGATGCACTCATAACCGACTCCGATTACACGCGCAATGAGTTGGCAGATTACTTTTCCTGGCCTATTGAGCGAATCTATACCGTACCGCTAGCCAGTTCTGCCGAATTTCACCCTCGCACTGAGGATGAGCTTAAAAGCACGCTTTCGCGACATGGCCTTGAAGCGGGCGGCTATAGCCTGTTCGTAGGAACGATAGAGCCCCGCAAAAATATCACTACGTTACTAGATGCCTACTCGCGGTTGCCATTGGATGTTCGCAAGCGGTGGCCTTTGGTGTTAACCGGTTACCACGGTTGGCGAAACGAAAGTATCCATCAACGGCTCGAGAGCGCCAGACGTGAGGGCTGGGCTTATTATTTGGGATTCATCCCCGGTGAAGACCTGCCATTGTTGTTTGCCGGCGCTCGGTTGTTTACCTTTCCTTCGTTGTACGAGGGGTTCGGGTTGCCTGTTTTGGAGGCCATGAGTTCCGGTGTGCCGGTCGTGTGTTCCAACAGTTCTTCGCTACCTGAGGTTGCGGGTAATGCGGCTCTGATGTGTGAGGCCATGGATATTGAGGCATTGACCGACCTCATCCGGCGCGGTCTGGAGGATCGAGCTTGGCGCGCTAGTGCCATCGAGCAAGGCTTATTGAATGCGGCAAAGTTTTCCTGGGAACGTTGTGCAATGAATACGCTTGAGGTTTATAAGATGGTGGTCGAAGAGCGATGATCAAGGTTTTGCACTTCTTCAAGACTTACTATCCGGAGACAATGGGTGGAATTGAACAAGTTATTTTCCAGATTGCTGAAGGCGGTTTAAAGCACGGATATGAGTCCCAGGTGCTTTATTTAAGTGAGAGGGGGACGGCGCGCAACGAGATGGTGGGGCACCACCTGACTCATCGTTCAAAGTTGGATCTGCATGTTGCGTCTACCGGGTTTTCGTTATCAGCGTTTAAGGACTTTGCGGAACTTGCACGGGAGGCGGACATTATCCACTACCACTTTCCTTGGCCTTATATGGATCTCGTGCATTTTATCAGTCGGATTCGCAAGCCCACCGTGGTCAGTTATCACTCCGATATCGTTAAGCAAAAGACGCTCCTCAAGCTGTATCAGCCCTTGATGAATCGCTTCTTGTCCAGTGTTGACTGCATTGTCGCCTCATCACCCAATTATGCTGTCAGTAGTCCTGTGCTGACGCGTTTCAAAAATAAAGTGCGTGTTGTTCCCTATGGACTGGATAGAAAATCCTATCCAGTTCCTTCTGCAGAAAAGTTGGCATTTTGGCGAAAGCGTCTGGGTGAGCGTTTTTTTCTGTTTGTTGGCGCGTTGCGTTACTACAAGGGCCTGGACTACCTGCTTGAGGCGGCTAGGACGAGCCAACTTCCCGTCGTGATACTGGGTGCAGGGCACCTCGAAGCAGAGCTCAAAGCCCGGGCGACGCAATTAAGGCTGTCAAAAGTGCATTTTCTCGGGGGATTGCCTGATGAGGATAAGGTTGCTCTGTTGACGCTTTGCTACGGGTTCGTTTTTCCGTCGCACCTAAGGTCCGAGTCTTTTGGTATTTCATTGCTTGAAGGAGCGATGTATGGGAAGCCAATGATTTCTTGCGAGATCGGCTCCGGCACCACTTTCATCAACATCGCAGGAGAGACCGGGATCGTTGTTCCTCCCCATGATTCTTTGGCACTGGCAGAGGCGATGAATCATCTCTGGAATCAACCAGCGCTTGCTGCTTCGATGGGAGAGGCAGCTGGGCGGCGTTACGAAGAGGTATTTTCCTCATTTTCGATGGCCGAATCCTATGCCGATATTTATCGTTCGCTGCTTTGAGTATGTTGATTGGGGCGCGGTAGGAATGGCAGGTATCTTCAGGTTTGGTGTAGCGACGTGACCAGTCTGAGTGGGCAAATGCTGGCTTCATGTGGTCATCGTGTTTGATTTGTATGCTCGTCGGGTCATTGACTGGGCATTTTCACTGGTCAATATTGATTAATTCGTGAACGACTCGATGAGTATAGAAGCCATTCAGGCCGCTTCGATGACGTTCAAAAAAACACTTATTGAACGCGTCTTGGGTGCCGAGGCACCAGCGGCGCGGAGCGTCCTGAGGAGTCGAGTAACTAGCGCAATGGTAAAAGCGCCAAGATCGTGTTAACCGATGACGGCCCGCTGCGGCTGGACATCCCCAAGGACCATGTGCTACACGGGATAATTGCTCACGCTAAATCAGACCAATTTTTCTCCGCCGATTTCTGAGAAAGCCAATAGGGGGAGAACCTGTATCCCAGTACTTGGAAAATACGCCGGTGGCGTTGCCAGATCTTTAGCGCATCTATTGGCGTTATCAATTCTCTCCATAACCCAGGACGCCCCTGCCACCCATGTCTATTCGGCGTATTTTTCATTTTCTCAAAACTAATGCTTTCAAGCATAGGTTGGAGAGCATCACGGTCGCCGCCAAAAGCTGAAACTATTTTTTCCAGAGTGCCATTTGGATCACGCGTAACGTCTTCGTATCGCAGTTTTATGGCGTCCGCTTGATGCCACCATTGGTATGTAATCGACAACAGGTTTTCGGCCTCAAAGCTCAAAGCATATTGCAAAAATGCCTTCGAGTATGGCGTGGCATTTAGCAAACCATTTGGCAAGCCGGTGTTTCCCTCTAGCCACCTTGCTGTGTCCGGTTCGAATTGTGAATAGTGTAGAGCCGAAAGCAGAATATCAAATGGGTTTCTTGCAATCGTAACTACTTTAAAATTATTGAGCTGTAACCATTTTTGAAAGTTCGGTTCTCTGTACCAATGAATCTGCAAAAAGCACCTGTCCGGGAGCTCACTTGGTGCATCCAGATAATTATGCACAGCTATTTCATTCATGTTTAGAGAGCCCGCCAGAACCGAGCGTATCCATGAGTTTCCGCTTCGTGGTGAGCTGATTACTGCGATGCGAGTAGGCTCTTTCATAATTTTCAGTTCCTTAGTGATGATTTTTTTATGATGAATTATGTTGGATTTTTTTTCAAGCAGGAAAAATGTGGCTAGTATTTGCTAAAGTAGTGCGAGCAACTCTACAGTAATTTTGGTTAGTTAACGCGGGTCTGAAATATCCACCGATTCTTCATGCCCTCACTACATAAGGTTCATAACAGCGATCCATCCGTTTGTCATAGGACGCTAGGCGTTGTTGTTCAGCGATACCTCCAAAGCCGCGGCCTCCAGCGCCCAAATCTACAAGCCTGCTTGAAACCGCCAAAATCAACGGCCAGTAACCCTATGTGGCTGCGTTACATACTGGGGCGGTTGCCGTATGACTCGTCGGTTGAAGCCTAGGAAGGTTTGCTGGCGTGGAGCTGTTGACAGGAAATACCACAATAAACCGTTAGATTGGGTTTATGGCGCGCTTACGAAACCCGGTATCACTGTAATGAGACGCGGGTACAAGTGCTGAGGGATTAGGCTCGAGACCCGACCAGCCATTCTGGATTTGGGGCAAAACCAGCGGCCTGCCAGAACGCTTATTGCATGTTTGGCACACCACCAGTCTAGCTAGCTTGCTCATAATCGCGTCTACTTGATGACCGATGACTACTCTGGACTATAGCGCTTAGGGCGCGCAGCCGGGTTTCGAGTATTTAGGTTGCGGGACACATGCTCGGCGCAAGTTCGTCGATGCGCAAAAGGTACAGGCTAACAGTGCACAAAAATTGGCTTTTCAGTGGCATGCCTAAGGGCGCGACTTCCATTGCTCAAACTACAGCCTGGTCGAAACCCTCGATAGGAAACTTTTTAGTGTTCTTACCAAGGATTCGTCATAGATGCCACGTAAAGATAAAGCTCATCTATCGGTAGTTTGGATTATGGCACGCCTACCGCTTTTTTACTTTTGCATCGGGCCACATTGTGATGGTTTGCCCCTAGAGTTGGAAGTGAAATATCAGAATTTAAGTGACGGCTTTGAATGTGTGGGTGGTGAATTGCTTGCTAAGCACTGAACTCGCCCAGTAAGTAGCGAAGTTTATTAATTACTTACATTGTCTCCATGTTTCATATTGGATTCTCCATATAATTTAACTTGTGACGAAGTAAAATCTTACCAGTCAGTTTTCTAGGTCAGCGTATTTACGAGAAAAAATCGCTCACGCGGCAGTGTGACTGAAACCGGTCGACATCAGGCGTTCGGCGACTGAGGTGGTCTGCATAGTAGCTTGAGGATTTCATTTCAGACACTCCTTATAGCAAATCAATCGACACATGGGCCTCAACTGATCGATCGGCACATCCGCTCTGATCTTCCGAAATCAAGAACAGGGAGACAGATGGTCACCCTGACACCCTGACACCCTGAGGGAGTGAGGCTTTCCCTGAGGGTTGGAGCCTTCGTTATAAGCGGATTTGCAATGCTCGAGGTTGATCTCGGCAAAAATAGCTCCGATCTACACAGTAAAGATAAGACAGACCGGGAGATATTTCGTAAAAAACTCACACGTCAGCAGATGATGCAGTTCTTCAGCAACCTTCAGGTGAGTACGGTGATGCCGGAGCACATTTCGCTGCTCTCAAGTTGATGGTTATAGGCTATGAAAGCAGGCTTATTTCCCCTCAGTTGGTCCGCCCTTACGTTTAAGGGGCGGGTGAAGTGGCTAACCGGAAGGTAATTCAATAAACTACTGCCCGCATACCTTTCCCAGATACACATTCTTCATGATCAGTGCTTTCTGCTATTGCGATAATCATCTCCCCATCACCAGCTAGGCGGCTCACGCGTTGATGTCTTCATGTACTCATAAGGGGCACCAATGAGTTATAAGAAATTCCTGGTTACCGGCGGCAGCGGTTTTGTGGGGAAGGCGTTAATCAACCGATTGGCGTTGTTATCGGAGTGTTCTGTGATCGCGCCGGTCAGGGATATCTCCATGAGTTTCCCCCTCGGTGTCCGTTCGATACCCTTTACCAGTCTTGATGCAGTGTTTGACTTGAGTGACGTGCTGAAGGGCGTCGACTGTGTTGTGCATGCTGCCGCACGCGTTCACGTCATGAATGACGTATCTGCTGATCCGCTGGCTGCGTTTCGCAAGGTGAATGTCGAGGCTACCTTGAGACTCGCACGCCAGGCTGCTGCGTCCGGGGTGAAGCGTTTTATATTCATCAGTTCAATCAAGGTGAACGGTGAGGGTACTGATTCTGGCATTGCATTCAACGCCGATGACATACCTGCTCCTATTGATGCCTATGGGATCTCGAAGCTTGAGGCAGAGCAAGGCTTGAAGGTGCTTGCTGCAGATACGGGCATGGAAGTGGTCATCATCCGTCCTGTCCTGGTCTATGGGCCTGGTGTCAAAGCCAACTTTCTCAGCATGATGCGCTGGTTGTACCGTGGCGTTCCCTTGCCGTTTGGCGCTGTCTACAATCACCGCAGTCTCGTCGCGATAGACAATCTGGTGGACCTTATCGTGACCTGCTCCCACCACCCAGCGGCCGCCAATCAAGTGTTCCTGGTCAGTGACGGCGAGGACGTGTCGACCACGCAGTTATTGCGCAAGTTGGCGGCCGCCTTGGGCAAATCCGCCATATTGTTGCCAATACCTGCCCGGCTGATGAGCAATGCGGCAGCATTACTGGGCCAGCGAGCGTTGTTGGATCGTATCCTCGGGTCCTTGCAGGTTGATATAAGTAAGAACCGACAATTATTAGGCTGGACTCCTCCGGTCACCCTTGATAAAGCGTTGAGCCTGACGGCGCAACATTTTCTGGATTCCCGTAAATCATGAGTTATGGCTGGTTTATCCCTGGCATCGTTGTCGTGTCTTTTTTCCTCACTTGGGCGCTGCGTCGTTACGCTCTGTATCGAAGCCTGATGGATATTCCTAATGCCCGAAGCTCTCATTCGGTCCCCACTCCTCGAGGAGGCGGGGTTGCAATTGTCCTGGCGTTTACATTAGCGCTGGGAGTGCTGTTATTCGCAGGGCTGCTGTCGTCTTCGGCGTTTTTTGCGATTGCTGGTGGGGGAGCGCTGATCGCCGTTATCGGATTTATGGATGATCACGGACACATCGCGGCCCGTTGGCGTTTATTGGGGCATTTCGCTGCATCGACGTGGTTGCTGTTCTGGTTAGGTGGATTGCCGGTAGTCGAGATATGGGGGGGGGCTTTCGACCTCGGGTGGTTTGGCCATGTGTTTGCAGCGTTTTATCTGGTCTGGCTACTTAATCTTTACAACTTCATGGATGGCATTGATGGCATCGCAGGTGTCGAGGCGGTTTGTGTTTGTCTTGGGGCGTGTGTGTTGTATTGGCTTGTCGATGCAGCAGCGTTGATCTGGGCTCCGTTGATGTTGGCTGCGGCGGTGATGGGCTTTCTCTGCTGGAATTTTCCACCGGCAAAAATTTTCATGGGAGATGCGGGTAGCGGATTTCTCGGCGTTGTTCTGGGCGGTCTTTCTCTGCAGGCTGCGTGGCATAACCCCTCACTATTTTGGGGCTGGCTCATCCTGCTCGGTGTGTTTATCGTGGATGCCACCTTCACGTTGTTCCGGCGCCTGCTCAGAGGCGACAAACTGTATGAGGCTCACAGAAGCCACGCCTATCAGTTTGCTTCCAGGCAATTTGGCCGGCATTTGCCCGTAACGCTGGCAACAGGCTTGATCAATCTATGCTGGCTGTTGCCGATTGCGGTAGGTGTTACACGGTTTGGGCTGGGCGGCGTATGGGGTGTACTTTTAGCCTATATCCCGCTGGTTTTTCTCGCGATCAGGTTTCATGCAGGGGAGCTTGAAAAGACCGCTGAGGATGGAAAAGAAAACAATTCTGTCATCTAGGTTTAGAGTCATGATGCCGGCTTGTGGTGATTCATTACGGTGATCAGCATTTGAAAGAGGGAAACTGAGGTGCTTGAAGAGTTAATGGATAAGGTCAGAGAGCGTCTCGTTGGACTTCCACGGCGACGCAAACGACTGATACAGGTTGGCACAGACATTTTTCTGGTTTGGGTGGCCCTGTGGTTGGCATTCATCGTGCGCTTGGGTATCGATGATATGTACAACCCCTTCAAAGTCCACTTCTGGCTATTCGCCTGCGCCCCTGTTGTAGCCATTCCATTGTTCATTCGCTTCGGTATGTACCGTGCCGTCATGCGCTATTTTGGCAATGACGCGTTGATCGCGATTATCAAGGCTGTCAGTTTATCTTCGTTGATTCTGGCGGTTGTCGTTTATTGGTACAGCAATCACGAAACGGTTGTGCCTCGCTCGATCATTTTCAATTACTGGTGGTTGAGCCTGGTCATCATTGGCGGGTTGCGGCTATGTATGCGGCAATACTTCATGGGGGACTGGTTTACAGCCGCGCAGCATGTTCCTTTCGCCAACCGCGACGATGGTCTGACCAAAGTTGCGATATATGGCGCAGGTGTAGCAGGCAATCAACTCGTTGCCGCACTGCGCATGGGGCGCGTTATGCGCCCAGTCGCCTTTATCGATGATGATCCGGGTATTTCCGATCGCTCGATCTCAGGCCTGCAGGTATACAAACCCAAGCATATTCAGCAGATGATCGACGTCACAGGGGCGCAGGAAATCCTTCTCGCGTTGCCATCGTCGACTCGTGCTCGTCGCCGGGAAATTCTTAACTTGCTGGAAGGCTTTCCACTGCATGTTCGCAGTGTGCCGAACTTTTCCGATCTGGCGAGTGGCCGGGTCAAGGTCGAAGATATTCAGGAAGTCGATATTGCAGACCTGCTGGGGCGCGATGCCGTTCCAGCTCAGCCTGATCTTCTGGAACGTTGTATCAAAGGCAAGACTGTCATGGTCACTGGTGCCGGTGGTTCTATCGGTTCGGAGTTGTGCCGGCAGATTTTTGCGTTGGAGCCAACCGCGCTTCTGTTGTTCGAACACAGTGAATTCAATCTCTACAACATTCTTTCAGAGCTGGAGCAACGCAGCTCTCGAGAGTCGGCTCCGGTTCGATTGCTTCCCATACTCGGGTCCATACGCCACCAGGACAAATTGCTCGATGTGATGAAAACCTGGAAGGTTGACACGGTTTACCATGCGGCCGCCTACAAGCATGTGCCTATGGTTGAACACAATATTGCCGAAGGTGTGCTCAACAACGTCATTGGCACATTGAACACCGCTCAGGCTGCCTTGCAGTCTGGCGTCGCCAATTTTGTATTGATCTCCACTGATAAAGCTGTACGTCCGACGAATGTGATGGGTAGTACCAAGCGTCTGGCCGAGTTGACGTTGCAGGCGCTGAGCCGCGAAGTTGCCCCGGTGCTGTTCGGCGATAAGGCGAATGTTTCCCGAGTCAATAAAACGCGCTTTACGATGGTGCGATTCGGCAACGTACTGGGATCTTCCGGTTCTGTGATACCGCTGTTCCACAGTCAGATAAAATCCGGTGGGCCGTTGACAGTCACACATCCGAAAATCACGCGCTACTTCATGACTATCCCCGAGGCTGCCCAGCTAGTGATTCAGGCCGGTTCAATGGGGCAGGGGGGCGATGTATTCGTGCTGGATATGGGCGAACCTGTAAAAATCGTAGAGCTGGCGGAGAAAATGATTCATTTGTCCGGACTGAGTATTCGATCCGAGAAAAACCTTCATGGAGACATTTCCATCGAGTTCACGGGGCTGCGTCCAGGCGAAAAACTGTACGAAGAGTTGCTGATCGGTGACAACGTTGTCGCCACCCAGCATCCGATGATCATGAGTGCTCATGAAGATCATTTGAACTGGGATGTACTCAAGGCTCGTTTGACGGACCTTCTCAACGCTGTAAAGGCGGATGACTACTCCCGCGTCCGCCAACTCCTGCGCGAAACTGTCAGCGGTTACACCCCCGACGGCGAAATCGTCGACTGGATCTACCAGCAGCGCCGCCTGGAACCCTGATTGTTTCACATCCTGTAATAGACGCATTTTTGACACCCGCCAACCATCGCCTAAGTTTGGAGAGCAGCTTCGGAAAAGCTGCTTTCCCAAACGATGATGGAGCGTCATTTATGCGTAACGGTTTTTTCTACTCTCTGGTTTTTGCTTTGCTCACCAGTGCTTCAATCGCTGTAGTGGCGGCACCTGCCGTTGTCCAGAACACGGATAAGGCTACGATGGTGAGCGATACCGTTGCGACGTCTACCAGTGAAAAGGTCGATCTCAACGGTGCGGATGCGATAACGCTGCAAAAACAGTTGTCCGGAGTCGGCGAGGCGAAAGCCAAAGCGATTGTTGCGTATCGTGATGCTAATGGGCCATTCGCCTCGGTGGATGAACTGCTTGAAGTGAAGGGTATCGGCAAGGCAATCCTGGATCGCAACCGCGACAAGCTGGAAGTGAACTAAGCTGATTATTCAACGCCAAGGGGCCGGTCATTGACCGGCCTTTCTGCTTTCTGGTGGTAGAGATGCGACAGAGGGAGTGGCGTCGCGTTTGTCGGTGAGCTGAAAATTATGGGTATCATATTGTCTTTGGATTATGCCTATAATAATTTCCGTCACCTCCAGGCCAGTGAGCGTTGGAGGCCTATCTCCCAATATGTTTCAGGAGCGCTCTCATGAGTTCAGTCCAGTCTCAAGGTACCGCTGTCGTCACTGGCGCATCGTCCGGTATCGGTGCCATCTACGCGCAGCGGCTGGCAGCGCGTGGTTTTGATTTGTTGTTGGTTGCCCGTGATCAACAGCGTCTGGAAACCGCTGCGAACCAGTTGCGCGAGGCCCACGGTGTAAAGGTTGAAGTGCTCAAGGCCGACCTGACGCAAAAGAATGATGTCCTCAAACTCCAGCAACGCCTGCGCAGTGATTCGAGCATCAGCCTGTTGGTGAATAACGCGGGGGTCGCAGCCGATGGCCTGCTGGCCAATTCCGATGCCGAGCAACTGGAGCGTCTGATCCAGTTGAACGTCACCGCCGTGACGTTGCTGGCCTCGGCAGCCGCCGCCAGTTTCGCCAAGGCTGGACGCGGCACGATCATCAATATCGCCTCGGTGGTGGCGCTGTTTCCAGAACGCTTCAATGCAACCTACAGCGCGAGTAAAGCCTACGTGTTGAGCCTGACTCAGTCGCTCAACGCCGAGCTCGAAGGCACTGGCGTGAAGGTGCAAGCGGTGCTGCCCGGCGTTACCCGCACTGAAATCTGGGAGCGTTCCGGCATCGACGCCAGCGGCATTCCGGCGGAGATGGTGATGGAGGCCGGCGAGATGGTCGATGCGGCGCTCGCCGGTCTGGATCAGGGCGAGTTGATTACCATCCCTTCGTTGCCGGATGAGGGGGAGTGGCAGGCATTTGTCCGTGCGCGGCATGTCATGGCACCGAATCTGTCGCGCAGCTCCGCGGCCCAACGCTATAAAAATTGATCAGAGGTAACTGCGGTATGAGTCAGCGTCGAATTGTTGTCACCGGTATGGGCCTGGTTTCGCCTTTGGGCAGTGACGTCGAGAGGGTCTGGCAGCGTTTGCTCGCCGGGCGCTCGGGCTTGCGCAATTTGCCGGAGGCGGTGAGCGCAGATCTGCCGACCCGGGTCGCCGGGATGGTGCCAACGGCGGCGGAGGACGTCGAGGCCGGTTTCGATCCGGACCTTGCCACGCCACCCAAGGAACAGAAAAAGATGGATCGCTTCATCCTGTTTGCAATGGAAGCAGCACGGCAGGCGTTGGCGCAAGCCGGATGGCAGCCGTCCGAGGCCAAGGATCAGGAGCGCACCGCGACCATCATCGGCTCCGGTGTTGGTGGGTTCGGTGCAATAGCCGACGCCGTACGCACCACCGACAGTCGTGGCCCGCGTCGGCTGTCGCCGTTCACCATTCCATCGTTTCTGGTCAATCTGGCGGCCGGTCATGTGTCGATCCAGCACGCTTTGAAAGGCCCGCTCGGCGCACCGGTGACTGCTTGTGCTGCCGGGGTCCAGGCAATCGGCGATGCTGCGCGGATGATTCGTGCCGGTGAAGCGGATATCGCGGTTTGCGGCGGCGCGGAAGCCTGCATTGATCGGGTCAGCCTGGCCGGTTTTGCCGCGGCGCGAGCGCTATCCAGCGGTTACAACGACACCCCCGAACGTGCCTCACGACCCTTTGATAGTGGTCGCGATGGTTTCGTGATGGGCGAGGGCGCCGGTCTGCTGGTGATCGAATCGCTGGAGCACGCGCTGGCACGTGGCGCGCAGCCTTTGGCTGAACTGGTCGGTTACGGCACCACTGCCGACGCCTATCACCTCACCGCCGGGCCGGAGGACGGCAGCGGTGCACGACGGGCGATGCAGTTGGCGCTGGCTCAGGCGGGTGTTGCGCCAGATCAGGTGCAGCATCTCAATGCGCATGCGACCTCGACGCCGGTGGGCGATCTTGGTGAGTTGGCAGCGATCAAGGCGCTGTTCGGTACGGAGAATAAAATCGCCGTGACGTCGACCAAATCCGCCACCGGGCATTTGCTCGGCGCTGCCGGCGGGTTGGAAGCGATCTTCACCTTGTTGGCCATCCGCGATCAGGTCGTCCCGCCGACGCTCAACTTCGACAATCCCGATCCTGCGAGTGCCGGGGTAGATATTGTTCACGGTCAGGCGCGGCCGACGCCGATCAAATATGCCCTGTCCAACGGTTTCGGTTTTGGCGGGGTGAATGCCAGTGTGCTGTTCAAGCGTTGGCAGGCTTAGTCCTGTGACTGTTTGAGGTGATCGCGCGTGACGTCGAGGATGCGTTGGGCAAACTCGACGTCAGCGACACTGCGTGACAGCAAGAGCGCGCCGACCAGCGTCGACATGATGACAATGGCCCGGTCGGCGTTGTTGTCGCCCTCGAGGGTGCCTTCGATTTGACTCAGTCGGGCATTGAGTACCGCATCACTGGTCGGGCTCGGCTGGCCGCGCAGACCCAGCTCTGAGGAAATGGTCAGCAGCGGACAGCCTTCGTGCGGGGAGGTCTGATGCCATTCGGACAGGTAGGTGTCGATAAACGCCTGCAGCGGCTGTTCCTTGGCAAAGATCTCGGCGCACAGGCCATCGACTTGATTGCTTGCCTCCTGCAAGGCTTTCTCGACCAGTTCGTCCTTGGATTTGAAGTGCGAATAAAAGCCGCCGTGGGTCAGCCCCAGTGCTTTCATCAAAGGTTGCAGACCGGTAGCACCAATGCCGTCCTTGCGAAAACGCGCCGAGGCTTCCTTGATGATCCGCTGATGGGTTTGAGCTTTATGATCTTGCGAGTAACGCATGTGGAACTCTCCGCAACAAGACCACCATCTTAACCAAGGTAAATGACATGGTGACTGTACTTCTACTTCTTAAAAGCGCGCCGCTGAGTCCAACACGATCCTTGGAGTTAATACGCCGCAAAAAAACAAACCCCGCCGATTCAGGCGGGGTTTTTCGTTCAGCGATCCTGCGCGTCCTTGATGTCCGCTTCGGCATTGCGCTGCGCAACGCGTTTGCGTTCTTCATCGGTCAGTTCAACCTTGTTGGCAGTGTCGCGCAGCATCATCAATCCGCCAACGATCGAGCCGATTGCAACGACCAGAATCAACCAGGCATACCAGGGCATAACGGCTCTCCTTAATGGCAGCTCGACGGGCGAGGGTTTCGCCAGCGACGCTGCATACCACTTTGAGCGAAGTGAGTTCGCAGTGGTTCCATTCTAGGCCGGTTAAGCCCGGTGTACCCGAAATCCCTCAGCGGCCGGTCAGCATCGCATCGGCCGGAGCGTCAGCGCGCAGTTGCCCGGTGAGCAGAAAGTAGCCGAAGCCGACCGCCATGAAGCCAAGGAAAATCAGCCCGATCAGTGCATTGAACCAGGCCATGGCGATCAGACACACCACCGCCAGCACCAGTGCGATCAGCGGAATCAGCGGATAGCACGGCGCACGGAAAGTCCGCTCGAGATTGGGTTCGGATTTACGCAATTTGAACAGGCTGAGCATGCTCATGATGTACATCACGATCGCGCCGAACACGGCCATGGTGATCATCGCCGCAGTGAGGGTCATGCCGCCGAGGTTGATCAAACCATCGCTGTAGATCGCGGCGATGCCGATGATGCCGCCGGCAATGATCGCCCGGTGCGGGGTCTGGAAGCGCGAGAGTTTCGCCAGCGACGCCGGCAGGTAACCGGCGCGGGCGAGGGCGAAGAACTGCCGCGAGTAGCCGAGGATGATCCCGTGGAAACTCGCCACCAGACCGAACAGACCGATCCACACCAGCATGTGCAGCCAGCCGGAATTGTCGCCGACCACGGTCTTCATCGCCTGCGGCAACGGATCGTTGATGTTCGCCAGGGTGCGCCAGTCACCGACGCCGCCCGCGAAGAACATCACGCCCATCGCCAGCAACACCAGGGTCAGGATCCCGCTGATGTAGGCCTTGGGGATCGTGCGCTTCGGATCCTTGGCTTCTTCGGCAGCCATCGCCGCGCCTTCGATGGCGAGGAAAAACCAGATCGCAAATGGAATCGCGGCGAACATCCCGGCAATCGCTGGCGGCCCGAACACATCGGAGCCGGCCCAGCCGTTCAACGCAAAACTGCTGAAGCTGAACGCTGGCGCGACCACACCCATGAACACCAGCAATTCGATCACCGCCAGCACGCAGACGATCAGTTCGAACGTCGCGGCCAGTTTCACCCCGAGGATGTTCAAGGTCATGAACACGATATAGGCGCCGACTGCCGCATGTTTCGGGTCGAGCGCTGGAAATTGCACATTCAGGTAGGCGCCGATCGCCAGCGCAATCGCCGGAGGTGCGAAAACGAATTCGATCAGCGTGGCCAGCCCGGCGATCAGCCCGCCTTTCTCACCGAACGCACGACGGCTGTAAGCGAACGGCCCGCCGGCATGCGGAATCGCCGTGGTCAGTTCAGTGAAGCTGAAGATGAAACAGGTGTACATCGTGGCGACCATGAACGAGGTCACCAGAAAACCCAGCGTGCCGGCCACGCCCCAGCCGTAACTCCAGCCGAAGTATTCGCCGGAAATCACCAGCCCGACGGCGATGCCCCACAGGTGCAAGGTGCCCAGCGTGGGTTTGAGTTGTGTGTTCATGCGCATGCTCCCGGAACGGTTTGGAAAGCTCGGGGAAGGGCGTGTGCAGTGGGCGTGCCATTGCTGGGAGTCAGGTCGTAATGCGCTGAAAGCTGTCGTATCGGGGATGTTCGCGGCTGGATGAGTGTTTTTTGTGCGCCAGTTGGGTGCGATGTTGTCGGTTATGCCGTCTTCGCGAGCAAGCCCGCTCCCACAGGGGAATGCATTTCAAAATGTGGGAGCGAGCCTGCTCGCGAAGAGGCCAGCCCATACGGCGCAAAACCCCGCTGTAACGCGAGCATAAACCCACTCTTTACGCTTTCTTTATGCCCAGCCAACCCCCTCGGTCTCGTTCCTTTACAGCCTCTTTTCCGACAATGCCTCCACACGCGGCAATACGCCGTAAAACGGAGATCTTCCATGAGCGTTCTGGACGGGGTGTCCCTGCTGTTGGCAGCCGGGCTGTTCATTTATCTGTTGGTTGCGCTGTTGCGCGCGGATCGGAACTAGGAGCGGCTATGCACAGTTATGACTATTGGCTGATCCTCGCGTTTTTTGCGGTGGTCTTGCTGCCGGCGCCGTTCCTCGGGCGCTTTTACTACAAGGTTATGGAAGGTCAGCGCACCTGGCTGACGCCGGTTCTCGGCCCGGTCGAGCGCGGTTGCTATCGAATTGCCGGGGTTGATCCGCAGGCTGAACAAAGCTGGCAGAAGTACACGCTGGCCTTGCTCGCGTTTAACCTCGCCGGTTTCCTGCTGCTGTTCGCGATCCTGTTGTTTCAGGATCACCTGCCGCTGAACCCGCAAAACCTGCCGGGCCAGGAATGGACCCAGGCGTTCAACACCGCGGTCAGCTTCATGACCAACACCAACTGGCAGTCCTACAGCGGTGAAGCGACCCTCAGCTACCTGAGCCAGATGGTCGGTCTCACCGTGCAGAACTTCGTCAGTGCCGCCACCGGTCTCGCCGTGCTGGTTGCGCTGTGCCGTGGCATCGGTCGCAAGTCGACCAAGACCCTGGGCAACTTCTGGGTCGACATGACCCGCGCCACCCTCTACGGCCTGCTGCCGCTGTGCCTGCTGCTGGCGCTGTACCTGGTGTGGCAGGGCGTACCGCAGACCTTCGCGCAATATGTGAACGCGGTGACGATGCAGGGCGTTGATCAAGTGATCCCCCTTGGCCCGGCGGCCAGCCAGATTGCGATCAAGCAACTGGGTACCAACGGCGGTGGCTTCTTCGGGGTCAACTCGGCGCATCCATTCGAGAACCCGACCGCGTGGAGCAACCTGTTCGAACTCGCGTCGATCATCCTGATCCCGGTGGCGCTGGTGTTCACCTTCGGTCATTACGTGAAAGACCAGCGTCAGAGCCGCGCGATCATCGCCTGCATGCTCGCACTGTTCCTGATCGGCGGCGCGACTTCGCTGTGGGCCGAATATCAGCCTAACCCGGCGCTGAACAATGTCGCGGTCGAACAGACCGCGCCACTGGAAGGCAAGGAAGCACGCTTCGGTACCACCGCCACCGTGTTGTGGTCGGTGACCACGACTGCGGCGTCGAACGGTTCGGTCAACGGCATGCACGACAGCCTCAACCCGCTTAGCGGCATGGTGGCGCTGGTCAACATGATGGTCGGCGAAGTGATCTTCGGCGGCGTCGGTGCCGGGCTCTACGGCATGTTGCTTAACGTGCTGATCGCAGTGTTCCTCGCCGGTCTGATGATTGGCCGCACACCGGAATACCTCGGCAAGAAACTGCAGGCGCGGGAAGTGCAATTGCTGGTGGTGACCTTGCTGGTGATGCCGGTGGGCGTGCTGGTACTCGGCGCCATCGCGGCGGCTTTGCCTGGCCCGGCGGCGACCATCAGCAACCCCGGCCCGCACGGTTTCAGCCAACTGCTGTACGCCTACACCTCGGCCAGCGCGAACAACGGTTCGGCTTTCGGTGGCCTGAGTGCCAACACGCCGTTCCACAACCTGATGCTCGGTCTGGGCATGTTGATCGGTCGCTTCGGCTACATCCTGCCGGTACTGGCCCTGGCCGGCAGCCTGGTGATGAAGAAAACCGCACCGATCGGCCAGAACAGCTTCCCGACCCACGGCCCGCTGTTCGTGACCCTGTTGACCGTGACCATTTTGCTGGTGGGCGGCCTGACCTTCCTGCCGACTCTGGCGCTCGGTCCGATTGCTGAACACTTGAGCATGGGCTTCTAAGGAATCGATCATGAATATGCATGTTCCTGCAAAACCTGCGGTGCCGACCCAGTCGGCAGAAGCACCGAAAACCGCGATCTCGGCCCTGTGGCGTCCGGCGCTGGTGCAAGCCTTCGTCAAGCTCGACCCGCGCCAGCTGGTGCGTTCGCCCGTGATGCTGGTGGTCGAACTGACGGCGATTTTCACCACCGTGCTGTGCTTCATCCCGGACAACGTCGTGCCGACTTTCGTCGCCGCGCAGATTGCTCTGTGGTTGTGGTTCACCGTGCTGTTCGCCAACTTCGCCGAAGCCTTGGCCGAAGGTCGCGGCAAGGCTCGCGCCGACAGCCTCAAGGCTGGCAGCGAAGGCCTCAGCGCGCGGCGCAAACTGGCCAACGGCAGCTTTCAGGTGGTGCCTGCCGCCAGTCTGCGCAAGGGTGATGTGGTGCGCGTCGAAGCGGGGGAGATGATCCCCGGTGACGGCGAAGTCATCGAAGGGATCGCGGCGGTCAACGAAGCGGCGATCACCGGTGAATCGGCGCCAGTGATTCGCGAGTCCGGCGGCGATCGCTCGGCGGTCACCGGCAACACGCGCCTGGTGTCCGACTGGCTGCTGGTGAAGATCACCGCCAACCCCGGTGAATCGACCCTCGACCGTATGATCGCGCTGGTCGAAGGCGCCAAACGCCAGAAGACCCCGAACGAAGTCGCGCTGGATATCCTGCTGATCGGCCTGACCCTGATCTTCCTGCTGGTGGTGGTGACCCTGCAGCCGTTCGCCCACTTCGCCAACGGCAGCCTGCCGCTGGTGTTCCTGGTGGCGCTGCTGGTCACGCTGATTCCGACCACCATCGGTGGCCTGTTGTCCGCCATCGGTATTGCCGGGATGGATCGACTGGTGCGGCTGAACGTGATCGCCAAATCCGGGCGCGCCGTGGAGGCGGCCGGTGACGTGCACGTGTTGCTGCTGGACAAGACCGGCACCATCACCTTCGGTAACCGCCGTTGCAGCGCGGTGTATGCGGCGCCGGGCGTGAGTGGTCGCGAGTTGGCCGAAGGCGCGTTGTTTGCCTCGCTGGCGGACGAAACCGCCGAAGGCAAATCCATCGTCGAGTACCTGCGCGGTCTGCATCCGCAAACCGAGCCGGCACTGGATACGTTGACTGCCGTGCCGTTCAGTGCGGAAACCCGCTTGTCCGGTGTCGACTATCAGGGCCGCGTGTACCGCAAGGGCGCAGTCGATTCGCTGCTGGCCTTCCTCGGTCAACAACGCTCGGATCTGGCCCCGGCGCTGTCGCGAGAAATCGACAAGATCGCGCAGAGCGGCGGCACGCCGTTGCTGGTCTGCGCCGATGGCAAGTTGCTGGGTGCGATCCATCTCAAGGACGTGGTCAAGCCAGGCATTCGCGAGCGTTTTGCCGAGCTGCGCAAACTGGGGATTCGCACGGTGATGGTCACCGGCGACAACCCGTTGACCGCTGCGGCCATCGCGGCAGAAGCGGGCGTCGATGACGTGCTCGCCGAAGCCACACCGGAGAAGAAACTGGCGCGTATCCGTCTTGAGCAGAACGACGGTCGTCTGGTCGCCATGTGCGGCGACGGCGCCAACGACGCCCCGGCGCTGGCCCAGGCTGACGTCGGCATGGCGATGAACGACGGCACACAAGCCGCGCGCGAAGCGGCGAACATGGTCGACCTCGACAGCGACCCGACCAAGCTGCTGGACGTGGTGCAGATCGGCAAGGAATTGCTGGTGACCCGTGGTGCGCTGACGACGTTTTCCATCGCCAACGACGTGGCCAAATACTTCGCGATTCTGCCGGCGCTGTTCGCCGCGATCTATCCGCAACTGGGTGTGCTGAACATCATGCACTTGACCAGTCCGCAGAGCGCGATCCTCTCGGCGATCGTCTTCAACGCCTTGATCATCGTCGTGCTGATTCCACTGGCACTGCGTGGCGTGCGCGTGCAGGCAGCGAGTGCCGCGGCACTGCTGCGGCGCAACCTGCTGATCTACGGACTGGGCGGGATTCTGGTGCCGTTCGTGGGGATCAAGGCGATCGACATGCTGCTCACGGCTTTGCATTTGGTGTGATCCATTCGCGAGCAGGCTCGCTCCCACATTTGCAATGCGGCCTCCTGTGGGAGCCAGCCTGCTGGCGATGAAGTCGACTCGGTCCACCTGAATTAACGCGGTATCCGCTTTCTGAATTCGAGGATTTTGCAATGTCCACAATGATACGTCCGGCCCTGAGCCTGCTGGTGCTGATGACCCTGATCACCGGCGTGGCCTATCCACTGGTGGTGACCGGCGTTGCGCAGGTCGCTTTCCCTGAACAGGCCAATGGCAGCCTGGTGCACGACGCCGATGGCAAGGTGCGCGGCTCGTCGTTGATCGCCCAGGATTTCGTTGGTGATGCGTGGTTTCATCCGCGTCCTTCGGCGGGCGCCTTCGCGACCGTTTCCAGCAGCGCCAGCAACCTCGCGCCGAGCAATCCGGCGCTGGCCACTCGGGTAATCGACGACGCCAACAAGTTGCAGGTGCCAGGCCAGGGGCCGGTGCCCTTGGCGCTGCTGACCACCTCCGGCAGCGGACTCGATCCGCACTTGCCACCGGCGGCAATTGCCTATCAACTGGCGCGTGTCGCGCAAGCGCGCAACTTGCCGGTGGCGACCTTGCAGCAACTGCTCGATGCGCACATCGAACAGCCGCTGGTGGGGCCGCCGGTGGTGAATGTGCTGGAGCTGAACATGGCGCTGGAAAAACTTTGAACCGGCGGCGCGGCCATTCGCGAGCAGGCTCGCTCCCACAGGAATACGTGTTCCAAATGTGGGAGCGAGCCTGCTCGCGAAGAGGACCGAAAGAACACCGCATAACTATCTGGAAGAGAGAACATCAAGCATGAGCGACTCCGGCCGCGCCGACGCGCTGTTAGCAGACCTGCCCCGCGACGGCCGTGGCCGGCTGAAGATTTTCCTCGGCGCCGCCCCCGGGGTCGGCAAGACCTACGCGATGCTCCAGGCCGCGCACACGCAATTGCGCCAGGGCGTGAAAATCATCGCCGGTGTCGTCGAAACTCACGGCCGCGCGGAGACCGAAGCGCTGCTCGGCGGTTTGCCGCAGCAGCCGCTGGTGCGCTCGGAATACCGTGGCGTGATGCTCGAAGAAATGGACCTCGACGGCCTGCTCGCCGCCAGACCGAAACTGGTGCTGGTTGATGAGCTGGCGCACACCAACGCCCCCGGCAGTCGCCACGCCAAGCGCTGGCAGGATATTCAGGAACTGCTCGCCGCCGGCATCGACGTCTACACCACGGTCAACGTCCAGCACCTGGAAAGCCTCAACGATCAGGTGCGCGGCATCACCGGCGTGCAGGTGCGCGAAACCCTGCCGGACTGGGTGCTGCAGGAAGCCTACGAACTGCTGCTGATCGACCTGCCACCGCGCGAGCTGCTGGAGCGTCTGCGCGAAGGCAAGGTCTACGTGCCGGAACAGGCGCGGGCGGCGATCGATGCGTTTTTCACCCAGACCAACCTCACCGCGCTGCGCGAACTGGCGATGCAAACGGCGGCCGCGCAGGTCGATAACGATCTCGCTCAAGGCTACCGCCAACTTGGTCAGGCAGCTCCAGCGGTGCGCGGGCGTTTGCTGGTCGGCGTTGATGGCGATGCGCATGCCGAACGCCTGGTGCGTCACGCCAGCCGCGTGGCCCAGCGTCGGCATTTACCGTGGAGTCTGGTGCATGTCGACAACGGCACAGTGCGCGACGAGCAATCGCGCCTGCGCCTGCAAAATGCCCAGCAACTGGCCGAACGCCTCGGCGGCGAAGTGGTATTGCTGCGCGCCGGCGAAGTGGCGAAAACCCTGATCCAGCATGCTGCCGAACGCCGGGCGAGTCTGCTGTTGGTCGGCCAGTCGCGGCCGAGTCTGCGCCGTCGCCTGTTCGGTGGCGGGCTCGCAGCGCGTTTGCTTCGTCAGGCCCACGGCCTGGAAATCAACGTCCTCGACAACGACCATGAACACCCGCAACCGCGTCTGCGGGCGACGCCGACGCTGGTCTGGTTCGACTATCTGTTGGCGCTGGTTGCCACGCTGTTGGCCAGTGCCCTGGCCTGGGCGGTATCGAGTATTTTGCCGCTACCGAACATCTCGCTGGTGTTCCTCGCGGCGGTGCTGCTGGTGGCGGTGCGCAGCAGTCTGGGCCCGGCGCTGGCCTGCGCGGCGCTATCGTTTCTGACCTACGATTTTTTGTTTATTCCGCCGAATTTTTCCTTCGCCATCCAGCGCGAAGAAGATGTTCTGACCTTGCTGTTCTTCCTGCTGATGGCGGCGCTCACTGGTAACCTCGCGGCGCGTCAGCGGCGGCAGTTGCAGGCGTTGCGCGATACGCAGGAAGAGACCACAGAGCTGCTCGATCTGTCGCGCAAACTGACTGCGGCGACGGATCGTCAGGCGGTGATCAGCGCTGCTGCGCAGCACCTCAACGGCTGGAGCGATCTGCAATTGTGCCTGCTCAACCGCGACGGCCAGGGCGGCTGGAAAGTCGAGACCGGCGGGCCTCTGGAATTCAGCGAATCGGAACGCGCCGCCGCCGACTGGGCCTGGCAACACGATCAACCGGCCGGCATGGGCACCGGCACGTTGCCGTTCGGTCGCTGGTGGTGGTGGCCGCTGTCGGTGGAGGACGGGCCGCTGGCGCTGCTCGGGGTCTGCGCCAAAGAGGGCCAGACCTTGAGCGGCCAGCGTCGACGCCTGCTCACCGCGTTGAGTCAGCCACTGGCGCAGGCACTGGCGCGGGCGCAACTGGCGGACGATCTGGAAGCCGCGCGCCTGCACGGTGAAACCGAGCAGTTGCGCAGTGCGCTGCTGGCCTCGGTATCGCATGATCTGCGCACACCGCTGACCGCCATGCGCGGCAGCATCGACAGCCTGCTGGCCCTCGGCGAAGCCATTCCGCTGGAGGATCGCCGCGAGTTGCTCGAAGGCACCCGCGACGAAGCCGAACGCCTCGACCGCTACATTCAGAACCTGCTGGACATGACCCGCCTCGGCCACGGTGCATTGAAACTCGCGCGCGACTGGGTGGCGCCCGCGGACATCGTCGGCAGCTCGCTCAATCGCCTGCGTGCGGTGCTCGCGCCGTTGCAGGTCAGTACCGATGTGCCGTCCGAGTTGCCGCTGCTGTTCGTGCATGCGGCGCTGATCGAGCAGGCGCTGGTCAATGTGCTGGAAAACGCCGCACGCTTTTCGCCGGCTCACGGTCGTTTGCAACTGAGTGCCGGGGCGAGTGAAGACGAGATTTTCTTCACGGTCAGCGATGAAGGGCCGGGGATTCCCGAAGAGGAGCGGGCGAAGATTTTCGACATGTTCTACACCGCCGCACGCGGTGATCGCGGCGGACAGGGCACGGGGCTGGGGCTGGCGATCTGTCAGGGCATGGTGGGTGCGCATGGCGGGCGCATCAGCGTCGCCGACGGCATCGACGGGCACGGCACCAGCATCACCCTGCACCTGCCATTGCAGACGCAACCGGGGATGGACAATGAAGCCTGATCGCGACTGCGCTACTCTCTTGCCAATCTTTTGTGTTGATGTGAATTCATGAGCCAGACCGCGACCATTTTGGTCATCGATGACGAACCGCAGATCCGTAAATTCCTGCGCATCAGCCTCGCCTCACAAGGCTACAAAGTGCTGGAGGCCGGCACCGGTGCCGAAGGCCTGGCCCAGGCCGCGCTGAACAAGCCCGACTTGCTGGTGCTCGACCTCGGCCTGCCGGACATGGACGGCCAGCAGGTGCTGCGCGAGTTTCGCGAATGGGCCACCGCGCCGGTGCTGGTGCTTTCGGTGCGGGCCAGCGAAGGGCAGAAAGTCCAAGCGCTGGATGGCGGCGCCAATGACTACGTGACCAAGCCGTTCGGCATTCAGGAGTTTCTCGCCCGGGTCCGCGCGTTGTTGCGTCAGGCACCGGCCGGCGAGGCCCAGCAAGCGGCGCTGACGTTCGGCCCGTTGACCGTGGACCTGGCCTATCGACGAGTGCTGCTCGACGGTGCCGAAGTGGCGCTGACCCGCAAGGAATATGCGGTGCTGGCGCAACTGGCGCGGCACCCGGGGCGGGTGATCACCCAGCAGCAATTGCTCAAGGATATCTGGGGGCCGACGCATACCGAGGACAGTCACTACTTGCGGATTGTGGTCGGGCATTTGCGCCAGAAGCTGGCGGATGATCCGACCCGGCCGCGGTTTATTGTGACGGAGGCGGGGGTTGGGTATCGGCTGTTGAGTGACAACAATCTGTAGGTTTTGTGTCGCCTGGTCTGGCCTCATCGCGAGCAGGCTCACTCCTACAAGGTTTTTGTGAACGGCGCAGATCCAATGTAGGAGTGAGCCTGCTCGCGATGAGGGCCTTACATCCAGCGGAGACCTTTCAGATACTCAACCCTGCTCACTTTCATACCGATCCAGCGTATCCCGCGCAATTTCCCGCCCCAGCGCGATCAGTTCCGGCGCCTTGTAGAACTCGAAAAACCGGCACACGCGCTTCGGCACATTGATCAGAATGTCCGGCGGATAGCCGGCGATCTTGTATTGCGCCAACGAGGTCTGCATCACCTCGAAACTCTGGTTGATCAGGTCCAGCAGTGACGCCGGCCCGACGTTGTCGATGATGAAAGAACCGGTGGCGGACTTCGGCGCGCCTTCGCGCTCAGGGGCGGCTGCCGGTTGCTGACTTTCCGGTTCGCTGCCTTCCAGCCACGGGTTGATGTCGGCGGCTTCGGCGCGCAGCGCTTCCTGTTCCAGCAACAGCAATTGCTCGGCCTGTTTGCGGCGGAACGGCATCTTCGAACCCAGCGAACTGAGCAAACTGTCGAAGCGCGAACGAAACGCGGGCGGGCGCTGGATCACCGGCAATTTGTAGTGGCGCTGGTTGGTCGCGTTGAGGTTGACCGCGATGATCAGGTCGCAGTGGCTGGAGACCACCGGCACGATCGGCAACGGGTTGAGAATGCCGCCGTCCACCAGCATCCGGTTGCCTTGCATCACCGGGGTGAACAGGCTGGGAATTGCCGCCGAGGCGCGCATCGCCTGATGCAGGCAGCCTTCCTGAAACCAGATTTCCTGCTGGTTGGTGAGGTCGGCGGCGACGGCGGTGTAGGGAATGCGCAGGTCTTCGATATTGATCTCGCCGACGATCTTGCGGATCTGCCCGAAGACCTTTTCGCCACGAATTGCGCCGAGGCGAAAACTCACGTCTACCAGCCGCAGCACATCCAGATAGTCGAGGGTTTCGATCCAGGTGCGGTACTCGTCAAGTTTGCCCGCCGCATAGATCCCGCCGACCACCGCGCCCATCGAACAACCGGCAATGCAGGCAATGTCGTAACCGCGTCTTTCGATCTCCTCAATGACCCCGATATGGGCATAGCCCCGGGCGCCACCGGAGCCCAGCACCAGTGCGACACGCTTTTTCATCAAACTTCCTCCCGACAAGGCTCCACAATGCACCCTTCGGGGGGCGGGCGACAATCGGCAGGGTCGCTGGAGACGGCAGGAGCGTCGTTTTTTCGATACTCCGTGACCGCTCGGCGCTATGCTTTGGTCGCCGCAGATTCATGGGGCGCCAAGGCACTTTTCCCGCGCCGCAACGTCTTACCTGCACGACTGTTGACCTATTTTGAGGTGTGAGTGATGAAAGCCTGGATCTGTGTGCCGTTGATCGCCCTGGCATTGGCCGGTTGCGCGGGCAAGACTGCTTATCGTGACAGCTGTGGCAGTCAGCTGGATGCGGCGTGGCATGAACTGGACCTGGCCAAGGCCGAGGGTTTCGCCGGCACGGTCAGCTACTCCAAGGCGCTGTCGTTGCTGACGGCGGCCAAGACTCAGCAGCAATTCGAAGGCTTTGAAGGCTGCAGCAAAAAGGCCGAGAAAGCCCGTTTCTATATTCGCGAATCCCGCGCAGGGCGCTAAGCTGCTGACTTGACGCAAGGATGCGCCTGCCTTCTGACGGCAGACTCATCCTTCAAGCCATGTGAATCAGGAGCAAGTGATGTCTGCGTTGGTGGATGGGTTGGTGGCTCATGTCCTGAGCTTGGAAGTGCGGCTGCTGGCCTGTCAGGCGCGACTGACTGCGCGTACCGACCCTGAGGCGCTGCACGACTTGCGCACCACGGTGCGGCGCTTGCGCAGCCTGTTGCGACCCTTGCGTGGTTTGCCCGGAGTCGAGCAACTGGAAGGTGCCGCCTCGGCGGTCGGTCAGTTGACCACCCCGTGGCGCGATCGCGAGGTACTGGCGGCGTACCTGCTCAAGCATGATCAACCGCAAGCCGCACAGCGACGCATGGCGCAAATGGACGAAGCCTATCCAGCATTGGCAGCGAGCGCCGAAGTGGCTTCGCTGCTGATTATCCTCGATGCCTTCCCGCGATTCCTGCGTGCTTCCGAGCGTCAGGGGCTGCTCAAGGATCTGGGCAAACGCATCGAAAAACGCCTGCACAAACAATGGAAGAAGCTCGACGAGGCCCTGCACGATCCGGCCCACGACCGCCATCGTCTGCGCTTGCTGATCAAGCGCGTGCGTTATGGCATCGAAGCCTATCCGGAACTCGATCGCCTGCCTGAGCCGGCGCTGGCGCGGTTGAAGTCGGCGCAGGGCGCGCTGGGTGACTGGCACGATTGCTGGCAGTGGCTGGCGCGGGCCGAACTGGAAAGCGATCTGCAACCCTGCGTCGCGACCTGGCAGGCAGGCCTGATCAAGGCTGAAGCCAAGGCGGATCGGGTGCTGGATAAACTCAGTTCAAGCTGCTTCAAATCCTGAATCCACTCAGATCCCCTGTGGGAGCGGGCTTGCTCGCGAAAGCGGTGTGTCAGTCACAGATGTGTCTACTGATACACCGCTTTCGCGAGCAAGCCCGCTCCCACATTCGAATATCTTCCTGACCTTAAGGCCTTTCTGTCAGTCCATTTGACCGGAATAGACGCTGCGGCGCTCTGCCATGCTGGTTAAGATCGCTGCATCCCTTTTTTCGCTTGCCGAGGTTGTCATGCGCTTTTCCGATCTGATCGAGGCGGTCCGTCGCCAGCCAGAAGTGACCATTCCCGCCGAGTGGGGTCAGGGGCGAGCCAGTTTTGGTGGCCTGGTGGCGGCGCTGCAATACGAGACCATGCGCGCGAATGTGCCGGCGGATCGCCCGGTGCGTTCGTTGGCGATCACTTTTGTCGGCCCGGTCGAGCCGGAAATTCCGGTGCGTTTCGAAGTTGACGTGTTGCGCGAAGGTAAAGCGGTCAGCCAGGTGCTGGGCCGGGCTGTGCAGAACGGTCAGGTGGTGACAATTGTGCAGGGCAGCTTCGGCGCTTCGCGACCTTCGGAAGTGGCCGTTGCCGCCTATCCGGCAGCCGAAATGAAACACTGGGACGAATGCCAGGAGTTGCCCTACATCAAGGGCGTGACCCCGGAATTCATGCGGCATCTGGCGATGCGCTGGAGTGTCGGCGGCATGCCGTTCACCGGCAACACATCGCGGCAGATGGGCGGCTGGGTACGTTTGCGTGGGGACGTCAAGGAAGAACCGGTCAATGAGGCGCATCTGCTGGCGCTGGTGGATGCCTGGCCACCGGCCTTGTTGCCGTACCTGAAGAAACCGGCACCGGGCAGCACGCTGACCTGGACCATCGAATTCGTGCAACCGCTACGCGACCTGAGCACGCTGGACTGGTGCAAATACCTGGCAGACATCGAATACGCCGCCGACGGCTACGGCCATGTCGCCGCCAAGCTGTGGAGCGCGGAGGGGGAGTTGATCGCCATGAGTCGGCAGACTGTGACGATTTTTGCCTGAATCATTCAATGCCGACGGTGGCGCTCCCGCCAGGCGCGCCACCAGCCGCCGCTGAGGAAAAACCGCGGAAAGGTCAGGAACTGCTCGACCAGCAAGCGTGACACGGCATCTTTGCGATCGCTGAACGGCTCGGAGGCTTGCGCCTCCAGGCTGTGGCCGTGGCGCTGCAGACCCAGCGCCGCGACGATACCGATCACACCGATCGCCACACTCGCCAGACTCAGGCTGAACACGCCGGACACGATCAACAGAAACGCGACGATGAACAGCGGCACGGCAATCAAGTGCAGCACCAGATTGGTCGGGTGCTGGTGATTGTTCGGGTACGCGCGCCATTGCCACGCGGGAAGGTTGGGGTGACGTTTGCCCATGTTGACTACTCCTCGATCCATGTTGAACACATGCTTGAAGAATAGGCCGGGGCGGGTGGGGCGGCGAATCAAGGTTGGCTATGGTGGTGATAGGTGCAATGGCTGGATTCGATGGTGTTGCAATTGACGCCATCGCGAGCAGGCTCACTCCTACAAAGGATCTGCTGCGCACACAAATCCCCTGTAGGAGTGAGCCTGCTCGCGATGAGTCCCTTAAAGTTTGAGTTGACCGATGGCCTTGCTCAATTCCCCGGCCAACGTTGCCAACTCATTGCTGGTGGTCGCTGAATCCACGGTCTGTTGCACGGTGTTTTCGGTCACATCACGAATGCTCACCACCGCCCGATTCATCTCCTCGGCCACCTGACTCTGCTGCTCCGCCGCCACCGCAATCTGCGTGTTGCTCTCGCGCATCTGCGCCACCGCGCCAGTGATTTCCGCCAGCGCCTCGCCCGCCTCCTGCGCCTGCTGCACGCAGTCATCGGCCTTGTACGAACTCTCCTGCATGAAGTCCACCGCATCGCGGGTGCCGGCCTGCAGCGCTGAGACCATGGTGGTGATTTCATCGGTCGAGGTCTGCACGCGCTTGGCGAGATTGCGCACCTCGTCGGCGACCACCGCAAAACCGCGGCCCATCTCGCCGGCACGCGCCGCTTCGATGGCGGCGTTGAGCGCCAGCAGGTTGGTTTGCTCGGCGATGCTGTGAATCACGCTGACTACGCCGTTGATCTTCTGGCTGTCTTCGGCCAGGCGCTGGATCATTTCCGCAGTCTGCTGCACGCCGCTGGAGAGTCCGGCAATCGACTGCTGCACACGGCTGACCACTTGCTGACCGCTGCCGGCCAGACCATCGGCGGTCTGCGACAGATCGCGGGTGGCACCGGCGTGCTGGGCGATGTGATAAACCGTGGCAGTCATTTCATTGATTGCGGTGGCAGCCTGATCGGTCTCGCTCTGTTGACCGAGCATGCCGTGGCGCACTTCGTTCATGCTCGCCGCCAGACGCGCAGCGCCGACGTCGAGTTGCCGCGCGGTGTTGGCAACGGTGGTGACCACGCGTTGATAACCGGCCTGCATCGCGTTGAACGCATTGGCCATCTGCCCGACTTCGTCCTTGCAGGCCAGCGGCACGCGGGCCGAAAGGTCACCACTTTTCTCGACGTGCAGCATCACGTCTTTCAAGGTGTTGAGCTGACTGAGCAGGAAGCGGATCAGCAACTGCGAAGCGCCGAGCATGGCCAGCATCAGGATGAACACCGCCACCGCGTAGTTGGCAAAGCGTTCACTGAACACTTGCGCCAGGCTCGGGCCATAGGCGATGACCGCGACTTGCTCGCCGTCGCCACGGCTGAACACTTCAGCGCCCAGCAGCGGGTTGTTGCCGAACAGCGGCAGATGATTGATCTCGTTCCAGCCGTTGCTATCGCTGATCTCCAGCACGGGTTGATCGTTGAGGCGCGGCGCTTCACCGCGTTTGAAGGTCAGTACCTGATCGGCCTTGGGCAACGCCTGCCCGGTCGGCCAGGCCTTGAGCAATTGTGCCTGGGCTTGCGCGGAGGTTTTCGACGCGTGACTGCGTGCCTGCTGCTCAAGCTGCACGGCATACAGCACCAGCAGCAGGGTGGTGACGAAAGCGACCGCATTGACCGCCCAGAATTTGTATTTCAGCGAGATATTGCTAAGCCAGGCACCCATGGAGGTCTTCTCTGATAGCGGAAACAGTTTTGGCAAGGTGCCAGCATTGTGCCGCTATGCAGATCTGAAGATCTTGATACAGGTCAACAGGTTCTACGCTGAGCCCCTTTGTGGGAGCGGGCTTGCTCGCGAATGCGGTGTGTCATTCAGCTCATTTCTGCCTGATACACCGCTTTCGCGAGCAAGCCCGCTCCCACAGGGGGATTCTGGCGTGTCAGGGCAGGGCGGGGAGGTTGAAGAACGCGCGGGCACACGCCGTTGTGTGCGCAGCCAGATCTTCCTCGGTCTCGCCCCGATGCAGCGCCACTTCGCGCAGCACCTCGGTCAGATACGCCGGTTCATTGCGGCCGTTCTTCGGCTTTGGGCGCAAGGTGCGAGGCAACAGGTACGGCGCGTCGCTTTCGAGCATCAGTCGTCCGCGCTTGATCTCCTTGACCAGCGGGTGCAGATGCGTGCCCCGGCGCTCGTCGCAGATCCAGCCGGTGATGCCGATGTGCAGGTCCAGATCGAGGTAACTGAACAGGGCTTTTTGCTCGCCGGTAAAGCAGTGCACCACGGCGGCGGGCAGTTGATCGCGGAAGTCCCTGAGGATTTCCAGCAGACGCTGACTGGCATCCCGCTCATGCAGGAACACCGGCAATTGCAGTTCTACCGCCAGCGCCAGATGTTCTTCGAGGACTTTTTCCTGTTGCGGGCGCGGCGAGAAATCACGGTTGAAATCCAGTCCGCATTCACCCACGGCGACCACGTTTGGCTCTTGCAGCAGACTGCGCAAACGACGCGCGCTGTCAGCGTTCCAGTCACTGGCCGAATGCGGGTGAATGCCAGCGGTGGCAAACAGCCGCTGGCCGCTTTGATCCAGTTGCCGGCAGAGCTCCAGCGCCTGTTCGCTACCCTCGACGCTGGTGCCGGTCAGCACCAGTTGGCAGACCCCGGCAGCGTAGGCGCGGTCGAGCACGGCCTGATGTTTTTCGGCGAAACTGGGGTTGGTCAGGTTGACGCCGATATCGATGAGTTGCATGGTTCTACCTCGGGCCGAAGGCCGGAAAGCATACCAGAGCTGTAGATTTATAAGAAAAGCCAAGAACTACAACGAGTTATAGCTGTCTTTTGATGCCGTGACGTAGCCCGGGTTGGCAGCAAAGCCATCACTGTGCCAGTCTCTCGCACTTTGCCAGCGCTCCAGGCGCTCTGTTTTCGTCGGTGATTTCGACCGTTCAGCGGTGAAATCGCCCCGTATTTTTTCCGGAGAGTGGATGCATCGTCCCTCGGTTTTGCTCCTGTTGTGCGCGTCACTGCTGCTGCCGATAACGGCGGTTGCGCGCTTGCCCGGGCCACAGCAAGCCGTGCCGGCCGCCAAGGTTCGTGACCTGTCGGAGATCCGCAGCAGTCGCGTGTTGCGCGTGCTGGTCAATCAGAGTCGCAACAGTTCCGGTGAAGTCCAGGGTCAGGCCATCGGCGTCGAATACCATCGCCTGCGCGCCTTCGAGCAATACCTCAATGGCCACGCCCGCGATGGTCAGGAAATTACCCTCAAGATCATTCCCAAAGCCAAGGATCAGCTGCTCGGCGCGTTGCAGCGTGGTGAAGGTGATCTGGTCGCGCCCGGTGAGCTGCTCGATCTGCAACCCGGCCACGCGGTGGCCAGCAGTGAGCCGATCGCCAGCAACGTGCCGCTGGTGCTGGTCGGCATCAAAGGCGAGCGCCGTTACACCAAGGTCGAGCAGCTTTCCGGCAAAACCCTGGCCTTGCCCACCGGCAGTGCGGCGGGGGAGGCGGTCAGCCAGCTCAATCAGAAACTGGCGTTGCACAAACTGGCGCCGATCAAGATCGAATGGGTCGATCCGACGCTGGCCGTTGAAGACGTGCTGGAGATGGTGCAGGGCGGGATCTTCCACCTGACCATCGTCGAGCAACCGATCGCCGAGCGTTGGGGCAAGATTCTGCCCAAGCTGCGTTTCGACCGGCAGTTGATGATCAGCGAACCGGGTGAGGAATACTGGTTCGTGCGCCGGGATGCCTCGATGCTGCGGGCGAGCATCGATCGCTTCCTGGGCGGCTACAGGAAGCCGGCGAACGAGGATGCAGAGTTTCTGCGGATCTATCGACGGCTCTACCAAGTGCACTATCCGTTGGCCAAGGCTGACCGCCAGCGTCTGGAAAAACTGCGCCCGACCCTGCAAAAACACGCCGACGCGCAAAGCATGGACTGGCTGAATCTGGCGGCGCTGGCCTTCAAGGAGTCAGCCCTGCAACCCAGCGCCCGCAGTGGCAGTGGTCCGACCGGGTTGATGCAGATCACCCCGTCCGCAGCGCAGCGAGTCGGTGTGAACAACATCCAGAATCTCGATGCGAATGTGCAGGCCGGGGCCAAGTACCTGGCGATGATTCGCCGCAAGTTTTTCAACAGTCCGAAACTCAATGAGCGCGAGCGCATGGCCTTCACCCTGGCGGCCTACAACATCGGCCCGGAGCGGGTGCAGGGCATGCGTGCCGAGGCACGGCGGCGCGGGCTGAATCCGAACCAGTGGTTCTTTCAGGTCGAGCGCATCGCCATGGAGCAGGTGGGCATGGGCCCCGTCAGCTATGTTAATAGCGTGAACAAGTATTACTTGGCGTTCGACCGGGAGCGGGAGTCGCTGGAGCCCCGGGGACAGAAAGTCGCTTCACGGAAATGATCTAATAATTTGATTGTTATGGCGGAATAATTGCGCTTTTAACATGAATTTAACTGATTAATATAGCGGCCAATCCCAACACACTTATCGCAAAACAAGGAATGCCCCATGAGCTCTCTGATCAACAAGGTTCTGTTCACTCGCGCCGGTTACGGCCTGACCATTCTGCGTATCGCGGTCGGCGTGATCTTCGCCGCCCACGGTTCGCAAAAACTGTTTGGTCTGTTCGGTGGTTACGGTCTGGCGGGCACCGCGCAATACATGGACAGCATCGGTCTGCACCCGGGTTACCTGATGGCCACGCTGGCCGGCGGTACCGAGTTCTTCGCCGGTCTGGCGCTGATCATCGGCCTGCTGGTGCGCCCGGCGGCGCTGGGTCTGACCTTCCTGTCGCTGGTGGCGATCTTTACCGTACACATCAGCAACGGTCTGTTCATGGCCAACAACGGTTACGAGTTCGCCCTGGCGCTGCTCGGTGGCAGCCTCGCGGTGATGATCGAAGGCGCCGGCAAGCTGTCGGTGGATCGCGCCATCGCCGGTTGAGCGCTCTGGCTCAAGCAAAAGGCCCGCATTGTGCGGGCCTTTTTTGTTGCGGCCGATTCTTGACACTCATCGGTCACGTTATCTAGGATGTTGCTCATGCGCCGATTTAAACAGCTACTTGCGGGGCGCCAGGTGACTCAGACAGTTGCCGTCAGAAGCCGGAACAGGGCTTCGAAATACCGCTAAAGCGCTGGTTCGGTGTTGCCTCTCACCTGCCATGCAGACTTTTGAGGCAGAGACACGACACGATGAATGCACTACGCCCTCCAGCACGTCCCGCGCCGATCACGGCACATATCACCCAGCGCAACCCGAAAATCCTGCTTGGCGGCAAACATCAGCCAACGCTGTTGCGTTATCTCGATGGCTGGCCACGTCGCAGCGGCGGTCCTGCCGCGTTCCTGATCCAGTTCGTTGAAGACGGCGAGTCGCTGGCGCGGTTTGCCAGTGACAGTTTTGACCTGGCGGTGATTCAGGCACCGAGCGCTGAAGACGCGCCGGAAATGATCAAGCAACTGACCCGCGTTGCGCGGCAGGGTTTGATCACCCGCCGCTGAAACGCTCAGGGATATTCGATCGCCACGATATAGACAAACTGCTCACCGGTTGGCGTCTGTACCCGGACTTCGGCGTCCAGCGCCTTGCCGATCAAGGCGCGGGCCAGTGGTGAGTCGATGCTGATCAGACCCAGTTTCAGATCCAGTTCATCCGGGCCGACGATGCGGTAGCGTGATTGCTTGCCGTCTTCGTCCTCGATGGTGACCCAGGCGCCGAAGTAGACCTTGTTCGGATCGCTGGGTTTTTCGCTGACGACCTTCAGTGCTTCGAGACGCTTGGTGAGAAATCGCACGCGGCTGTCGATCTCGCGCAGCATTTTCTTGCCGTAGGTGTACTCGGCGTTTTCCGAACGATCACCCTGCGCCGCTGCTTCGCTGACCGCTTGCGTTACCTGCGGGCGGCGCACATGCCACAGCTCATGGAATTCGGCGCGCATCCGCGCTTCACCTTCAGGGGTGATCAGCGCGGTGCCGGCGGTGCGGGGAGGGCGATAACGGCTCATGGCAACTTCTTGTGGTGACGAAGGCTGGAGTCTATCAACCCTCGCGCAGGACTGTCAGCGGACTCGCATTCAATGCTCGACGCGTACCGAACACGCCGGCACCGCCAATCAGCGCGGCGCCAATCAACGGCAGCATCAGCAGCCATGGATGCGGATGCCATGGCAGATCGAACGCATAGCGATACAACACCAGACTCACCACTTCCGAACCGATGGCCGCGAGCAAACCGCTGACCGCACCGAGCAAGCCGAACTCGATGCGCCGCGCCTTGATCAGCAACTGCCGTTGCGCGCCCAGCGCACGCAGCAGCGCACCTTGGCGAATGCGTTCATCCAGGGTTGCCTGCAAGCCGGAGAACAGCACCGCCATCCCCGCCGCCAACACAAACAACAACACGTATTCCACCGCCAGGGTGACCTGGGCGAGGATGCTGCGCAGCTGTTCGAGCAAGGCTTCGACCTGAAGGATGGTCACCGCCGGGAAGGCTCGCGACAGCTCGACGATCTGCTGATCGTGACCGGGTGCCAGATAGAAACTGGTCAGGTAAGTCGCTGGCAGATCCTTCAGGGTGCCGGGCTGGAAGATCATGAAGAAGTTCGGCTGGAAGTTGTCCCAGTTGATCTCGCGCAGGCTGGTGACCTTGGCTTCACGATTGACCCCGCCCACGCTGAACACCATGTGATCGCCGAGTTTGAGCTTGAGGCTTTCGGCGACTTTACCTTCAACCGACACGCCCGGTACGTCGTCCGAGGGTTGCCCGGTCCACCACGTACCGGCGGTGAGCTTGTTACCGGCCGGCAGGTCGGCGGCCCAGGTCAGGCTCAAGTCACGTTGCACGGCACGGTCGCCGGCCGAATCCTTGCTGACGATCTGCTGCACCGGTTCGCCGTTGATGCTGATCAGCCGTCCCGGCACCACCGGGTACAGCGGCGCCGCCTGCGCGGACACCTTGATCAAGTGATCGGTGAAGGCCTGTTTGTCCGCCGGCAGGATGTTCAGGGCGAAGTAGTTGGGGGCGTTTTTCGGTAACTGGTTTTGCCAGGTGTCGAGCAGCTCGCCACGCAGCAGGGCGATCAGCGCCATCGACAGCAGAATCAGACCGAACGCCAGCGCTTGCCCGGCCGCCGCCAGCGGATGACGCAGCAGCTGCCCCAGGCCGAGACGCCACGGCAGCGGCGCGCGGGCGAGCATTCGGCGCAGGCTGTTGAGCAACAACAGCAGCAAGCCACCCAGCACCAGCGCAGCGACCACGCCACCGCCAAGCAGGGCGAAGGTCAGCAGCAGATCCAGACTCAGACGCCACATGATCAGGCCCAGTGCACCCAGCGCCGCGCCATAGACCATCCAGGTGCTCGACGGAATCGGCAGCATGTCACGGCGCAATACCCGCAGCGGCGGCACCCGACCCAGCGCGGCAAGTGGCGGCAGGGCGAAGCCGGCCAGCGCCACCAGCCCGGTGCCGATCCCGGCGAGCGCCGGAAACAGGCCGCCCGGTGGCACATCGGCAGGCAGTAGATCATGTAATAGAGCGAACAGGCCCAGTTGCGCCAGCCAGCCGAGCACCGCGCCACTGAGGGCAGCGAACAGGCCGAGCACGGTCAGTTGAATGCTGAACAACAGCATCGTTTCCCGACGCGACAAACCAAGGCAGCGCAGCAAGGCACTGGCATCGAAGCGGCGACTGGCGAAGCGGTTGGCCGACAGCGCCACGGCCACACCGGCCAACAGCACCGCGACCAGACTGGCCATGTTCAGGTAGCGCTCGGCCTTGCCCAGTGCGCCGCCAATCTGCCGGTTGCCGTCGCGCGCATCCTGAATGCGCTGATTGGCGGCCAGACCGGGTTTGATCAGTTGTCGATAGGTTTCCAGTGCCTGCGGTTCACCACGCCACAGTTCGCGATAACTCACGCGGCTGCCGGGTTGCACCACGCCGGTGGCGGCGAGGTCGTCGAGGTTGATCATCACCCGAGGCGTGAGGCTGTAGAAGTTGCCGGCGCGATCCGGCTCGTAAGTCAGCACGCGGGTCAGCTTCAGGGTTTTCATGCCGACGTCGATGCTGTCGCCGATCTTCAGATCCAGCGCAGTCAGCAGACGAGCTTCAACCCAGGCTTCACCGGGTTGCGGCTCGCCGCCCGAGGTTTCAGCGGCAAACGGGGCCGGGGCACTTTTCAGCTCGCCACGCAGCGGGTAGGCGCGGTCGACCGCCTTGATGCTTGATAACTGAATGCCATTGTCGGTGGCAATGACGCTGGAAAACTCCACCACCTGCGCATGATTCAGGCGCAGCTCGGTGCCGCTGCGAATCTGTTCGTCGCGGGCCGGCGAGCTGCCCTCAAGCACCAGGTCGGCGCCAAGGAACTCGGTGGCGCGCAGCATCATCGCACCGTTGAGGCGGGCGCCGAAGTAGCCGATGGCAGTACTCGCCGCGACCGCCACGACCAAGGCAAAAAACAACACGCGCAATTCGCCGGCGCGGGCATCGCGCATGAGTTGACGTAGGGCGAGACTGAACAGACGCAACAGCGGCAGACGTGCCATCAAGGCTCCAGAGGGGCAACCAGCAGCCCGGCTTCAAGTCGGATCAGGCGCCGGCAGCGATGGGCCAGGCGTTCGTCGTGGGTCACCAGCACGAGGGTGGTGCCGCGTTCCTTGTTCAGTTCGAACAGCAAGTCGCTGATGCGCTCGCCGGTGTGGCTGTCGAGGTTGCCGGTGGGTTCGTCGGCGAACAGCACGTCCGGCTCGGCAGCGAAAGCCCGGGCAATCGCCACGCGCTGTTGTTCGCCGCCGGAGAGCTGGCGCGGCGAGTGTGTCAGGCGCTGGCCGAGACCGACTCGTTGCAGCAGTTCGGTGGCGCGTTCGCGGGCGTCTTTGCGGCCATCGAGTTCCAGCGGCAGCATGACGTTTTCCAGGGCGTTGAGGCTGTCGAGCAACTGGAAGGATTGAAAGACGAAACCCACGTGTTCGGCACGGATGCGCGCGCGCTGGTCTTCGTCGAGATTGCTCAGGCCTTGCCCCGCGAGGATGACTTCGCCGCTGCTTGGCAGGTCGAGGCCGGCGAGCAGGCCGAGCAGGGTGGATTTGCCGGAACCGGACGCGCCGACGATGGCCAGGCTGTCGCCCTGGTTCAGTTCCAGGCTGAGTTCGTGCAGGATAGTCAGTTCACCTTCCGCGCTGGGAACCACTTTGCTGAGGTTCTTCGCGGTGAGAATGCTTGCGCCCATGGAGAATCCGATGCGTGTTTGGTTTTTGAGTGCTGGCCTGGCCTTGATGTGCATGGCCCAGAACGCAGCGGCGGGTACTGTCCTGATCGTTGGCGATAGTATCAGCGCCGGTTTCGGACTGGATACCCGCCTGGGGTGGGTATCGCTGCTCGAGCAACGGCTCAAGCAGGAGGGTTTTGACGACAAAGTGGTCAATGCCTCGATCAGCGGCGACACCAGTGCCGGAGGCCAGGCACGCCTGCCGGCGCTGCTTGCAGAGCACAAGCCGGAACTGGTGATCCTCGAATTGGGGGGCAACGACGGCCTGCGCGGAATGCCGCCAACGCAATTGCAACAAAACCTTGCGGCGATGATCGACAGCTCGCGTCAGAGTGGCGCCAAGGTGTTGCTGCTGGGCATGCAATTGCCGCCCAACTACGGCAAGCGTTACACCGATGCCTTTGCCGAGGTCTACGGCAAACTTGCGGACGATAAAAAAATCCCGCTGGTGCCATTTTTCCTCGACGGCGTGGGTGGGCATCCCGAGCTGATGCAGGCCGATGGTCTGCACCCGGCCGCCGGGGCTCAGGGCAAGTTGCTGGAAAATGTCTGGCCGACGCTAAAACCGCTGTTATGAGGCTTTTCTAGTGGCAGGCTTTCGGCTAATGTGGCGCCCCCTTATTTGGAGCCCCCGATGCCGCGTCCTGCCTGGTCCCTGTTTGCCTACCAACTGATCGAGCCTGACGAACAGCTGGATCTGTTCGCCTGCCAGGAAGTGCGGGTGCATCTGGTGACCCGTCAGCTCGAACTCGGTGGCTCGGCAGACCGCACGTTGTGTGGCAGTCTGCTTCCAGCCCAACCGCGTTGGTCGAGTGTGGATCGTCGGGTGTTTCAGGATCAGCGTCTGTGTTCGTTGTGCCGGGCGATTCTCGAGTCGCAGAAGCGCGGCACCTCGCCGATCTGGCCTGAGTTGCGTTTCGAACTCTAGGATCAACAGATCGCAGCCTGCGACAGCTCCTACATGAAGACTTCTGGCTGGCCATCGGCGCATCTCCCCGAATTCCCGAGGTGCGGTGTACAATCGCGCTCTTATACCCTTGTTGATCATGCGAAGGATTTTCCGGATGTTGCCGCGCTTTCCTGCCGTCACCCGCTGCCTGTCACTTGCCGCCCTGTGTGTGGCCGGTCCCGTTGCTGCATTGGAGTTTCCCCTGCCACCACCCGGTGAGGACATCATCGGCCAGGTGCAGGTGATCAAGGCCAAATACGAAGACACCTTCGCTGACCTGGGCACCAAGTACGACCTGGGTTATTCGGAAATGGTCGCGGCCAACCCGGGCGTCGATGCCTGGCTGCCGGGCGCCGGTACCGAAATCGTCCTGCCGACCCGGTTCATTCTGCCGCCGGGTCCACGCGAAGGCATCGTGATCAACCTTGCCGAGTACCGCCTCTACTACTACCCGAAAGGCCGGAACGTGGTGTACACCTTCCCGTTGGGTATTGGTCGTGAAGGTTGGGGCTCGCCAATCGCGCACACCTCGATCACTGCCAAGACGCCGAACCCGACCTGGACCCCTCCTGCCTCGATCAAGGCCGAGCACGCCGCCGACGGTGATCCGCTGCCGAACGTGGTACCGGCCGGCCCGGACAACCCGCTGGGGCCGTTCAAGTTCACCCTGGGTACACCGGGCTACCTGATCCACGGTTCGAACAAGAAGTTCGGCATCGGCATGCGCACCAGCCACGGCTGCTTCCGCATGTTCAACAACAACGTGCTGGAAATGGCGGCCATGGTGCCGGTCGGCACTTCGGTGCGCATTCTCAACGATGCGTACAAGTTCGGCAGCAGTGGCGGCAAGGTCTATCTGGAAGCGCACACACCCATCGATGACAAGGGCAACCCGTCGGTGGTCGACAAGCACACTGCAGTGATCAATGCGATGCTCAAGCGCGAAGATGTCACCAACAACCTGCGCGTGAACTGGGATGTCGTGCGTGATGTGGTAGCGGCCGAAGATGGCCTGCCAACTGAAATCGGCACACCGAATACCTCGGCGCCGATGGTCTCGAACACCCCGATCGACCTGCAGCAGTAAGTCGATCAAAACCCGCAGGCGCGTGCAGCGTCGGCGGGTTTTTTATTGCCCGGGGGAAAGTACCGGCAATAAAAAAGCCGACCCAAAAAATGGGTCGGCTTGATAACAATCCCGAGGGATTATTACTTGCGGCTAGCTTTGTCCAGCATACGCAGAGCACGCTCGTTAGCTTCGTCAGCAGTCTGTTGTGCTTTTTGAGCAGCAGCCAGAGCTTCATCAGCTTTACGGTATGCTTCGTCTGCACGAGCTTGAGCGCGAGCAGCTGCGTCTTCAGTAGCGGTCAGACGTGCTTCGGTTTCTTTCGATGCGCTGCTGCAACCGGTAGCCAGAACTGCGGCCAGAGCCAGAGCAGAGAATTTCAGAACGTTGTTCATCGTGTTCCCCTTCAAGGACTTTCAATTAAGTGGCTTTCTCCTCCGATTGAGGAAATAGCCGGCGTACATACTACCCATTACTTGTAGTAAGTAAACTGACGGAGCGCAAGAAGCAAAAAAAATTGTAGGCGTTGATTCTTTTTCGAGCAACTTTTAACCGGGCTGTATAAAAAATATCCAGCTGCAGGCCCCGGCCTGAGCGTGTTAATGAGAAAAAGTTCCCGTTGTCCGGTGCTGTTTCTGCGTCTTGCACCAAGTCTGCCTAGATGAATTCGTCTACACTTTTGTTCCGATTTTGCATGACACCTCACATATCTTTGTCGCTCTTGAGGTGACTTTAAAGAAGAGGCTGCGTCTTAAGTCTCGACATCCGGCAATGTTCAGGCGAGTGCCTGGGGAAGATCGTCCCCGCGCCTGCCACTACGCCCATCGGAGTCACCCGTTCAACGAGCATGATGACGAGCGCACCTTGAGCATTTTCGCCAATGGTGCCTACTATTTATGACGTGCTCGATTGCGCGAGACCGGTGTGGTTTTTCTCGGTGTCCATCAGGCACGGGGTGGCGTAGATGTTCCTTCGCCGGAAAAACATCGGTAAGGTAGGGGTCAGAATTCGAGACCCGCGAGGAGTAGTGATGAGCGAGGCGTTGTCCATCCACCATGACCAGGCTGGTCATCAGTTCGAGACCAATGTGGACGGTCATCGTGCCTACCTGACCTATATGGATCTGGGGAAACAGACCCTTGATATCTATCGCACCTTCGTGCCCAACGCCTTGCGCGGCCGTGGCATCGCCGCCGCGCTGACCGAGAGCGCGCTGCAGTACGCCGAAGAAATGGGCTACACGGTGATCCCGTCGTGCTCCTACGTCGAGCGCTACATGGAACGTCATCAGCGCCGCGCCGCCAAGATCTGAATCGCACACACGAAAACGCCGGGCAATGCCCGGCGTTTTTTTATGCCCGTGAAACGCTGATCAGCTGCGCTGACGTTTCGGCAGAACATCCTTGAGCTTGGCGTGCATGCCGCGCAGGGTGTTCTCGGTGGCGGACCAGTCGATGCAGGCATCGGTGATCGACACGCCGTATTGCAGGTCGGCGAGGTCTTTCGGGATGGCCTGGCAGCCCCAGTTCAGATGACTCTCGACCATCAGGCCGATGATCGACTGGTTGCCTTCGAGGATCTGGTTGGCGACGTTCTCCATCACCAGTGGTTGCAGGGCCGGGTCCTTGTTGGAGTTGGCGTGGCTGCAATCAACCATGATGTTCGGTTTGATCTTCGCCTTGTTCAGCGCCTGTTCGCACAGGGCGACGCTGACCGAATCGTAGTTCGGCTTGCCGTTGCCGCCCCGCAGCACCACGTGACCGTAGGCGTTGCCCTTGGTGGTGACGATCGACACGCCACCTTCCTGGTTGATCCCCAGGAAACGGTGCGGGCTGGACACCGACTGCAGGGCGTTGATCGCCACGGTCAGGCCGCCGTCAGTGCCGTTCTTGAAGCCGACAGCCGAGGACAGGCCGGAAGCCATTTCACGGTGGGTCTGGGATTCGGTAGTGCGTGCGCCGATGGCCGACCAGCTGATCAGGTCCTGCAGATACTGCGGGGAGATCGGGTCGAGGGCTTCGGTGGCGGTCGGCAGGCCTTTCTCGGCCAGGTCCAGCAGCAACTGGCGACCGATGTGCAGACCGTCTTGAATCTTGAACGAGTCATCCAGGTACGGATCGTTGATCAGGCCTTTCCAGCCAACGGTGGTTCGTGGCTTCTCGAAATACACGCGCATGACCAGATACAGGGTGTCGGAGACTTCCTCCGCCAGCACCTTGAGGCGATCGGCGTATTCGTGGGCAGCCTTGATATCGTGGATCGAGCACGGGCCGATCACTACGAACAGACGGTGGTCGGTGCCATCAAGAATGTTGCGAATGACTTCGCGGCCCTTGGTGACGGTGCGCAGCGCAGCATCGCTTAGAGGGATATCACGCTTGAGCTGATCGGGAGTGATCAGGGTCTCGTTAGAGGCGACGTTTAGGTCGTTGATCGGTAAATCAGCCATCGTTTACTCGTCAGGTCACGGGTGCCGGCCGCCAGCGATCCCCGCGCGGCGGAGCACAGCAGATTTAAGCGCGTCGGGGAGCCGAACCTTAGCGCGTCAGACGCGGCTCGACAATGGGCAAACGCCGCTTTAATCCAGCACTGGCTGGGCAAAAGCCTTGCGCACGCTGTCGTGGGAGAACTCGTCGGCGTGTTGTTCGACCCATTGCAGGGCCAGCGCCTGAATATCCTGCAGATCGTCGTGGGCCTCGTTCATGCGGCAATAACGCTCGATCTGGCACACCTGTTCGCCCATCCGGGCACTGAACAGCGTCTGCTCATCGGTGAACGCGATCCCCACCAGATAGCCCTTTTTGCGCCGCAGACACCATGCGACATAGCCCGGATAACAGATCTCGGCGTTGAGTGTCGGCATGCGCACCTGCAGCGCCGTGCCGTGGCGCCACGCGCGGTGATAATTGCAAGCGATCCCGCCGAGGCTGATAGTGTGCAGCTGTTGCCTGGAAATACACTCGGGCTTGAGCAAGGTTAATTCAACCGGTACTTCGTCCGGATGAGGAATGAAACGTCCCATGAGCACAGACTCCCTGTGTCGGCCATTTGACATTGTTTCCCCCAGTATAGTGGTCGAATCCGAGCTGACCGATTTCGACGCCGACCAGCGGCTGCTGGCGATGAGCGGCGTTTCGCTGGTGATTTTCACCAGCGTCGGCTGTTCCAGCTGCCGCTATGCCAGAGAGGTGTTGCCCGGGTTCGAGCTGGCGGTGGATCGCCTGTGCTGGATCGATGCCGGCAACAACGGCGGGTTGGTGGAGCGCTATCAGGTCTTTCATTTGCCGGCGCTGTTTGTGGTACGCGACGGCGAGTTCTTTGGGGCATTGCACACGCGTCTGACCGCCGCTGCGCTGAACGCGGCAGTGGCGCAGGCACTGGGTCGAATTGCAGAGGAGTTGCCATAGATGGTGGGAGCAGACAGCAAACCGGTGATCGGGATTATCGGCACCGGGGCCATTGGCGGGTTTTACGGTGTGATGCTGGCGCGGGCCGGTTTCGATGTGCACTTTTTACTGCGCAGTGAATTCTCGGCGGTGGCCGAACGTGGTTTGCAGGTGGACAGTGCCGTGCATGGCACCCTGACGCTGAACCCGGTGCAGGCGTATGCGAAGGCCGAGAACATGCCGGCTTGCGACTGGTTGCTGGTCGGCGCCAAGACCACCAGCAGCGCGGGTCTGGCCCCGGCGATCATTGCTGCGGCCAGGCCCGGCGCGAAAGTGCTGGTGCTGCAGAACGGTCTGGACGTCGAAGACAGCTTGCGCGAGTTGCTACCCGATTCCCTGCATCTGCTCGGTGGTCTGTGCCTGATCTGCGTGCATCGCGAAGGGCCGGGACACATCACCCATCAGGCCTTGGGTGCGGTGAATGTCGGCTATCACAGTGGCCCGGCGGCGGATGAAGCGGCGCGCATGGCGCTGGTCGAGGAGGGTGCCGGTCTGTTCCGCGCCGCTGGCATCGATTCGCAGGCGATGCCCAATCTGCAACAGGCGCGCTGGCAGAAACTGGTGTGGAATATTCCCTACAACGGTCTCTCGGTGTTGCTCGGCGCCGGCACCACGCCGCTGATGGCCGACGCGGACAGTCGCGCGCTGATCCAGGCGTTGATGGCCGAAGTGGTGCAGGGCGCCAGGGCCTGCGGTCACGACGTTCCGCCCGGTTACGCCGAGTACCTGTTCATGATGACCGAGAAAATGCCCGACTATTGGCCGAGCATGTACCACGATTTCCTGCATAAACGGCCGCTGGAGCTGGAAGCGATTTACGCCCAGCCATTGGCCGCAGCCAAAGCGGCAGGCTGTGAGTTGCCACGGATCGAAGCGCTGTATCGCACATTGAGTTTTATCGACCGACGCAACACTTGAGTCGGTTTTCGGGGGAGTGGGGGAAGGCATGGCCAAGAACATCGATGACAAACTGGTGCTGGCGATTTCGTCTCGCGCCTTGTTCGACCTGAGCGAGAGTCATAAGGTCTATCTGGCGAGCGGCGTCGAAGCCTATCGGCAATACCAGATTGAACACGAAGACGAAATTCTCGCGCCCGGCGATGCGTTCCCGCTGGTAGAAAAACTCCTGAGCCTCAACAGTCGCCTCGACCGCGCCCGGGTCGAGGTGATTCTGGTTTCGCGCAACAGTGCCGACACCGGCCTGCGCGCGTTCAACTCGATCGATCATTATGGGCTGGACATCTCGCGGGCGGCCTTCGTCGGCGGGCGCAGTCCGTATCCCTATCTCAAAGCGTTTGGCTGTGACTTGTTTCTGTCCACCCACGCCGAGGATGTGCGCGCCGCGCTGGACGCCGGGTTTGCCGCGGCGACGATTCTCTCCGGCGGCGCCAGTCGCGCGGCCAGTGATGAGTTGCGCATCGCCTTCGACGGCGATGCGGTGTTGTTCTCCGACGAATCCGAGCGCGTTTATCAGGCCGGCGGGCTGCTGGCGTTTCAGGCCAAGGAACGCGAGTCGGCGCGCGAGCCATTGCGCGGTGGGCCTTTCAAGGGCTTTCTGGCGGCACTCAATGCGCTGCAACGCGAGTTCCCCGAAGACGACTGCCCGATTCGCACGGCGCTGGTTACCGCGCGTTCGGCACCGGCCCATGAGCGGGTGATCCGCACCTTGCGCGAGTGGGACATCCGCCTCGACGAGTCGCTGTTTCTCGGCGGGCTGACCAAATCGGCGTTTCTCGAAGCCTTCGCTGCCGATGTGTTCTTCGACGATCAGACCGGCCACTGCGAGGCGGCCCGCGAAGTGGTCGCCACCGGACACGTACCGCATGGCATCAGTAACGAACCGTCGATCTAAAGCCCCAGTGCTTCAAGACGTTGCGTCGCACGTCGTACTCGCCAAGGCACTGCTAAGCTGAATCAAATCTCCGCCATGTTGGCACGCGAGGAGGTCATATGATTCGTTCGATGCTGTATGCCACTGACCTCGGTCTGTACGCACCTTTAGTGATGCAGCATGCCTTGGCGCTGGCGCGGACATTCAATGCCGACTTGTATGTGGTGCATGCAGTGGAACCCATGGGGCTGTTTGCCGAGTCGGTGTTGCAGAGTTATCTCGACGAACAGGCATTGAACGAATTTCACAGTCAGGGTCTGAAAACTGTCATCGCCAATATCGAGCAACGGGTGCTGGACAGTTTTCGCGAAGAGCTGGGCGACGAGGGCGAGCAGGATCTGCAGCGGATTTGCGCGGTTCGGGTAGTGCAGGGCGATCCGGCGCAGGTGATTCTCGACCAGGTGCAGAAACTCTCTGTGGATTTGCTGATCGTAGGCACTCACAGCCACGGCGTAGGGGCGGAAACGCCTTTGGGGCGCACGGCGACTCGGGTCCTGCAATTGGCCAAGGTGCCGGTTTATCTGGTGCCATTGGTGGAGCGCCGGCGCCGGGGGGATCGCTGAAGCGGGAATAATGGCCTTTTGACAAAAAAGTTCTAGATTTATTCATCAAACCATTAATATAGTTATATACCGTCGCTGATGCCCGTGGCGTCTACCTGCTTTGAGGGATACATATGAAGCTTCAACAATTGCGCTACATCTGGGAAGTGGCGCACCACGACCTCAACGTTTCCGCTACCGCCCAAAGCCTTTACACCTCGCAACCGGGTATCAGTAAACAGATCCGCCTGCTGGAAGACGAACTTGGCGTTGAAGTGTTTGCCCGCAGCGGCAAGCACCTGACCCGCGTCACCCCGGCCGGCGAGCGCATCATCACCACCGCGGGCGAAATCCTGCGCAAGGTTGAAAGCATCAAGCAGATTGCCCAGGAATTCTCCAACGAGAAAAAAGGCACCCTGTCGATCGCCACCACCCACACCCAGGCGCGTTATGCATTGCCGCCGGTGATCAGCAATTTCATCAAACAATACCCGGACGTGGCGCTGCACATGCACCAGGGTTCGCCAATGCAGATCGCCGAGATGGCCGCTGACGGCACCGTCGATTTCGCCATCGCCACCGAAGCGCTGGAGCTGTTCGGTGATCTGGTGATGATGCCGTGCTATCGCTGGAACCGCTGCGTGGTCGTGCCGCAGGGCCACCCGCTGACCAAGCTGCCGAAGCTGACCCTCGAAGCGCTGGCCGAATACCCGATCGTGACTTACGTGTTCGGTTTCACCGGCCGTTCGAAGCTCGACGAAGCGTTCAGCCATCGTGGCCTGACGCCGAAAGTGGTGTTCACCGCGGCCGACGCCGACGTGATCAAAACCTACGTGCGTCTGGGCCTGGGTGTGGGCATCGTCGCCAAGATGGCGGTCGACACCAAGCTCGATAACGACCTGGTGGTGCTGGATGCCAGCGAGCTGTTCGAGTCGAGCATCACCAAGATCGGTTTCCGTCGCGGTACTTTCCTGCGGGGCTTCATGTGCGACTTCATCGAGAAGTTCGCTCCACACCTGACCCGCGAAGTAATGGCCAAAGCCATCCAGTGCCACAACAAGCAGGAACTGGAAGAGCTGTTCGACGGCGTCGAACTGCCGGTCCACTAAGACCCTGCCTCAAAGCACCTCGGTGACAGCAAACTGTTGCCGGGTGCCCGCCACCAGAATCTCCACCTCATCACCTTCGAACTTGCCCAGCAGGCTTTTGCCCAGCGGCGAGCGCGGGGTGATGACGGTAATCGGCTGACCCACCACATCGACTTTCAGACCTGCCGCATCCGGGGCCAGAAACAGCCATTGCTCGCGGCCCTTTTCGTCCTCCAGACCGAGCAGGGCGCCGATCTCGATGCCGCGATTTTCGTCATAGGCACGCAGTGTCAGGTTCTGGCACAGCGCCAGTGACTGACGGATTTCCTCGACCCGTTTCGCCTGACCCGCCGCCAGATAGGAAGCCTCAAGCCCGAGCGTGTCGTATTTGTTCTCGGCGATGTTCTCTTCGTGGGTCGCGGTTTCGTAAGCGGTCTGCGCGGCGCGTTCGGCGATGTCGAGGTCGACGCGCAATTTGTTGAGGATCAGTTGGTGGACGGTGTGTTTATTCATGATCAATCGCAGAATTGCAAAACGTTGGCGCGGCTCTTTTCGCTCGGCGCGGTCTGGTCCTGTTGCAGCCAAAACTGGCATTTCGGATTTGACTGGTTGCGACTGCTGCCGCGAGCCTGATCCAGGCGCGCCTGCTGCTCGTTCTTGCGCAGGTTTTCTTCGTACTGTTCGAACAGCGGACTCTGTGGCGGAATGTCCGGTTGTACCTGAACCGCCGCTGGCGGCTTGGCCAGTTGCTGCACCGCCTGAGCAACCGGTGCCAGTTGCTCGGTCAACACAAAACGCGAAATCAGCCAGCAGGTCAGGGCGATGGCCAGAAAGCCCAGCCACATGCCCAGGGCGATGCTGCCGGTCAGTTGCAGTGCGCTAAGCTGAACGGGCAAGGGACGACGCGGGTTGGGGCGATAGGGCATGGTTGCCTCCTGGCGGATGATTGCGGGCAAGTGGCGATTGTCGCACGAAGATTAATCGCCGTCGGCTCTTCTGCGCGAGGTCATTTATGCGGACAATCAGCGCTTTTGCCAACGGGAGTCTTGCATGCCGGTACCGAAAACCCGCTGGGATATTTTTTGCACCGTGGTCGACAACTATGGCGACATCGGCGTGACCTGGCGTCTGGCCCGGCAACTGGTAGCCGAGCATGGGCTGGCGGTGCGCCTGTGGGTCGATGACCTGCGCGCCTTTGAACGTATCTGCCCCGAGATCGACATCCACCTGGCGCAGCAATCGCAGCAGGGCGTCGAGGTGCGGCATTGGCCGAGCGACTGGCCGCAGACGGAGGCGGCGGACGTGGTGATCGCCGCATTTGCCTGTCAGCTGCCATCGGCGTACATGGACGCCATGGCCGAGCGGCAACAGCCACCGCTGTGGATGAACCTCGATTACCTCAGCGCCGAAGACTGGGTCACCGGTTGTCACGGTTTGCCGTCGGTGAAGTACAAGTCGGTACAGAAATTCTTTTTCTTTCCCGGATTTCAACCGGGGACGGGCGGCTTGCTGCGTGAAAACGGTCTGCTTGAGCGGCGTCGGCGATTTCAGCAGGACGCGGCTGCGCAGCGACAATTCCTGCACGGCCTGGGCGTAGATCGCGCAGCTGACGCACAGCTGATCTCGTTGTTTGCCTACGAAAATGCCGGGCTGGCCAGTTGGCTGGATGCGTTGGCGGCCGATAGCACGCCGACCCATCTGCTGGTGCCGGAAGGGCGGATTCTCGGTGACGTTGCGCGCTGGCTCGGGGTCGATGCATTGGCTGTCGGCGATCTGGATGTGCGTCAGGCGCTGACGGTGCAGGTGCTGCCGTTCGTCCGTCAGGATCAATACGATCAGTTGCTGTGGTGCTGCGACTTCAACGCGGTGCGCGGTGAAGACTCGTTCGTCCGTGCACAGTGGGCCGGGCGACCGATGCTCTGGCACATCTATCAGCAGGACGAAGACATTCACCTGGACAAGCTCGATGCCTTTCTCGCGCTCTACACCAAAGGGCTTTCCCCGGCCGCTGCCGAGGCGATGAGCGGTCTGTGGCGGGCCTGGAGTGCCGGGAAACCGATCGGCGAGCACTGGCTCCAGGTCCGTAAACACTGGCCAGAACTGCAGGAAAACGCCGAGCAATGGTGTCTGGAACAAGGCTTGCAGGCGGATCTTGCCACGGCGCTGGTACAGTTTTACCTAAATTGGATATGATACGCGGCCTAGATTTTTGTAAATCCCATCCAAATTCGGATATTCGCAATGAAAACTGGTAAAGAACTCAAACCCGGTACCGTGATCCGTATCGACAACGATCCTTGGCTGGTTCAGAAAGCTGAATTCACCAAGTCGGGCCGTAACAGCGCGATCATGAAGACCAAGCTGAAGAACCTGCTGACCGGTTACAAGACCGAAACCGTTTACGGTGCGGACGACAAGCTGGACGACGTGATCCTCGACCGCAAAGAAGCGACCCTGTCCTTCATCAGCGGCGACACCTACACGTTCATGGACACCACTGACTACACCATGTACGAACTGAACGCCGAAGACATCGAAAGCGTTCTGCCTTTCGTTGAAGAAGGCATGACCGACGTTTGCGAAGCCGTGTTCTTCGAAGAGCGTCTGGTTTCCGTAGAACTGCCGACCACCATCGTGCGTCAGGTTGACTACACCGAAGGTTCCGCTCGCGGTGACACTTCCGGCAAGGTGATGAAGCCTGCCAAACTGAAGAACGGTACCGAGCTGTCGGTTGCTGACTTCATCGAAATCGGCGACATGATCGAGATCGATACCCGCGAAGGCGGTTCCTACAAAGGCCGTGCCAAATAAGCACTGCTTTTTACGGAAAGAAAAAGCCCGACCATTGAGTCGGGCTTTTTTGTGTCTGCGTTTTGCGCTTCACGCCTGTCCCCTGTGGGAGCGAGCCTGCTCGCGAATGCGTTCTGTCAGTCAGCACACAACCGGATGACACACCGCTTTCGCGAGCAGGCTCGCTCCCACAATGGGATGGTGGTTACTTCAAGTGTTGCTTGAGTTCCTCAGACGCCTGCAACATCGCCGAACGCACCGCCGGCACCTGGCTGACCACGTTGAGCAAGCCGTAATCGTGAATCATGCCGTTGTACCGTACCGACGTTACCGCTACACCCGCCTCGTCGAGTTTGCGTGCGTACGCTTCACCTTCATCACGCAATACATCGGCGCTGGCGGTCTGCACCAGTGCTGGCGGCAGGCCCTTCAATTGCGCGGTGGTTGCTCGCAACGGCGAGGCATAGATCTCGTTACGCTGTTTGGCATCGGTGGTGTAGTTGTCCCAGAACCACTTCATCATGTTGCGTGTGAGGAAGTGCCCTTCGGCGTATTGGTTATACGAGCCCGTGTCGAAACTGGCGTCCGTCACAGGCCACAGCAGTACCTGGAATCTGATCGCCGGGGTGCCTTGGTCTTTGGCCATCAGCGCCACCACGGCCGCCATGTTACCGCCGACACTGTTGCCCGCCACGGCCAGACGCTGGCCGTCGACATTGATCTCTTTACCGTGCTCGGCGACCCACTTTGTCGCGGCGTAGGCCTGGTTGATCGCCACCGGGTAATGCGCTTCCGGAGACGGCGTGTAATTGACGAAGACTGCCGCCGCGCCCGAACCGACCACCAGATCGCGCACCAGCCGTTCGTGGGTCGGGAAATCGCCCAGTACCCAGCCGCCACCATGGAAGAACATGAACACCGGCAGCTCGCCCTTGACCCCGGCCGGCCGGACGATGGTCAGCTGCAACGGTTGGCCATTGACCTGAATGGTCTTCTCGCTGACGTCTGCTTTGGGCAGCGTCAGCTTGACCCCCGACTGCGCGCCGACCAGCACGGCGCGGGCGTCTTTGGGTGTCAGCTGTTCTATCGGCTTGCCGGTGCCGGCATTCAACACATCGAGAAAGGCCTGAGTGTTGTGTTCGACATCACCGGCGAACGCACTGTGGATGGACAGGGCGAGAAGGGTACCGGTCAAGACTTTGCTGAAAGTGTTCATGTTCATTTCCTGTTCGGGCCTGGGGCGTCAGTGCTTAAACGGTGACGTGCAGACGCACGTCGACGTTGCCACGGGTGGCGTTGGAGTACGGGCAGACCTGGTGCGCCGCGTCGACCAGTGTCTGCGCGTCGGCTTGTTCCAGACCCGGCAGGCTGATGTGCAGGTCAATGTCCAGACCGAAGCCGCCAGGGATCTGGCCGATACCGACATGAGCAGTGATCGAGGCATCGTCGGGGATTTTGCGTTTGGTCTGGCTGGCGACGAATTTCAGTGCGCCGATGAAGCAGGCCGAGTAACCGGCAGCGAACAGTTGCTCAGGGTTGGTCGCTGCGCCGCCGGCACCGCCGAGTTCTTTCGGGGTAGCGAGTTTGACGTCGAGGATGTTGTCGCTGGAGATCGCACGACCATCACGGCCGCCAGTGGAGGTTGCGATTGCAGTGTAGAGAGTTTGCATGGTGTGGGCCTCGTTGGGTGTCTGTTTTTGCGCTAATTGTTTGCGCGCTAAGTAAGTGCGATAGGAATGTAGCTCGCTAATGTTTAGTGCGCAAGATAATTTTCTGAAAAATATGCGCTTCGACGAAGGACTGGTTCGTTTGGTTAGCCTGGAAGGCGCGGTTTAGAGAGGATGGCGGGAAGGTCAGGCGTGGAAAAATATTTTTCAGACAACGAGATTACCTGTAGGAGTGAGCCTGCTCGCGATAGCGATGCAGCAGTCAACACGATGGCGGCGCGTTCACCGCTATCGCGAGCAGGCTCACTCCTACAGTGGCGGGCTCAGGCCAAACTGTTTTGCAGATGGTTGCGTAGGGCTTGCAACTCAGATTGAAGCTTCTGCAGGCGTTCGAGGGTGAAACCACTGGCGCCGAGGATGCATTGTGGAATGGTTTGCGCCTTGTCGCGCAGTGCTCGACCTTGCTCGGTCAACTCGACAATCACCACACGCTCATCTTCACGACTGCGCGTGCGGCTGAGCAAGCCTTCACCTTCTAGCCGTTTGAGCAACGGTGTCAGCGAGCCTGGATCGGTCAGCAACCGCGTGCTGATTTCGCCCACGGTCAAACCATCCTTTTCCCACAGCACCATCATCGCCAGATACTGCGGATAGGTCAGGCCCAGCGCTTGCAGCAGCGGCTTGTAGACCTTGGTCATCATCAGCGAAGTGGAATGCAGGGCGAAGCAGGCCTGATTATCCAGCAGCAGGTGATCGCAGTTGTCGGGGGTGTCGCGTTCGGTGGTCATGGCAAAGCCTTGTTCGGTGATGGGCTTGAATCTAGCGCCCGAATGTTTAATGCGCCAGATAATTATCCAGGATCTAGTGTCGGCCCAGCTCGCGTTGCAGCGCCAGATCCCACGGTGGCACCGGGCTGAAGCGGGTCTTGAGGTATTCCAGAAGCAGACGGCTGCGCGAGTGGGTCTGCTGTTCCATGCGCAGCGCATAGATGCCGGTGCTTTCCGGTTGCGGCAGGCCGTTCTCGCAGAACAGCGGCAGCAGTTCGCCGCGCAGCAGGTACTCACTGGCCAGCCAGGTCGGCAAATGCGCGATGCCCAGCCCGGCCAGAGCACCGCACACCAGCGCTTCGGCATTGTTGGCGCTCATGCGGATGCGCGCGGGGCGATGCAGTTGCATTTGCCCGTCCAGTTCGAAGCGCCAGGCGAAGGGCGGGGCGAGACCTTCCCAATCCAGCCCGTCATGTTCACTCAACTGCGCGGGATGGCGCGGTGCGCCACGGCGTTTGAGGTAGTCGGGGCTGGCGCAGGCAATGCGCACCATGCTCGCCAGCGGCGTGGCGACCAGCCGCGTATCGGCCATTTGCCCGGCGCGCAGCACCAGATCGACTTTGCCCAGATTCGAGCCGTGCATGTCGATGAAGCTGTCGATCAGGTGCAACTGCACGTCGAGGCCCGGGTACAGCACCAGAAAGTCAGCGATGACCGGCGCGAGATGGCGGCGACCAAAAGCGGCCGGGGCATCGATGCGAATCAAGCCTTCCGGCGCACTGCTCAACGACACCGCCTCGGCGCGGGCCAGTTGCAGTTCGCTGACGATGCGTCGTGCTCGCTCGGCAAACGCTAGACCTGCCGGGGTCGCCCGCACGGCGTGGGTGCTGCGAATGAACAACTGGCTGCCGACCGCGCTTTCCAGGCTGTCGATGCGCCGCGCCACGGCGGAAGGCGTCAGCGGATGCCGACGAGAAGCTGCAGAAAAACTGCCGCTCTCCAGTACATCGAGAAACAGTCCGAGCTGTTCGGTCAACTGATTGGGATTCATGAGTGCTACGGTGCTTGTGCGACATTGGCATAGCCATTGTGCGTTGCTGTGCGTTTCCCCGCCAGCCTCGACTGCGTAGGATGAATCGCCTGACGGATGAGGACATCGCTGTGATCGAGTTTTTGTTGTACCTGCTGTTTGGCGCCGCCCTTGGCACATTGGGCGGGATCTTCGGCATCGGCGGTGGTTTGATCGCCATCCCGCTGCTGGGCGTGTGGTTTGGCCTCGATCAGCAGATCGCCCAAGGCACGGCGCTGGTGATGGTGGTGCCGAACGTGATGCTGGCGCTGTGGCGCTATCATCAGCGCAATCGCATCGAGCTGCGTCATGCGCTGCCGTTGGCGGTCATGGGTTTTTGCTTTGCGTGGATCGGTTCGATCTGGGCGGTGGGCATCGATGCGCAAACCATGCGTATCGGCTTTGTCGCTTTCCTTGTGGTGCTCTCGGCGTACAACCTGCTGAAGATGTTCGGCAAGAAAACCGCCGTGACCTCCGAAATGCGTTACTCATGGCCATGGCTCGGTGTTTTGGGCGCAGCGTCCGGGACCATGGGCGGTTTGTTCGGTGTCGGCGGGGCCGTGGTGGCGACGCCAGTGCTGACCAGTCTGTTCGGCACCAGCCAAGTGGTTGCTCAAGGCTTGTCGCTGGCTCTGGCGTTGCCAAGCACCGGCGTGACCCTGGTGACCTACGCGGTGCATCACGAAGTGGACTGGATGATCGGCCTGCCGCTGGCCATCGGCGGTCTGGCCAGCATCAGTTGGGGGGTGAAAGTCGCCCACGCCATGCCGGAAAGGCTCCTGCGCGGGCTGTTCTGCGGTTTTCTGGTGCTGTGCGCGGTGATGCTCGCGTTTAAAGTTTGAAGCCTTCGACGATGTGTTCGGCCAGGCATTCGGTGATCGGCGACGGATTGTTCAGGTTGCGGATCAGCATGATGCTGGCCTCGGGCAACAGCGGCAAATCTTCGGCGGCGCCAAGAATGCGCATGTCCGGGGTGATCAGGCTTTCCAGTTGCGCGGTGATCGCCAGACCCGCGCTCACCACCGCCATCAGCGCCGACAGGCTGGTGCTGTTGTAGGCGATGCGGTAGTCGCGGCCCATCGCGTCCAGCGCATTGCAGGCCCACAAACGGCAGAAACAATCACTGTTGAACATCGCCAGCGGCAACGGCGTCTGCTCGTGGGCGCTGAAATTCTGCGCCTCGGCCCAGACGAAACGCTCCTTTCGCAGCAACTGACCGATCTCGTTGCCCGGCTCGCGGGTGACGATCGACAAGTCCAGATCGGTGCGCTGCAACAGCTGTTTGCTGGATTCGCAGTGCACTTCGATCTGGATCAGCGGGTAGAACTGAGCGAACCGCGAGAGGATCCCCGGCAGAAACCGCATCACGTAATCATCCGGCGTGCCAATGCGCACAGTGCCAACCATGTGCGGCTCGCGCAGCGTGTTGAACACTTCGCTGTGCAATTTCAGGATGCGTCGCGCATAACCCAACAGCACCTGGCCTTCGGCGGTCAGACGTACCTGGCGGCCGTCGCGCTCGAACAACTGACGTTGCAGCACATCTTCTTCGAGGCGCTTCATCTGCATGCTCACCGCCGATTGCGTGCGGTTGACCATCTCGCCGGCGCGGGTAAAACCGCCCTGATCGGCAATCGCGACGAAGGTGCGCAGGACATCGGTATCGATACTGGGGTAGGCCGACAATTGATGAATCTCCGTGATGAATGCCATCAGAAACATTCGTTGGATTGATCTTAGCGCCAGCGCGAGACTTGAGCCATCCACAAGGAGGGCAACACGATGAAAGGTCAAAGAGAGTATGTAGACGACGCAAAATTTTCCGGCCACGGGCATATCGTTTCCGACCTGCTGCACAAGTTTAGCCGCTGGTACGAACTGCACCGTGAGCGTGAGTTGCTTGCCAGCCTGAGCGACGAAGCGCTGAAGGACATCGGGGTCAGCCGTGCCGACGTCGAACACGAGGCCATTCGGCCGTTCTGGGACGATCCGATGCATAAATGATCAGGGCCTTACTACACAAACCACTTTCAGGTGAGGTAGGTTGCGAGCAGACAAGGAGATGCTCATGCCCGCGACTCTGGCCTTTTCTCTCAAACAGGCGCGACGACTGGCGCTGGCTGCCCAAGGGTTCAACGGGCGCCAGCCGCCGACCGTCAAGGCGCCGCAACTCAACCGGCTGATCGAACGGCTGGGGCTGTTGCAGATCGACTCCGTCAACGCTGTGGTGCGCTCGCACTACCTGCCGCTGTTTTCCCGTCTGGGTTCCTATTCTTCCGATCTGCTCGACCAGGCTGCCTGGAGTTCGGGCCGTCGGCGCACGCTGTTCGAATACTGGGGCCACGAAGCGTCGTTGCTGCCGCTGGCGATGTATCCGTTGATGGGGTGGCGGATGCAGCGGGCCAGAACTGGCAGAGACATCTATCAGCAACTGGCGAAGTTTGGTCTTGAGCAGCAGGACGTCGTGCGCCGGGTTTTAAGCGCGGTTGAGGCGCGCGGTGCATTGGGCGCCGGCAGTCTGTCGACCCGCGAGGACAAGGCCGGGCAATGGTGGGACTGGAGCGCGGAAAAGCATGCGCTGGAATGGTTGTTCGCCGCCGGTGAAGTGACAGTCGCCGGCCGCCGCGGTTTTGAGCGTTTGTATGATTTGCCGGAGCGGGTGATCCCGACGTCGATTCTGCAGCAGCCGTTGCCGGATGAAGCCGAAGCGCAACGTGGTTTGCTGCTGCACGCGGCCCAGGCACTGGGCGTCGGCACGGAAAAGGATCTGCGCGATTATTTCCGCTTGAACCCTGGCGATGCGCGACCGCGTCTGGCGGAGCTGGTCGAGGACGGGCAATTGCAGACCTGCGAAGTCGCTGGCTGGCGACAGATCGCCTACTGCCTGCCGCAGCCGAAAGTCCCACGTAAAGTCATCGCCAGTGCGCTGTTGTCACCGTTCGATTCGCTGATCTGGGAGCGCAGTCGCACCGAGCGCTTGTTCGATTTTCGCTATCGGCTGGAGATCTATACGCCGCAGGACAAGCGGGTCTACGGCTATTACGTGTTGCCGTTTCTGCACAACGAGCGGATTGCCGCGCGGGTCGATTTGCGCGCCGAGCGGGCGTCGGGACGATTGGCGGTGCATGCAGTGCACGAGGAAGAGCCGGGGCTGGACGAAGAGGGGATGCTGGCGCTGGCGTTGAATTTGCGGCAGATGGCCGATTGGCTGGGGCTTGCGCGAGTGCAGCTTAATTGTCAGCGCGAGAGTGCGGGGCGTTTGCGGGTGGCATTGGCTGAAGTCTGTAGTGACTGAGCTGGCCTCTTCGCGAACAGGCTCGCTCCCACATGGGTTTTGTGTACGACACAGATCCAGTATGGGAGCGGGCTTGCTCGCGAAGGCGGCCTGCCCGACGCTAAAAATCTGACTGATTCAGCGGCGGACTTGTTTCAGGGTTTCCGCGATCAAAAACGCCAGTTCCAGCGACTGATCGGCATTCATCCGCGGGTCACAGTGGGTGTGATAACGATCCGACAACCCATCTTCAGTGATCGGCCGCGCACCACCGATGCACTCGGTGACGTTCTGCCCGGTCATCTCGATGTGAATCCCGCCGGCATAAGTGCCCTCGGCTTCGTGCACCTGGAAGAACTGCTTCACCTCACCCAGGATCTGCGCGAAGTCGCGGGTCTTGTAGCCGCTGCTGGCCTTGATGGTGTTGCCATGCATCGGGTCGGAGCTCCACAGCACCTGTTTGCCCTCACGCTGCACCGCGCGGATCAGCGCCGGCAGGTGATCGCCGACCTTGTTCGCGCCCATCCGCGCAATCAGGTTCAGGCGCCCCGGATCGTTGTCCGGGTTGAGCACGTCGATCAGGCGAATCAGATCATCCGGGTTCATGCTCGGGCCGACTTTCACCCCGATCGGGTTGTTCACCCCGCGCAGGAATTCGACGTGAGCGCCGTCGAGCTGACGGGTGCGGTCGCCGATCCACAGCATGTGCGCCGAGCAATCGTAGTAATCGTTGGTCAGGCTGTCGCGACGCACGAAGGCTTCTTCGTAGTTCAGCAGCAGCGCTTCGTGGGCAGTGAAGAAACTGGTTTCGCGCAGTTGCGGCGAGCTGTCCATGCCACAGGCGCGCATGAACGCCAGGGTTTCATCGATGCGGTCGGCGAGGTGGCTGTACTTCTCGGCCAGTGCCGAGTTGGCGATGAAGTCCAGGTTCCACTTGTGCACTTGATGCAAATCGGCAAAACCGCCCTGGGCGAAGGCGCGCAACAGGTTCAGGGTGGCGGTGGACTGGTGGTACGACTGCAGCAGGCGCTCCGGATCCGGCACGCGGCTCTTTTCGTCGAAGCCGATACCGTTGACGATGTCGCCACGGTAGGCCGGCAGGGTCACGCCGTCGATAGTTTCATCGTTGGCCGAGCGCGGCTTGGCGAACTGGCCGGCCATGCGCCCGACCTTGACCACCGGGCAACCGGCGGCGAAGGTCATGACGATCGCCATTTGCAGCAATACTTTGAACGTGTCGCGAATCTTCGCCGCCGAGAACTCGGCAAAGCTTTCCGCGCAATCGCCGCCCTGCAGCAGGAACGCCCGGCCCTGAGTCACTTCGGCAAATTGACGGCGCAGCTCGCGTGCTTCGCCGGCAAACACCAGCGGCGGATAACTGGCCAGGGTCTGCTCGACCTGGCGCAGATGCGCCGTGTCAGGGTATTGGGGTTGTTGCTGGATCGGCAGGGCGCGCCAGCTGTCAGGGCTCCACGGTTGGCTCATCACGGTCTCTAATTGGTTCTACGCACGGGAAGCCCATGGTAGCAGTAATTAGTGCGTGACCTGCTCCCGCCCCATCACCGACAATCGCCGCTTTTCCACGGCGCCGCAGCGGTGCCATCGCGTCACCGCGCCCGGTGACCATCAGGAGACGAAATGACTGAGGAGCGCGTCGAGCTGTTGCTCGCCGAGGTACAGGATGAGTTCGGCGTGATTCGCGTGCTGGAAGTGGCCGATTACCGCTTTCTGGAATTTGGCGATGCCATCGAGCAGAGCTGCGTGTTCACCGCCGATCCGAGCTGGCTCGAATATGACTACACCCGGGCGATGCTGATTGGCGCGTTGTGCCATGAGCAACCGGAGAGCGCACTGTTTCTCGGCCTCGGTGCCGGCACGCTGACTCAGGCCTGCCTCAAGTTCCTGCCGCTGGAAGACGTCGAAGCCATCGAACTGCGCCCGGACGTGCCGCGTCTGGCGATCGAGTACCTGGGGCTGGATGATGATCCACGTTTGTACATTCGGGTCGGCGATGCGCTGGAACTGCTACCGACGGCCGAGCCTGCGGATCTGATCTTTGTCGATCTGTACACCGATGTCGGCCCGGGTGTCGGGCACCTGGCCTGGAGTTTTCTCGGCGACTGTCAGAAGCGTCTGAACCCGGGCGGCTGGCTGGTGATCAACCAGTGGGCTACCGATGACGGCAAACCGTTGGGCGCGGCGTTGTTGCGCGGGCTCTATCACCGGCATTACTGGGAGCTGCCGGTGAAGGAGGGCAATGTGATTCTGATTGTGCCGGCGGATCTCGATCAGGAACTCGACATGCAGGCGCTGACCGCCCGCGCCGAAGTGCTGGCGCCACGGCTGGGTTATTCGCTGCAGTCGTTGATCAAGGCGATTCGCCCGGCGACCTGAGTTGTCAGTGATGGCCCCTTCGCGAGCAGGCTCGCTCCCACATGGGTCCTGTGGCACTCACACAATTTTCTGTGGGAGCGAGCCTGCTCGCGAAGAGGGCCTGATAACCCGCGAATATTTCAGATCCCTTTGAAGATGCCCGGGCGCCGCTCCACCAGCGACCGCACCCCCTCCTTGGCATCCTCACTTCCCAGCAACTTCTTCACCAGCGCCGGCAATCCCTGCGCCGCCGCCGTCTCGCCTTCATACCGCGCCTGGCGCGCCGACATCAGCGTTGCCTGCACCCCCAACGGTGCCTGCCGGGCAATCCGTTCGGCCAGTTCGATCGCCCGCGGCAACAGATCCTCACTGGCCATCACTTCCTGCACCAAACCCAGACGCAACGCATCGTGTGCATCAAACTCATCGCCGGTCAGCAACCAGCGCATCGCGTTGCCCCAACCGGCCACCTGGTGAAAGCGCAATGTCGCGCCCCCAAACGGAAAAATCCCCCGCTGCACTTCCATTTGCGCGAAGCGGGTATTGCTCGCGCACAGGTTGATATCCGCGGCCAGCATCAACTCGATACCGATGGTCAGGCAGTAGCCCTGCGCGGCGACAATTACCGGTTTGCTGACCCGTGGACCAACGAAAACACCCCATGGGTCGCAACCACCGGTCGGAACCTGCCAGCCTTCGGCGAGGGCGGCGCTGGCGTTGAGCAGATCCAGACCGGCGGTAAAGTGTTCGCCATGCCCGAACACCACCGCCACCCGCGCCTCGCTGTCGGCCTCGAACTCGCCGTAGGCCAGGCTCAAGTCATTGAGCAGATCGAGGTCGAAGGCGTTGCGTTTGGCGGGCCGGTCGAGGCCGATCAAGTGGATATGACCTCGACGTTCACGGCTGACGCGGCCGGGGCAGGGCTGATTCATGGAGAAATCCTCGGGCGGGAAGGGCGGGTGCAGCGACGGTATGCCGCACATCGATGAATCGTTTAAGCGTCATCACCCGCAGGGCCGGGCCTTTGCAAAATAGACCTTTGCACGATTATCCGCAAAACCCCGTTACACAGCGGTGACACACCGATTCAGGCGATAAAAAAAGCTCCCTTTTCGGGCAAATTCCGGTATAGTGCGCGCCGGCCTTTAACCGGGCCGCGTTTAGGTAGCGCAATTCCCCGAAGTCAGCTTCGGCTGCACGTCCGCACTGCGGGCTCTTCCTTGACGATTCTTTTTCATTCATACGTTTTCGCAAATCCCCGCCGACAAAGCTGCCAGGGCGACTCTTGAGTCTCAACACGGCATGTGCAGCTTTGGAGCATGGGTCTTTGCGGATGCACTTAGAGGCAGACCCATGACCCAGGAAATCGGCGGCTTCGCCGCTCTTGAACTTCATCCCAATATTGTCGCTGCAGTAGTCGCTACCGGCTATGAAGAGCCTTCGGCCATTCAGCAGCAGTCGATCCCGATCATCCTCGCCGGTCACGATATGATTGGTCAGGCGCAAACCGGTACCGGTAAAACCGCTGCCTTTGCCCTGCCTATCCTGCACCGCATTGATCCGTCCAAGCGCGAGCCGCAAGCTCTGATCCTGGCCCCAACTCGTGAGTTGGCGCTACAAGTTGCAACCGCTTTCGAAACTTACGCCAAGCAAATGCCGGGCGTAACTGTTGTGGCTGTCTACGGCGGCGCGCCGATGGGCCCACAATTGAAAGCAATCCGTAATGGCGCACAGATCGTTGTCGCCACTCCGGGCCGTCTGTGCGACCACCTGCGTCGCGACGAAAAAGTCCTCGCTACCGTGAACCACCTGGTTCTGGACGAAGCAGACGAAATGCTCAAACTCGGTTTCATGGACGACCTGGAAGTGATCTTCAAGGCCATGCCGGAAACCCGTCAGACCGTATTGTTCTCGGCAACCCTGCCGCAGTCGATCCGTGCCATCGCCGAGCGCCACCTGCGCGATCCGAAGCACGTGAAGATCCAGAGCAAGACCCAGACCGTTACCGCGATCGAACAGGCTCACCTGTTGGTTCACGCTGACCAGAAGACCTCCGCCGTTCTCAGCTTGCTGGAAGTGGAAGACTTCGACGCGCTGATCATGTTCGTGCGCACCAAGCAAGCGACCCTGGATCTGGCCAGTGCCCTCGACGCCAAAGGCTACAAAGCTGCTGCGCTGAACGGTGACATCGCCCAGAACCAGCGTGAGCGCGTGATCGACTCGCTGAAAGATGGCCGTCTGGACATCGTTGTCGCGACCGACGTGGCTGCCCGTGGTCTGGACGTTCCGCGCATCACCCACGTGTTCAACGTGGACATGCCGTACGACCCGGAATCCTACGTGCACCGTATCGGCCGTACCGGCCGTGCCGGTCGCGAAGGTCGTGCGCTGCTGCTGGTGACTCCGCGTGAGCGCCGCATGCTGCAAGTGATCGAGCGTGTCACCGGTCAGAAGGTTGCCGAAGTTCGCCTGCCGGACGCTCAGGCTGTTCTCGATGCACGCATCAAGAAACTGACCAACAGCCTGTCGCCGCTGGTCGCTGATGCCGAGTCGACTCACGGCGAACTGCTGGATCGCCTGACCGCTGACATCGGTTGCACCCCGCGTGCCCTGGCTGCAGCTCTGCTGCGCAAGGCTACCAACGGTCAAGCGCTGAACCTGGCGGCGATCGAGAAGGAACGCCCACTGGTGCCGAACAATGCACCGCGTGGCGACCGTCCTGAGCGTTCCGGTGATCGTCCTGAGCGTGGTGACCGCGAGCGTCGCGCGCCAATGCCTCTGGGCGAAGGTCGTGCCCGTTGCCGTACCGCGCTGGGTGCGCGTGACGGTATCGCCGCCAAGAACCTGCTGGGCGCCATCCTCAACGAAGGTGGTCTGGCCCGCGAAGCGATCGGTCGCATCCAGGTGCGTGACAGCTTCAGCCTCGTCGAGCTGCCGGAAGATGGTCTGGACAAACTCCTGACCAAGCTGAAGGACACTCGCGTCGCTGGCAAGCAGCTGAAACTGCGTCGCTACCGCGAAGATTGATCCGCCCTTGGGCTGATTGATCGAACATGAAAAATCCCCGACTGGTTCGGGGATTTTTTTGCCTGCTTTTTGCCTCGCCCCACAACCCTGTGGGAGCTGGCTTGCCAGCGATGACGTCAGCCGAAGCGATAGATATCCATACCCAGTGCACCCATCGTGAAGCCTTTATGCGCTACGCGGAACTCACCTCCCGCACCACGGGCAAAATACAGCGGCAGCAAATGCTCGTCACTCGGATGGCTGCGCACCGCATTGGGCGCCTGCTGACGATAATCGTGCAGTGCCGCCTCATCGTCGGCCGCCAGCTTGTCGATCATCCAGTCACGGAAGTCCCGTGCCCACGGCTCCACGCTTTCCGGGCCGGCGTGCCAGTCCAGTTCGCGCAGGTTGTGGGTGATGCTGCCGGACCCGATCAGCAGAATGCCCTGCTCGCGCAGACTCGCCAGCGCTTGTCCGACACGGGTTTGCAACACCGGGCCTCCGCGACTCGGCAGCGACACCTGCACCACCGGAATATCTGCCTGCGGGTACATCAGCGACAGCGGCACCCAGACGCCGTGATCGAACGGGCGTTGCGGATCGAGGCGTGCCGGCAGATGCGCGGCGTCAAGCAATTCAGCCACTTCGGCTGCCAGTTGCGGATTGCCCGGTGCCGGGTACTGCACTTCGAAAAGGGCACGCGGGAAGCCGCCGAAGTCATGCCAGGTTTCCGGACGAGGATTGCTGCTGACCAGCAGTTCCTGGCTTTCCCAGTGGGCAGAGACGATCACGATGGCTTTAGGCCGCGGCAGTTCGGCCGCCAGACGCGCCAGCGCCGGGCCACTGGCACCGGGTTCCAAGGCCAGCATCGGTGAGCCGTGGGAGATAAACAGGCTGGGAAACATGGAAAGGTTCCTGAGCGGTAAGATGGCCTCATCTTCAGTCAGATCATTGATCTAAATCTAATATAAGTTTTAACGCCTTTTGATCGAATTTTTTGGGGTGATGCATGCAGCCTGAGTTTTGGCACAAGAAGTGGGAATCCAATCAGATCGGCTTTCATTTGCCTGAGGTGAACCCGTATCTGCAGCGGCACTGGGCGCAACTGGCGATCCCGGCCCAGACCCGGGTGCTGGTGCCGCTGTGCGGGAAAAGCCTGGATCTGTTGTGGCTGGCCGGGCGCGGGCATCAAGTGCTCGGAGTCGAGCTGTCGCTGAAGGCCGTCGAGGATTTTTTCAGTGAGCATCAGGTAAAGCCGCAGGTCAGTGCCAAGGGGCCGTTCAAGGTCTATCGCGCCGATTCCATCGAGTTGTGGTGCGGTGATTTCTTTGCGCTGACAGCCGATGATGTTGCGGATTGCGCGGCGTTGTACGACCGGGCAGCGCTGATTGCCTTGCCGGCTCCGATGCGTGAGCGCTATGCGGCGCATTTGCAGCAGATCCTGCCGCACAGTGTGCAAGGGTTGTTGATCACCCTGGATTACGATCAGGTGCAAATGCCAGGGCCCCCGTTTGCAGTGGCGGATGATGAAGTGCAGCGGTTGCTGGGCGAAGTCTGGCAGGTGCAGGTGCTTGAAGAACAGGATGTGCTGGCGGAGAGTGTCAGGTTCCTGCAGGCGGGGGTGACGCGGTTAGAGGAGCGGGTGTATCGGGTTTCTGGCCAATAGTTTTGTATCGGTATTAACGGCCTCTTCGCTGGCAAGCCAGCTCCCACAGTGATCCGTGTTGAATCAGAAATCCAGAGAACACCACAAAACCCTGTGGGAGCTGGCTTGCCAGCGATGGGGCGAGAACAGCCGACCCATAACCCCGCGCACAAAAAAAAGGCCCGCATCGCTGCGGGCCTTTTCGTTACTGCGCCAAACCGATCAACCGCGACGACGCAGCGCGTCGATACGCTCTTCCAGCGGCGGGTGGCTCATGAACATGCGGGCAAAGCCCTGTTTGATGCCGCCGTTGATGCCGAATGCGTTCAGGGTGTCCGGCATGTGCACCGGCAGGCCCTGTTCGGCGCGCAGGCGTTGCAGTGCACCGATCATCGCATTGGTACCGGCCAGACGTGCGCCGGCTTCGTCGGCACGGAATTCGCGTTTGCGCGAGAACCACATGACAATGGCGCTGGCGAGAATGCCCAGAACCAGCTCGGCGAAGATCGTCGCCACGTAGTAGGCGATGCCCTGGCCTTCTTCGTTCTTGAAAATCACCTTGTCGACGAAGTTGCCGATGATCCGCGCGAAGAACATCACGAAGGTGTTCACCACGCCCTGGATCAGTGCCAGGGTGACCATGTCACCGTTGGCCACGTGACCGATTTCGTGGGCCAGAACGGCTTTCACTTCATCTGGCGAAAAACGTTCGAGCAGGCCCTGACTGACCGCGACCAGCGCGTCGTTCTTGTTCCAGCCGGTGGCGAAGGCGTTTGCTTCGTAGGCCGGGAAAATACCGACTTCGGGCATCTTGATCCCGGCTTCGCGGGACAGTTGCTCGACGGTTTGCAGCAGCCATTGCTCATGCCGGGTACGTGGCTGGCTGATGATCTGGGTGCTGGTGCTCATCTTCGCCATCCACTTGGAGATGAACAGCGAGAACAGTGAACCGGCGAAACCAAAGACCGCACAGAAAACCAGCAGCTGACTGAGGTTGAGATCAACCCCGTTGGCCGCCATGAACCCGTTGAAGCCGAACAGGCTCAGGGTGATGCTGGCTATCAGCACGACCGCCAGGTTAGTGGCCAAAAACAGCAGGATGCGCATCATGGTTGTAGAAATCTCCTCAAGCTAAAGATGTAGCGTACTGCGGGGTATATAAGGTGCGGCACCGGGTGATTCAACCGAGTGACTATTTCAAACTGTGTCCTACAGCGACTTCCCGAGTCTGCAGGTCATTGCCCACGGCCAAAACCGAAAGGGATTACAGCCGGCCGCTACCCGCCGCCACTGCGCCAGAGGCGGGTGGGCCCTATGAATCGCAAGTGTAGAAGGCGCAGCGAGGCGGGGAGAGCAGAAGTGTTGCTGAATCAGACAGTGCGCAACGTTCGGGCCGTTGCGCACCGTTGACCGGTTACTGGCGGTAGGACTTGAGGAAGTTGCCGATGCGGCCGATGGCCATTTCCAGATCGTCGACGCGGGGCAGGGTCACCACGCGGAAGTGATCCGGCCACGGCCAGTTGAAGGCCGTACCTTGCACGACCAGCAGCTTCTCGGAGAGCAGCAGGTCGAGAACGAATTTCTCGTCGTTGTGGATCGGGCAGACTTTCGGGTCGATCCGCGGGAACGCATACAGCGCGCCCATCGGCTTGACGCAACTGACGCCCGGAATGTCGTTGAGCAATTCCCAGGTGCGGTTGCGCTGCTCCAGCAGGCGGCCCTGCGGCAGTACCAGGTCATTGATGCTCTGATAGCCGCCGAGGGCGGTCTGAATCGCATGCTGACTCGGGACGTTGGCACACAGGCGCATGTTGGCCAGCATGTCGATGCCTTCGATGTAGCTCTGGGCATTGTGTTTCGGCCCGGAGATGGCGATCCAGCCGGAGCGGAAACCCGCCACGCGGTAGGATTTCGACAGACCGTTGAAGGTCAGGCACAGCAGGTCCGGCGCCAGCGAAGCGGTGCAGATGTGCACGGCGGCGTCGTAAAGGATCTTGTCGTAGATCTCGTCGGAAAACACCACCAGGTTGTGCGCGCGGGCGATTTCCAGCATGCCCAGCAGCACTTCCTTCGAATACACCGCGCCGGTCGGGTTGTTCGGGTTGATGATCACCATGGCCTTGGTGTTCGGGGTGATCTTGGCCTTGATGTCGGCCAGGTCAGGGAACCAGTCGGCGCCCTCGTCGCACAGATAGTGCACGGCGTTACCGCCGGCCAGGCTCACGGCGGCGGTCCACAGCGGGTAGTCCGGTGCCGGCACCAGCACTTCGTCACCGTTGTTGAGCAGCGCCTGCAACGACATCACGATCAGCTCGGACACGCCGTTGCCCAGGTAGATGTCTTCGATGCCGACACCTTCGACATTTTTTTGCTGGTAGTACTGCATCACCGCTTTACGGGCACTGAACAGGCCTTTGGAGTCGCTGTAGCCTTGGGCGGTCGGCAGGTTGCGGATCACATCCTGAAGAATTTCGTCCGGCGCTTCGAAACCAAACGGCGCCGGGTTGCCGATGTTCAGCTTGAGGATGCGCTGGCCTTCCTCCTCCAGACGTTTGGCGTGCTTGAGCACCGGGCCGCGAATGTCGTAGCAGACGTTGGCGAGCTTGTTCGATTTGCTGAACTGCATGGCGATGTGATCCCGAAAATGAACGATCCAGACGGCGGATGGCCAACCGTACTGGGATTCCTGCGTCTTCGCACAGGCGGAGTCTTGCGCCATGGCGCCGAGAATCCGTTTGAATGCGCCCGGTCTGGCTGCCAGACTGGCGTGTGACGAGGCGCAATCATACGTGCCACCCGATCCGTGGAAAAGGTACAGATCGGGCTTTTTCAGCCGCTGAGGTGTGATGATGGAAAAGTTGGAAAAAACCCTGGAAGAATGGCGGGCGATGCTCGACCCCGAGCAGTACAACGTGTGCCGTCTCAGTGCGACCGAACGGCCGTTTTCCGGCAAATACAACGACACCAAAACCGACGGTGTCTATCACTGCGTCTGCTGCAATGAGCCGCTGTTCGACTCCAAGACCAAATTCGATTCCGGCTGCGGCTGGCCAAGCTTCTATGCGCCGATCGGCAAAAGCGCCATGACCGAGATTCGCGATACCAGCCACGGCATGATCCGCACCGAGGTCAAATGCGCCCGCTGCGACGCGCATCTGGGCCACGTGTTCCCCGATGGCCCGCCACCGACTGGCTTGCGTTATTGCATCAACTCGGTGTGCCTGAATCTCGAGCTGCGCGAGTAAGCGGACAGGCGACCTGCGGGTCGCCTTTCGGATAATTAAATTGCGCACAATTTAATTGCTCGCTATGTTTGGCCTTTCCCGATAACCCGCGGAGCTGACCCATGAGCGATAACCTGCTGAATATCCCTGTCACTACCATCAAGGGTGAGCAAAAGACCTTGGCCGATTTCGCCGGCAAAGCCGTTCTGGTGGTCAACACCGCCAGCAAATGCGGCTTCACCCCGCAATACAAAGGCCTGGAAGAGCTGTGGCAGACCTACAAGGATCAGGGCCTGGTGGTATTGGGATTCCCGTGCAATCAGTTCGGCAAGCAGGAGCCGGGTAACGAAGGTGCGATCAGCGAGTTCTGTGAGCTGAATTACGGCGTGAGCTTCCCGCTGTTCAAGAAGATCGACGTCAACGGGTCTGATGCGCATCCGCTGTTCGTGCAGTTGAAAAAGCGCGCTCCGGGTTTGCTCGGCTCCGAGGGCATCAAGTGGAACTTCACCAAGTTCCTGATCGGCAAGGATGGGCAACTGGTCAAGCGTTTCGCCCCGACCACCAAGCCGCAGGACATCAGCGGCGAGATCGAAGCCCTGCTCAAATGAACAGCCTGCCCGACGATTCGCTGAAGCTCGACAGTCAGTTGTGCTTCAAGTTGTACGCCGCGTCCCGGGCGGTGATTCGCGCTTACAAGCCGATGCTCGATCAGCTCGGCCTGACCTACCCGCAGTACCTGGCGATGCTGGTGCTGTGGGAATGGCAGGACAGCGCACCGGAGCAACCGACGGTCAAGGCGTTGGGCGAGCGCCTGGCGCTGGACTCCGGCACCCTGACGCCGTTGCTCAAGCGTCTTGAACAATTGCAGTGGGTGCAACGCCAGCGTTCGGCGCGCGACGAGCGTGAAGTGCATCTGAGCCTGACCGCGCAAGGCCAGGCGCTGCGCGAGCAGGTCGGGCCGCTCAAGGCCCGGTTGTTGTGTGACAGCGGGGTGGATCTTGATCGGCTCAACGATTTGCGCAACGGCCTCGATCATCTGCTGGGGCAGATCAAAGCGCTGACGTAGCCGGCATCCACTGGTCGAGCAGGGCCGCCAGCTCTTCGCGGCGGAACGGCTTGGCCAGGTAATCACTCATGCCGGCGGCGCGGCAGCGCTCGCGTTCCTCGGACATGGCGTTGGCGGTCAGCGCGACGATCGGCAAATGCGGCCAGCGCCCGCTCTGGCGGATCTGCCGGCTCGCTTCGTAGCCGTCCATCACCGGCATGTTGCAGTCCATCAGCACCAGATCGAACTCATCGTGCTCCAGTTGATCCAGCGCCTCGGCACCGTGGGCGGCGACCACCACGTCGCAACCGAGCTTGCCGAGCATGCCTTTGGCCACCAGTTGATTGACCGGATTGTCCTCCACCAGCAGCACCTTTCCGCGCCGCCGGACCGGCTGGCTCTCGAGGCGCGCATCGTTGCTCGTGGTGACATCGGCCAGCAGAATGCGCCGCAGGATCTGGTACAGCGCGTTGCGTGCCAGCGGTCGGGCTTGTTGCTGCAATGGCGCCAGCGCGGCGGCTTCTTCGCCGGGCATGAAACTGCCATAAGCGGTTACGACGAGGATCGGTGCGCTGATGGTCGGGCGCAGACTGAACAGGCATTCCGGGCAATCGGTGATCAGCAGATCGGGTGACAGGCCCAGCAACGGGTCATCCATGGTGCGCTGCTCATAGCTCACGCCCCACACCGGCAACAATGTCTTGAGCAGTTCCGCCAGCCCGCTGCTGGCGGCCGTGATCGCCAGTACCTTGCCGTGCAGTGGCGGCGGCATGACCGCCCGGGTGTGACACAGCAGTGGCAGGTCGGCACAGAACTGACTGCCGAAACCGGCCTCGGAACTGATGGTCAATCGGCCTTGCATGGCCTCGCACAGGTTGTAGGTCAACGCCAGACCGAGACCGGTGCCGCCGTACTGCCGGGTGATGCCGGCACCGGCCTGGGTGAACGGCTGGAAGATTTTCACCTGGGCATCCTGAGCGATGCCGATGCCGGTGTCGCAGACTTCGATGCGCACCCCGTCCTTGTGGGCGGACAGGCGCACATCGACCCGGCCGAAGCGGGTGAACTTCAGGGCATTGGACAGCAGGTTGCTGACGATTTGCCGTACCCGGGTCGGATCCCCCAGCACCAGCGCGGGGAAGTGCGGGTCGATCAGGCAGGTCAGCTCGACGCTCGGCGCAGCGTTCTGCGACAGCAGGTTGGCGGTGTCTTCGATCAGTGAGCCGAGGTCGAACGGGATGTGTTCGAGCTCCAGTTGCCCCGCATCGAACTTGGACAGGTCGAGAATATCGTTGAGCAGCTCGACCAGCACCTTGCCCGAGTCATGGGCAATCGACAGTTGCTGTTGCTGCTCGGCATTCAGCGGCCCATCGAGGGACAAGGCGATCATCCCCAGCAGGCCATTGAGCGGGGTGCGAATCTCGTGGCTCATGTTGGCGAGAAATGCCGAGCGCGCTTCGGCCATGTCCAGTGCAGTGCTGCGAGCGACTTCCAGTTCTTCGTTGGACTGGCTGAGCCGGGTGTTGATGGCCTTGAGCTCGGCAGTGCGGGCCGAGACGATGTGCTCCAGTTGCCCGAGGTAATCGGTGAGGCGGTTTTCCGCGTTGCGCCGTTGCTGGATTTCCGTGGCGATATTGTCGAACTGCTGGTTGGCGACTTTGACCAGTACGCCGATCTCGTCATTGGCGTGGCCGGCCGGACATTCCAGGGTCGTCGGTTCTGCGCTGCGTGCGTCACGCGCGCTGAGTTCCCGGATCAGGCGCACCAGTGGCTTGGTCAACATCACGTAGAACAGCGCCAACAGGATGCCAGTGAGGATCAGGCTGCGGGCAAAGCCGTTGAGCAGGGTGACTTCGGCGCGGCGCAGAAACCGGCTGCCGAACGCGTAGGTATCGACCTCCAGGCTCAGCGTGCCCAGTGATTCCTCGGGCAGGTGATCGAGGTACAGGCGGTCTTCGAACTGGCGCTTGGCACCGAACAGAAAGTCGCTGATCACCCGGTAACCGCTTTGCAGCTCCGGGCGCTTGACGTTGGCCAGGACGTTGCCGTTGTTGTCGGTCAGTTGCGCCGAGATGATCGCCGGCGAACGCAACAGGCCAAGGGTCAGTTCCTGCGCCAGTTCCGCATCGATGTTGTAGGCGATTCGTGACGCCGGATTGTGGCTGATTTCCAGCAAAGACAGGATTTCACGGTTGATGGAGGCGTCTTCACTGGCATAATCGATGCCGATTTGCAGCAGGCTGAGCAGCGTGCCCAGAACGAACCCGACCAGCACCGTGAATCTGGCTTGCTTGTATGACAGCCGGTGGGTGAATTTGATATCCATGGGGTGTTGAACCACTTCCGTTTCCCTTCGCTGCTCAAGCATAGTCGATCATGTATGGATACCGAGGTTCCCGAAGCGCCTTGTAACAAGGCTTGAACGGGGATTGAGATCTGTCTGTCGTCGCTGGATCGACATCATCACTGTGAACGTGCCCGAGGAGAAGACGTGGATTCCCGATTGAATGCTTTTCTTGAACGCGCCGAGTCGGTTCTGGCGCGGATCGAACCCTTGCTGCCGGCGCCGCGTCCGCTGATCGACTGGGAAACCTGCCTGGCCGCGCGCTGGCAGCGTGACGGGCGCAGCGGCTATTTGCTGCCGCTGGAAGTCAGCCTCGACATGCGCCTGTCCGACCTGATCGGTGTCAATCGTCAGTTGGAACAACTGGGCCGCAACACTCAGCAGTTTCTCGACGGCATGCCGGCCAACCATGCGCTGCTCTGGGGCTCGCGCGGCACCGGTAAATCGTCGCTGGTGCGCGCGCTGCTGGCCGAACACGCCAAGGCCGGCCTGCGTTTGATCGAAATCGAGCGCGACCATCTGGCCGACCTGCCGCGGGTGGTCGAGCAGATCGGCAAACTGCCGCAACGCTTCGTGCTGTTCTGCGATGACCTGTCGTTCGAATCCGGCGAAGGCGATTATCGCGTGCTGAAAAGCGTGCTCGACGGCTCGCTCGAACAGGCCCCGGACAACGTTCTGCTGTACGCCACTTCCAACCGCCGCCATCTGGTGCCGGAAAAGGAAAGCGACAACGAAAACTGGAAACGCGTCGACGGCGAGCTGCATCCGAGTGAGGCGGTGGAAGACAAGATCGCCTTGTCCGACCGTTTCGGCCTGTGGTTGTCGTTTTATCCGTTTACCCAGGAACACTTCCTCAACGTCGTCGAACACTGGATCGGCCAGTTGGCCGCCAAGGCCGGCTTGAGCTGGCAGCGCGACGAAGAGCTCGACATCCTCGCCGTGCGCTGGGCAACCGGGCGCGGCAATCGCAACGGACGTTGCGCGTACCAATTCGCCCGTTACTGGGTGGGACTGAAATTGCTGGAGCACAAGGCATGATTGATTTGCAACAAAGCGGCCAGGGCCTCGAAGGCTATGGCATGTTGGCCGCACAACTGGAATCGCTGCTGGCGGACGAGCGCGATTTCATCGCTAACGCCGCGCAGTTTTCGGCGTTCCTGTTCAATCAACTCGACGATTTGAACTGGGCCGGTTTCTACCTCAATCGCAACGAAGAACTGGTGCTTGGCCCGTTTCAGGGGCAGATCGCCTGCGTGCGCATTCCGTTCGGTCGCGGTGTATGTGGCGCGGCAGCGGCCAGTCGGCAGACCCAGCGCGTTGAAGACGTGCATGCATTCCCCGGTCATATCGCTTGCGACAGCGCCTCCAACAGCGAGCTGGTAGTGCCGCTGGTCAAGGACGGTCGGCTGATCGGCGTACTTGATCTCGACAGCCCGAAACTCGCACGTTTCGGCACCGACGATCAGGCCGGCATTGAACAACTGGCGGCGATCTTCCTGCGTCTGACCGACTGCTGATCAGGCACTCAGGCCAGCCTTGCGCAACAGGCTGGCCGGGTCCACCGCATCGATCTGGCGCGGATCGAGAAACCGCGCGGCGTACTGCATGTACACCCCGTCGTTGATGAACAGCGCAAACAGCTCGGGGTCGATGTGCGCCTCGCGGGACATGGTGGCCATGATCCCCAGGGCTTCACTCAAGGATTTGGCCTTCTTGTACGGTCGATCCGCCGCTGTCAGTGCCTCGAAAATATCGGCAATCGCCATCATCCGTGCCGGCAGGCTCATGTCCTCGCGCTTCAGGCGTTTGGGATAACCGCTGCCGTCCATCTTTTCGTGATGCCCACCGGCGATTTCCGCGACGCTGTCCAGGTGCCCGGGGAAGGGCAGGTGGCTGAGCATCAGGATCGTCTGCACCATGTGGTGATTGATGATGTAGCGCTCTTCGCGGGTCAGCGTGCCCCGGGCAATGCTCAGGTTGTACAGTTCGCCGCGATTGTATTTGTAACGCGGCACATCCAGTTTGAACCCCCACGGATTGTCTTCCGGTATCAGTTCGCTGTCGGCGCGTTCTATCAGGTGTTCGGGCTTGTCCGCCAGCAGTGGCTCGCTGACCGGCAGATTCGCCGCCGGCGTTTGCGCCTGACGGCGGTTTTCCTCCCATGACACCCCCAGGCGATCATCGAGGGTGCGCGTCCAGCGCCGCTCGGCAATGCGTTCAAGACGTTGCAGATCGGCGGGCGCCATGGCCTCACCGCCCAGATTGCAGCGGGCAACGAAGGCAAAGTCGTCATCCAGTTGCGTAAGCGTGGCGTCACGCAGTTCGCTCAGTTGCGCCGCGTTGCCGCCCAGTGCGATCGCCTGCCAGTAACTGATCCAGGCATCGCGCTTGAGCACTTCGAAACGGGTGCGGATTTCGTGGATGCGATCATTGAGGGTTTCCAGTTTGGTTGCCTTGTCGACGACATATTCTGGTGTCGTGACTTTGCCGCAATCGTGCAGCCAGGCCGCAATGTGCAGGGCTTCCCATTCATCTTCACTGGGCTGATAGCTCTGGAACGCCGGCGCCTGGCTGGCGGCCGCGGCCTGCGCGAGCATCAGGGTCAGTTCCGGCACGCGCTGGCAGTGGCCGCCGGTGTAGGGGCTCTTGGCGTCGATGGCGCCGGCCAGCAACTGAATGAACGCGTCGAGCAACTGCTTCTGCTTCGCTTGCAGGCGCTGACTTTCGATACTCACCGCCGCCGCACCAGACACGGCTTGCAGGAAGGCGATGCGGTCCGGGCGCAGTTTTTCCAGGTCCTGAGCGCTGCCGCTGTCGTTGATCAGCAGAAGCAACAGGCCGATGGTTTCGTTGTGCCGATTACGCAGGCGGATGCCGATCAGGTGGATGCGCGGCGACTGCATGGCCAACAGGACTTTCTGCAAGTCCCCGGCCTGCTCGAAGCCAAGGCTGCTGACCACGTTGTCAGCGTTGATCAGTTGCTGGAACCACGCCGGCCCTTGATCGGCCAGGAGATCCCGGCCCAGCACAGCGAACTCGCCCGGCTCGTGCGAGGCGCCATCAATGACCAGTCCGTAAGGCTCCATCCGGTTGCCATCGCTTTCGCGCAGATAGATCAACCCCGCCTGCGCCTGGGCGATCTGCGCCGTTTCGAACAGCACCCGTTGCAGCAGCGGGGCGAAGCGGGTTTCGGCGCAGAGGCTGTCGGTGATGCGGAAGAAACTGGCGAGCGTGTCCTTCATGCGCGCCATCGACAGGCTCAACTGGTCAACCTCCAGCACCGGCGAGCGGCGGGTGACCGGAAAGTTGAAATCGAAACTGCGGATCGCGTCGGCTTCCTTGACCAGCGCGTGCAACGGTTTGACCAGAATCCGCGAGATCAGCCAGCCCAGCGGCAGGCACAGCAGCAAGATCGCCAAGGTGATCAGCGCGCCTTGCCAGCGCATGCGGTAGGCATCGGCAAGCAGTTCGTCCTCGGGCACCAGCAGGGCCATCTGCAAACCTTTCGGCCCGCCTTCCTGCAGGGTGCTGCGGGCGACGATCCAGTGGCGGCCATTGACGTCGAGCCGTTTGCCCGGATGGGCGGTGGACAGCAACGCGTGCAGATTCGGGCTGAGGTCGGCCGCTTTGGCCAGGTGTGCGCTGCTGTCGTCGACGATCAGCCGGCTGCTGTCCGGATAGGCCACCGCATTGCCATCGACATCGAACAGCACGATTTCGGTCGAGGGGGTGACCACATGCTTGGTCAAGGTGGCCGAGAGTGCCTCCAAAGTCAGATCGGCACCGATCACACTGGTTGCGCTGCTGCGTCTGGCCAGGGTGGTGCCCACATTGTGCGTGGAGAAAAATACATAGGGTTCGGTGGTGATCTGATCGCCCTGTTGCAGGGCGTTGCTGTACCAGTTGCGGGTACGCGGGTCGTAGCGGTCGTCGGGATTGGTGTCGCGTCCGACAGGCGTCAGCGTCTGGTCGAAGAACAGTGACTGCGACAATACGGTGCCGCTGGCGTCGTGCTCGATGCTCCAGACCTGATAGACCGCTGTTGGTGGTGCCTTGAGCAGGGTTTTCAGCGCGCTGGTGCGCAAGGGCCGGACCATGAAGAAATCGCCGTTGCCGTAGCCCAGATACAGCGAGGCGAGATCGGTGTTGTCCTTGAGCGACTGACTGAACGGCTTGAGCAGCGCCAGACGCTGTTGCAGGTTCGGCGCCTCGGCCGCCTGATTGTCGGCCAGCAGGCTCAGCAGGTGCCGGATCGGTTCGTAGGTTGAATGCAGGTCCAGGCGCACATCCTGTTCTATGCGATTGAACAGGTTTTCACTGCTCGACAGGATGATCCGAGTGGTCTGGCGATAATTGAACAGCCCCAGCACCACGCCTGTGAGCAACAGCAGAAAGGTGAACATGACGCTGATGTGCACGTGCAACGGGAACCGGCGTTGATCCGGGCGCAGTGGGCTGGGCATTGCTGACTCTCCATTGAAGTAAACACACTGCTCAGCGTCCAAGCATAGTTAAGGCTCGGTCATTGTGCTTTCTTCGAACGGTTCCAGTTGTTGCCGCAACGCCTGCTCCAGTTCGAGCATGGCTGCGTCGGTGGCCTCGACGCAGCGCACGATGGTCGGTGCGGGCGTTGTCTGCATGCAGGCCTGTTCCAGCGCATCGCAACAGGCGATCAGACGCGAGGCCTGGGCGATCCGGGCGGCGCCTTTGATCTTGTGGGCGACCAGCGCCACTGCCTGACGATCATTGCAGGGGGCCAGGGCTAATAATTCCTCGCGATCGAGACGGCTGCTCTTGAGCAATTGCGTGAGCAGACGCCGGACTTGCAGCGGGTTGCCGCCAGTCAACTGACTCAACCCGTCAAGATTGAACGCCGGTTCAAGCGTCGCGGGCTGCAGACCATTGATCCAGTGGCTCAGTGCGCTGAGGCTCAACGGCTTGAACAGGCAGTCATTCATGCCGGCCTGTTTGCAGCGCTGTACTTCTTCAGGCTGCGCGTTGGCCGTGAAACCCAGCACGGTACACGGAGGGCGGCCAGTGCGTTGTTCCTGCTGGCGGATCGCCTCGGTCAGTTCGTAGCCGTTCATCAACGGCATGTTGCAGTCAGCGATAACCAGGTCGAATGCACCGGTCTGCCATTTCTCGAATCCACTCCGACCCTCTTCGGCGAGGGTGAATCGGTGCCCGAGGAACTCCAGTTGCTGGCACATCAGCAGGCGATTGGCCGGATGATCGTCGACCACCAGAATGTTCAGTGGTGCAGAGGTTTGCAGCACAGGCTCGGTTTTTGCCGTGGTCACCTGGCACGGTAGCGTTTGCAGCGGCAGTGACAGGCAGACCTGGGTGCCGATCCCCGGCTGGCTGCTCAACTGCAGCTGCCCACCCATCATTTCACACAGGTTGCGACAGATCACCAGCCCCAGGCCTGCGCCGCTGCGAGCTTGCTGCCGGCCACTCTCGGTCTGGGCGAACGGCTCGAACAGGCGTTGTTGATCTTCGATGCTGATGCCGACCCCGGTGTCCTGGATCGTCAACTGAACGAGCGAGCATTGGCTCCGCCCGTTGGGCAGCACATCCAGATTGATCCGCACTTGCCCGGACTCAGTGAATTTGATGGCATTGCTGATCAGGTTCGACAGGATCTGCTTGAAGCGCAACGGATCCAGTTCCACGTCAACCTGCAGCCCGGGGGGATTGATGATCAGCGGCAGGAGGAGGTTTTTCTGGCGGGCGAGGCCGTCGAAGATCCTGACCACCGACGCCACTGTTTCGACCAGATTGACCCGTTCGGGGCTCAGGCTCAGGTGCCCGGACTCGATCCGCGCGATATCGAGAATGTCGCCGATCAGGCCCAGCAGATCCTTGGCCGAGCAGTAGGCGGTTTCAATGGAGGAGCGATCCGGAGCCTGATCATTCATGCGTTCGAGCGTCAGTTCGAGCATGCCGATAATGGCATTCATCGGCGTGCGGATTTCGTGGCTCATGGTGGCCAGAAAGGTACTTTTGGCGCGGTTGGCGTTGTCCGCCTGTTCCTTGGCCCGGCGCAGTTCATCGAACAATTGGCGACGTTCACTGATGTCGATCCAGCCGCCGATGATCCCTTGCACATCGCCACTGGAGTCGCGGTACGGCAGGATCCAGTGGTAGATCGTCAAACGCCGGCCACCGATGTGCAGCGGTCGATCGAGCAGCAGAGGCGTGCCTTCGGCCACCACCCGCTGGTAATCCGCCTGGTATGCCTGGGCTTCGAAGGCGTTGCTCAGTGTGCCCTGCATGACACTTTTGCCGATCACGTCTTCGCGTTTGGCGTTGAAGGCTTCGAGGTAGCTGTCGTTGCAGCTTTGCAGCAGACCCTGGCGGTCGCGCACGTAGATCGGGTGAGGGGTGCCGTTGACCAGTGAACGCATGAATTCGAACTGATCGTTGAGTGCCCGTTCGGCGGCCTGGCGTTGCTTGATCTGGCGACGCATGTAGGCGTTCCACAACAGCGACAGCAGCAGCAGCAGGCAGGCCGCGCCGATCAATTGGTAAAACAGGCGCTTGTAGTGATGCCAGTTGCTTTGAGCCGCATTGGAGAAACCGCGCCAGCGACTGTTGATGACCCCCAGTTCCTCCGGTGTGATGCTCAGCAGCGCCTTGTCGAGGATCGAGCCCAGTTCGGCATTGTCACGGGCGCTGGCCAGCGAGAAGGCCGCCTGACGTGTGCCCAGGGTGGTGGTGATCTGCAATTGATGTTCGAAGATCCGCGACGAAATCAGATAATTGGCAATCACCAGCGAGGCGACGGCGCCATCGGCCTTGCCTTCGGCGAGCAAGGTTGCGGCACCGAAAGTGTCGGAGGTTTCGATCAGGTGGATGTTGGGGAATTCGCGGCGCAGGTAATCAGCCATGGGACTGCCTTGGGCAATCGCCAGGTATCGGTTCTTGAGCTGGGTGGGATGTGTCGGGCTGTCAGCGGATTTGCGCGTCAGCAGGACGAAGGAGTTTTCCAGATAGGGACGGCTGAATTGCAGGGTCTTTTCCCGTTGGGGGCTGGGTAGCAACGCGGCGATCAGATCCGCCCGATGTTGATTGATCTGCTCGATCATTTCTCCGTCACTGCGGCTGCGGACCAGTTCGAAGCGCAGGCCGGTACGCAGGCGCAGCAGTTCGAGCAGGTCGGCGGTGATGCCTCGCAGGTTGCCGTCGCTGTCGAAGAATGTCAGCGGCGCGAACGCCTCGTTGACGACGACGCGCAGCACCGGGTGCTGTTTGAGCCACTGTTCTTCGTGGTGGGTCAATTGCAGCTTCTGGTCGGTCAGCAGAATGTCGCTGCCGGCGCTCCAGCGCTTGGCGATGTTGTCCCGTTCGCTGGCCGGTATGGCTTGCAGCACGGTGTTGATGATCGCCAGCAGTTGCGGGTTGTCGGCGTGAACGGCAAAGCTGAAACCATGGGCTTCCTGTTTGCCGAAATTGGCCATGCGAATGTTGTTCAGATAACCCTTGTTGATCATGTAGTGGGTGGAAATGGTGTCACCCAGAAACACGTCAGCCTGATCGAAAGCCACCGCGTTGATTGCGTTTTGATAGGAAGGATAGGACGTCAGGATGGCTTTGGGATACTGCGCCTTGACCTCATCCTGGGGCAGATAGTGATAGACCATGCTCAGCCGCAGACCGGCCAGGCCTTCAGTCAGCGAGCGGGTCTCGCCTTCGCGGGTAACCAGAACCGGCTGATCGATGGCGTAGGGCGTTGAAAGCAGGATATTTGCGTTACTGGCCTCGAAACCGTTGGCCGTACCGAGCATGTCGACCTGACCTGCTATCAACGCCTGCAAGGCGGCTTCCCGTGAGGCAAAGCGCTTGACCCGGATTGGCAACCCGACAGCCTGTTCGAGCAGACCGGCGTAGTCGGCGGTAAAACCCTCGTAATCACGACCGCTGGCGGTCATGTCGAACGGCGGATAGTCCGGCGCGGAAGTGCCCAGTACCAGTTCGCGGCGACTCTCCAGCCATTGCCGTTGCGCGGGTTCAAGGGACACGGATGGCGCTTCGTGGCCCGAGCGGCTGCGCAGCACATAATCTTGCGCGGTGACGAAGCTGGCATGCACCTGAGTCGTCAGGCACAGGCTGACGCAACATAGGGCGAGACAGATCTTTAAACGACTGGGCATTCAGGCTCTCACACTAGCGCGTTGCGTTTGGCCATCTCGATCAGTTCCACCAGAGATCTGGCCTTGAGTTTTTGCATCAGGCGTTTTTTGTAGGTACTGACTGTCTTGTTACTGAGAAACATGCCCTTGGCTATTTCCTTGTTGGTGCGCCCTTGGGCAAATAATTGCAGGACCATCAGCTCGCGGTCGTTGACGGATTTGAATAACTCCAGTTCGGCATAACGCACGTCGTCGAGGCGTACCGGATTCAATGCCTGGCTGGGGAAATAGTTGTAACCGGAAAGTACCGCCTTGATCGCACTGACCAGTTCACTCAAGTCTTCCTCTTTGCAGACATAACCGGATGCACCGGACTGCATGCAGCGAATGCCGAACAGCGTCGGGCATTGCGCCGTCAGTACCAGGGTTTTGAGCGGGGTGCCCATGGCGTTGAAACGGGCGAGAACTTCCAGGCCGTCGAGTTTGGGTATGCTGATATCAAGGATGATCAGGTCGGGCATGCATTCGCGGACCATTTGCATGGCATCGACCCCGTTATCGGTTTCGCCGACGACCTTATAACCTTCATGCTCGAGCAGCATTCGAACGGCAAGTCGGATGACGGGGTGATCATCGACAATAAAAACGGAGTTCATAATCAAATCCCATACGTGCGCGAATAAAGGGCGCACCTTAGCTCAGATAAATGAGCTGCCGCATGAACTCCCGGGGTTGTTGCGGCAATATAGGATAAGTCCTACGCACTAAAAGGAAACCGACTACGACCAAACTCTGTGTCGCGTAAGGAAGTGTTGTGCTGATTTGTTTATCTGAATGTTTTAAGTTGCTTGTCGAACCTTGAATAAACAAGGTTTTGTTTGCGTAGTTGGCTGTTAAACGGATTTACCTTTCAGTCGATCCGTTTGCCTGAGACCACAGAACCGGTTCAATCAAAGTATCGCTCATCCGGGCAGTTGCCTGACCCGGTTGAGCAATTTTTTCTGTCAGTGGCTGGAACGCCCGGTCATTTCCAGCGCCATGTCACTGGCGTAGCTGTCGGTCATCCCGGCGATGAAGTCGATCATGCGCAGGAACGAGGTGTGCAGCGGGCCATGGGGATCCGGCGCATTGTTGCCCAGCAGATCGAGGATCCGGCGGCTCTTGAACGACGGCGTGCGGCCGCCATGTTGCTCCAGGGCCGCGCCGCAGAACGCGTTGAGTAGGATTTCCAGGGTGGTGTAGGCGCCGATTTCATGCAGCGTCTTGCGTTTGTCCTGGAAGATTTTCTTGCGGGCGATGTCCTTGGCGTTGAGTACGCAGCGTTTGGCCGGGCCGTGCATGTGTTCCACCAGGTCGCCGTGCAGGGTGCCGGCCAGCAGCGCATCCTGTTGCTCGACGAATGCCCGGGCAGCGGCGTTGGTCAGGTGCTCGATGGCCTTGCCGCGCAGGATCGCCAGTTTGCGTCGACGCGAATCCTGCGGGCCGAGCTGGCGATAGGTTTCCGGCAGATCGTCTCCCACCAGACCGAGCAGCAGCGATTCGACTTCCGCGTACTCCAGCAGCTCCATTTCCAGGCCGTCTTCAAGGTCGATCAGCGCGTAGCAGATGTCGTCGGCGGCCTCCATCAGGTACACCAATGGGTGGCGCGCCCAGCGCTGGTCTTCCAGTTGTGGCAGGCCGAGCTTGTGGGCGATCTGCTCCAGCAGCGGCAGTTCGCTCTGATAGCAGCCGAATTTGTGTTTCTTGTAGCCCAGCGAGTCGGCGTGACGTGCGGTCCACGGATATTTCAGATAGGTGCCGAGGGTGGCGTAGGTGAGGCGGGTGCCGCCGTCGAACTGGTGATACTCCAACTGAGTCAGCACCCGGAAGCCTTGCGCATTGCCTTCGAAATTGAGGAAGTCACCGCGCTCGGCTTCGCTCATGCCGTCGAGCCAGCCGCGCCCGGCTGCCTGCTGGAACCAGTGACGAATCGCGTCTTCACCGGAGTGGCCGAACGGCGGATTGCCGATGTCATGGGCCAGGCAGGCCGATTGCACGACCATGCCCAGATCGCTCGGGTCGCACCAGTCGGGCAGGGCGCTGCGCAAGGTTTCACCGACGCGCATGCCCAGCGAGCGCCCGACGCAGCTGACTTCCAGCGAGTGGGTCAGCCGGGTGTGGATGTGGTCGTTACTCGACACCGGATGCACCTGGGTCTTGCGGCCCAGGCGGCGGAAGGCACCGGAGAAGATGATGCGGTCGTGGTCTTTGTGGAACGGGCTGCGGCCAAGCTCTTGCGGGCTGTGCAGCGGTTTTCCAAGGCGTTCGCGGTTGAGCAGGGTCTGCCAATCCAAGGCTGGTTCTCTCCGTCGGTGACTGGGATGACTGTTGCCCTAGCTTCCCGGTTCAGCCACACACCTGCAAGCGGAACTACAAGCCCGCGGCATCAATATCGATCAGCAGCAGGCGCTCGCCGTTATCGAAGAACTGCCCGGCGGTCAGGCAATACTGGTTGCTGGTGGCATCGCGGTAGGTGCTGGACAGGGTCAGGCGCCGCTCTTCCCAGCCTTCGGCGAGCAAATGATAGAAGTACGGACGCCATGACCAGTTGTGGCCCAGATAACGGTTATCGGCGACCCAGCCGTTGTTGCGCCATTCGAGGTTGGGCGTGAGTTGGGTGCCGTGACGGTCGCATTGGTAGAACCGCAGCAACCACGGGAAGGCTTCGAGTTGCGGCAGCGCACTCAGCGGCGCGTGGGCCTGAGCCCAGCTCTGGAGGATCGCCATCAGTTCGCCGAGTTGCTGGCGCATCTGCATCAGGCGCCCGCGTTCGGCCAGTTTCTGCCGCACGTAACGCTGGCGCAGTTCGGCGAAGCGCTGCACGAAGGCGTCGGTCGGATAAAACGCCTCCTGCGCCCGGGCGAACAGGAAACCCTGAACGTAGCGCGAACCGCATTCCAGGGCGAAATTGAGCTGGGCCTCGGTTTCCACGCCTTCGGCGATGATCCAGCAGCCGGTTTTTTCGGCCATTTGCGCCAGAGCCTTGACCACGTCACTGCTCGGCCCGCCCAGTGCGGCAGCCTGAAACAGGCGCATGTCGAGTTTGAGAATGTCCGGCTGCAACGCCAGCACCCGATCGAGCTGCGAGTAACCGGCGCCGAAGTCATCGATAGCGATCCGCGCTCCGGCCTCGCGATAGCGCGCGACCACTTCGGCCAGGCGCTGACCATTGCCGCCCAGTTCAGTGATCTCGAACACGATGCGTTGCGGATCGACGCCGTGGCGCAGCATCTGCTTGAGGCTGGGCAGCGGTTGATCGGCGCGCAGGCGACTGATCCAGCGCGGCGACATGTTCAGGCTGAGAAACCACTCGGCGGGGGCTTCATGCAGTCGGCTCAGGGCGTTGTCGCGGATCTGCCGGTCGAGCCGGCGCAGAGCGATGGCGGGTGTGCGTGGGTCGGCAAACAACGGCCCGACCGAGGCCAGTTGGCCGTCAGGCTGGCGCAGGCGACCCAATGCTTCGACGCCTGCAATACGTCCGGTGGCGGTATCGATGAAAGGTTGAAAGCAGGCGAGCGGTTGCCCGTCGATCACGGGGCCTCCTTAGTCGTTCTTGTTCTGGATGAACCCCGCCGACCGGGTAGGCGCGCGGGATTGAACCTCCGGGTAAAGAGGTTCATCCCGCGGATATTGCAAGAATGTAGCCAGATGCGTCGGCTTAGCGTTTGCCCGAACTCTGCATGACCAGTTTGATCAGTGGCCCGAGGCTGGTGCCCAGCCGTATCAGCCGGGTCAGCCCGCCAACACCGCCGCTTTTTGCGCCTTTGCCGGTGATGAAGCCCAGCAGGGTGACGGCGGCCACGCCCCAAAGCGGCGCGTGCTTGATGCCGAAGCCGCCTTGCAGGTTTTGCGTCATGCCGCGCATGCGTTGCAAGGGCTGCAGCACTTGCCCGGCTTCGTGGCGGATTTCCTGACGATGCATTTCCATGCGCAGGCGGATCAGCGCCTTGCGCATTTCCCGGCGCGAGCTGTTGTGTGGCAGTTCAGGCAGGCTCATGGCAGCAGGCGCTCCCGATCATTGGCCAATTCTTCCAGCGTGCCGTGGAAGGGCGAGGATTCATCGAAGACTGCTGCCTTGAGACGCAGCCCGCAGAAAGCGGCCGCCAGGGTGTAGAACACGCACAGGCCGATGATCGCTGCCAGACGATAGGTATCCCAGAACACGATCAGCACCAGCGTCGACAGACCCACCAGCAACAGCAGGGCAAACACCAGCGCCAGCCCTGCGAACAGCAACAGGCTGACGGTGCGTGATTTCTGCTCCTGCAACTCGATGCCGAACAGTTCGACATGGCTGTGCAGCAAGCCGAGAACAGCGGCGCCCAGACGCCGCGTGGAAGAGGAGGTGCCCGACCCCAGGCCGGATTCGCCGATCGACATGATCAGCGCCGAGTGGCCAGCAGGCCAATCAGGAAGCCCACCCCGGCAGCGATACCCACCGATTGCCAAGGGTTGGCCGACACATAATCTTCGGTGGCGGTGACCGCTGCCTGGCCGCGATCACGCAGGGTGTCTTCGGTCAGCTTCAGGGTTTCCCGGGCGCGCAACAGGCTGTCGTGAATCTGATCACGCAGCTCATCAGCCTGATCGCCCGCCAGGGACGCGGTGTGTTCGAGCAGCCGCTCGGTGTCGGCGACCAGAGTCTGGAAGTCGTTCATCAGGATTTCTTGAGCAGTCTTTGCCTTGATGCTGGCCATGGGTGGATCTCCGTAAGTGACGTCTGAAGCGTTCGAGTATGAGCCTTGCGCGAAGGTTCAGTACAAATGACTGGTACAGCTTTTGCTATGTCGTGGTGCGTCCTGCTGCCGCCGTGCGCTGTTGGCGGGCGTACATGCAGCAAAACCTTAACTCAAATAATCCTGGTTCGTGTCAGGACATCGACCTTGTGCGCCAAACCGGTTCATCGCAGCTTCATTGCGCAGACCGACCGGTCGCAACTTGGTGCATGAATTGTCCGCGCGAACCGCTTTGGTGCCTTTTTAGCCTTCAGGTCTGCCTCTTTATGGAAAATCTGCAAAGCGCTGTGGACACGCTGGTTCACAGCTCCAACACGTTGTTCATTCTGATCGGTGCGGTGATGGTGCTGGCGATGCACGCCGGTTTCGCCTTCCTTGAAGTCGGCACGGTGCGCCAGAAAAACCAGGTCAACGCACTGTCGAAGATCCTCAGCGACTTTGCCGTTTCGACCCTGGCCTATTTCTTTATAGGCTATTGGATCTCCTATGGGGTCACCTTCATGCAACCGGCGGCGGTGCTGAGTGCCGATCACGGTTACGGTCTGGTGAAGTTTTTCTTCCTGCTGACGTTTGCTGCGGCGATTCCGGCGATCATCTCCGGCGGGATTGCCGAGCGCGCGCGCTTCGTTCCGCAGCTGTGTGCGACGGCGCTGATCGTGGCGTTCATCTACCCGTTTTTCGAAGGCATGATCTGGAACGGCAACTTCGGTCTGCAGGCCTGGCTGACGGCACGTTTTGGCGCGGCGTTCCATGATTTCGCCGGATCGGTGGTGGTGCACGCCATGGGCGGCTGGCTGGCACTGGCGGCGGTTTTGCTGCTCGGCCCGCGCAACGGCCGTTATCGCGAAGGGCGTCTGGTGGCGTTCGCACCGTCGAGCATTCCTTTTCTGGCGCTGGGTTCGTGGATTCTGATTGTCGGCTGGTTCGGCTTCAACGTGATGAGCGCGCAGACCTTGCAGGGCGTCAGCGGTCTGGTGGCGGTCAACTCGCTGATGGCCATGGTCGGCGGCACGGTGGCGGCGCTGATCGTCGGGCGCAATGACCCGGGCTTCCTGCACAACGGCCCGCTGGCCGGGCTGGTAGCGATCTGCGCCGGTTCCGACCTGATGCACCCGGTGGGTGCGCTGGTGACTGGCGCGATTGCCGGTGCGCTGTTCGTCTGGTGCTTTACCGCCGCGCAAGTCAAATGGCGCATCGACGATGTGCTCGGTGTCTGGCCGTTGCACGGTTTGTGCGGGGTGTGGGGCGGGATCGCCTGTGGCATCTTCGGCCAGACTGCGCTGGGTGGCCTCGGTGGCGTCAGCCTGATCAGTCAGTTGATCGGCACTGCGCTGGGTGTGGTGGTCGCGCTGATCGGCGGATTCGCTGTCTACGGCGTGATCAAAGCCTTGCACGGTCTGCGCCTGAGTCAGGAGCAAGAGTATTACGGCGCCGACCTGTCGCTGCACAAGATCGGCGCGGTCAGTCAGGACTAAGTTTCCTTGTCGTCGGTGCCGGGGTAAAAGCCATGCAACAGGCGATAGCGATTGATGCGCACCTGGTCGACTTTCTCCTGTACCTGATGAGCTGGCAGACCGAGCATGATCAAGGCGTGGGAGGCGAGCATCAGGCTCGACTCCAATAACTCCGGCACCACTTCGGTGGCGCCGGCAGCTTTGAGTTCAGCCCATTGGCTGTCATCGCGGGTGCGCACCAGAATCGGTATCCGCGCATTGAGCCGGCGCGCTTCCTTGAGAATCCGCAGGCTGACATCGCTCTGATCCACGGCGATCACCAGCAGTTTCGCGCGCAACAATCCGATGGCCGTCAGCAAGTCACCGCGCGATGAGTCGCCATAATGCACATCACTTTCCTCGGACGCGGCTTCCTGCACGCGCACCGGATCGTTGTCCAACGCGATGTAAGGTTGATTGGCATTGCGCATGAAACGGCCGATGGACTGGCCAACGCGCCCGTAGCCGCAAATCACCACATGCTGGTCGAGGTCGGCGTTGAGCGCACTGATCTCCTCGATTTGCGCCTCCTGATTCGGCTTGCGATGCAGGCGCAGGGCAATTTTCGGTGCTCCGCGCAACAACAGCGGGGTCAGCAACATCGAGCAGAATGTCGCCGCCAGCAGCAGGCCGCCCAGTTCGTCAGGCAGCATGCGGTTTTGCTGCATCTGCGCCATCAATGCGAAGCAGAATTCCCCGCCCTGCGCCAGCGCCAGGCCGCTGCGCCAGGCAGTTTCGTGATCGCTGCCGCGCCACTTCACCAAAAGCGCGACGATTGTGCCTTTGATCAGCATCAGACCGAGGGTCAGGCCGAGAATCAGCAGGCTGTGACTGACGAACAATTGCAGATCGATCAGCATGCCGATGCTGACGAAAAACACCCCGAGCAGGATGTCGCGAAACGGCCGGATGTCGGCCTCGATCTGATGGCGATAGTGGCTCTCGCCCAGCAGCATGCCGGCCAGAAATGCGCCGAGGGCAGGGGACAGGCCCAGCAGGTGCGTCAGCCAGGCGGTCAGCAGCACAATCACCAGCGCCAGCAGGACGAACAATTCCGCCGAGCGCGAGGCCGCCACTTCGTGGAACAGCCGTGGCAGCAACCAGCGGCTGGCCAGCAGCAGACCGAAAAACAGCACCACGGTCTTAACCAGCGTCAATGGCAAGGCCCAGTACCAGGCTTGCGTGCTGCTCCCGGCGAACACCGGCACCAGGGTCAGCAATAACACCGCCACCACGTCCTGAAACAGCAGGACCCCGACCGCGTTTTGCCCGTGACTGCTGAACACCTCGCCCAGGCTGCTCAACTCCTTGGTGACAATCGCCGTTGACGACAACGACAGCCCGGCGCCAAGCAGCAGGGCCGGGGTCGCCGGCATGCCCAGCACGATCAGCACCATTCCCAGTAATGCCGTGCTGAGCAATACCTGCTGACTGCCCAGGCGAAACACCACCTGGCGCAGCGCGATCATTTTCGACAGGGAAAACTCCAGGCCCAGCGAAAACAGCAGAAACACCACGCCCAACTCGGCCACGTCCGGCAGGTGCTCGCTCTCGTTGACCCAGTTGAACGCGGTCGGCCCCACCATCAGGCCCACGCACAGATAGCCCAGCACCGGCGGCAAGCGCAGGCGGCGAAACAGGGCAATCATCACCAGGGATGAGGCGAGGATGATCAGCAGGTTGGCAAACACAAGGCACTCCGATGTCAGGCTCAGGCTTCTCAAGCGTAGAGGCAAAAAGCCCGGGAGCATGGCCTGATTGGCTTTTCTCTGGACTGATTTGCGTCAGGGTTTTGCGTACTGGTTGCCGTGCTCGGGCCTTTGGGCGGCAGCGGCTCGACGGGTTTTCGAGGCAGGCCTAGAATGAATGCTCATTTTTCCGGTTGAGCGATCATGCCTCCTGAATGTCAGTTGTTCGGCACCTTGGGATGCCATTTGTGTGAGGTGGCAGAGGCCGAGTTGATGCCTTTTGTCGAGCATGGTCTGCTGGTCGAACTGGTGGATATTGCTGACGATGAATCCTGGTTCGAGGCTTACAGCCTGCGAATTCCGGTACTGCGCCGAATTGACACCGGCGCGGAGCTGAGCTGGCCTTTCAGTGCCGATCAGGTGGTGGCCTTCCTGCGCTGAGCCTGTTTCTTCGTTGACGCGGCATGGCTTTCCGCCGGTCGCGACCGCGCATCCTTCCCTTGGCGTTTTGCGGATTATTCGGTTACTGTATGTGCATACAGTAATTGGATGGACCTGCTGCTTTTGATGACTTGAGCAGGTGAATCCGGCAGTCAGAGGGACGAACCGTGGTCAATGTCGAACAGTTGAAGAACAGCGTGAACCGGATGTCGGTTGACGTGGTGCGCGAGGCCGTCCTCGAGTTGCGCCTGGACGGGCTGGTCACGGAGGGCAAGACGCCTTTCAACAAATTGCATTTCAACACCTGTTTTGCCGAGATCGAGGCGCTGTTCCAGCGTGCCGGTTATCACAAGCAACTGGATGTGGTCGGTTATCAGGGCCTGCTCTATGCCTTGTATGACCCGGGGCGCTGGGAGGCCGTCGATGTGCTGCGCTGGCTCAAGGAATTCACCGAAGCCGCCGCGCTCAAGTCGATCCCGGCCTGAAGCGGGCGGTGGAATCGGCGCTAGGTTCGTATCGCTCAGTGTTGGATAATGCCGACCTGCATTGAGGGTTCGAATTTCCGTATGTCCACACCAACGTTTTCCGCTGCGCAGAATCAAGCCAGCACCCTTTACCTTCCTCCGGGCAGTTGGCCTACCGTCCTTGATTGCCTGTGTGAGCATTTCAGTGCGATCGGTCGCGAGCAATGGCTGGACCGGATCGCCCGGGGCCGGGTACTGGATGGGCAGGGACAGCCGATTGCGCTGGATCTGCCGTACAAGGAAGGCCTGCGTATTCACTACTTCCGTGAAGTGCCGGATGAAAAACCGATCCCGGTGGTCGAGTCGATCCTGTATGCGGACGAACATCTGGTGGTGGCGGACAAGCCGCACTTCCTGCCGGTGACGCCGGCCGGCGAGTACGTCGAACAGACGTTGCTGCGCCGTCTGATCCGTCGCCTCGATAATCCGCATCTGGTGCCACTGCACCGCATTGACCGGCACACGGCAGGCTTGGTGATCTTTTCGGCTAACTCACAAACCCGCTCCGCTTATCAGTCGCTGTTCCCTACGCGGCAGATCGATAAACGCTATGAGGCGATTGCCCGTGCGCTTCCGGAGCTGGAATTTCCCCTGGTACACAAAAGCCGTCTGATCGATGGCGAACCATTCTTCCGCATGCAGGAAGGGCCAGGCGTTGCCAATACGGAAACAGCGGTGGAAGTCCGGGAAAAGAACGGTGATCTGTGGCGCTACGGCCTGTACCCGGTGACCGGCAAGAAGCATCAGCTAAGGGTGCATATGACCGCGCTAGGGGCGAGTATCTGTAACGATCCGTTCTACCCGGATGTGTTGAAAGACGTTGAGGATGATTACGCCAATCCGCTCAAGCTGCTGGCGCAGGGGCTGCGGTTTGTCGACCCGGTGACCGGTGAGGATCGTGAATTCGAGAGCCGGATCACCCTGCAGTGGTGACGCCAGGCACTTTTCCGCGCCCATGAAAAAGCCCGCATTGATGCGGGCTTTTCTGTATCCGGTATCGACGTAAAGCTTACAGCTCTTTAACGGTACGAACCTGATCCTTGTTGATGCGGGTCTCTTTGCCGTCCAGTTGCTTGAACTCGTAGAAGCCCGAATCTTCATCGTATTTCGGGGTGTCGACGGCCTGGATTTCGCGACCGTCATTCAAGGTGATCACTGTTGGCGACGAGCAACCAGCGAGGGTAGCCAGGCCCAGTGCGAGCATGAAAGTGGCGAGGGTCCGTTGAGTCATGGGTGTGTCTCCGAATGGGAATACTTTTGGTTACTGAGCTTGAGACGTGTACAAGGCGTGAGAGTTCCTTGAATGCTGTCAGTCTGACACAGTGTTATGCGTATTTAACAGTTCGGGGGTGTTCAGGTTGGCCAGGCGCGGGTCATTGTCCGGGCATTGCAGGGCAGTCGCGCCGAGATTGCGCATGACCCGGCCGGGGCTGCGTTCACCGGCGTTCCACGCGGTTTCGAAGGCGGGCAACAGGGCGACGGGAATTACACACAGCAGGGGTTCCCAGTGGTCGTCGTGACGCAACATTAAAGGTTTTTCAGGAAACCGGTCGGCGGTTTCACGCATGTCCTGCAACAGCGCGGCGTCGATTCGCGGCACATCGCAGGGCAAGACCAGCAGGTGTGGCTGGCGGGCTGCCTTGAGTCCGGCGAGGATGCCGGCCAGGGGCCCGGGAAAATCGCCTTGCTCATCGCTGACCAATTGATCGGCGTAGGCTGCATAACGCTCGTGATTGCGATTGCAGGAGATGATCAGATCGTCAGTCAGCGGTCGGACCTTGCGCTGCAAATGCGCAATCAGCGGCTCACCCTGCCATTCGACCAGCCCTTTGTCCTGGCCGCCCATGCGCTGGCCGCGTCCGCCTGCCAGGAGCAGAATGGAGCAGGGGGGCAATGGCGTATTCGAGGTCATGGCAGCTCTCCAGCGGGGCGGCGAAAAATTCAGGCGCTGTGATATAACACCGGGCTGTTTCTCCTACAACTGGACGAGCCTAATGAAAGCCAAGGCCGATGTACCTTTTGCGCCGCTGAACATTGCGGTGCTGACTGTCAGCGATACCCGAACCCTGGAAACCGACACCTCAGGCCAGGTCTTCGTCGACCGCCTGACTGCTGCCGGTCACCGCTTGGCCGAACGGGTCCTGCTCAAAGATGACCTGTACAAGATCCGCGCGCAAGTTGCCCACTGGATTGCCGAGGACGTCGTGCAGGTCGTGTTGATTACCGGCGGCACTGGTTTCACCGGGCGTGACAGCACGCCTGAAGCCGTGGCTTGTCTGCTCGACAAACAGGTTGACGGCTTCGGTGAACTGTTCCGCCAGATCTCGGTGGCCGATATCGGTACTTCGACCGTGCAGTCGCGGGCACTGGCCGGTCTGGCCAATGGCACACTGGTGTGCTGCCTGCCAGGTTCGACCAATGCGGTGCGCACCGGTTGGGACGGCATTCTCGCCGAACAGCTGGATTCGCGGCACCGTCCGTGCAACTTCGTCCCTCACCTGAAACAGGCGGCGCCCTGTGAATCCCGTGGGTAAGCCGGGCAAGACCGGCAGTCTGATGCCTGTCGAGCAAGCGTTGGCCCGCCTGCTGGAGATGGCTGAAGCCTCGCCGATTGTCGAACTCGAGTTTCTGCCCTTGGCCGAAGTCGAGGGGCGGGTACTCGCCGAGGACCTGGTTTCGACCCTGGACCTGCCACCCTGGCCAAATAGCGCCATGGATGGTTATGCCTTGAATCTGGCCGACTGGACCGGCGCACCGCTGCCGGTCAGCCAGAAAGTCTTTGCCGGGCAGGCGCCTGAGCCGTTGAAGCCCGGTACCTGCGCGCGGATCTTCACCGGTGCGCCAGTGCCTTCCGGGGCCGATTGCGTGGAAATGCAGGAGAACGCCGAGGTTCAGGACGACGGCAGCGTGCGTTTCATCGAAACCATGAGCGTCGGCCAGAACATTCGTCCGCAAGGGCAAGAAACCACCGTGGGTGAGTTGATTCTGGCTGCAGGTACCCGGCTGGGACCGATCGAACAAGGTCTGGCGGCGTCGCTGGGGTGTGCCGGGCTGAATGTGGTACGCAAGGTCCGAGTGGCGGTGCTGTCCACCGGCGATGAGCTGGTCGAGCCGGGCCGGCCGCTGGGGCCGGGGCAGATCTACAACAGTAATCGGGTGGTGTTGTGCAGCTGGCTGCAGCGCCTGGGTTGTGAAGTGATTGATGCCGGTATTCTTCCGGACGATCTGGCGACCACGCGGGCGCGCCTTGGCGACTTGCAGGGTGTCGACCTGATTCTCTCGACCGGAGGCGTGTCGGTCGGTGAAGCGGATTTTCTTGGCATCGCATTGCGGGAAGAGGGCGAGCTGGCGCTGTGGAAACTGGCCATTAAACCGGGCAAGCCGCTGACATTCGGTCATTTTCGCAAGGTGCCGGTCATCGGTCTGCCGGGCAACCCCGCTTCGACGCTGGTGACCTTTGCTCTGCTCACGCGGCCCTACTTGTTGCGGCGTCAGGGCGTACAGGATGTCGAACCCCTGAAGTTTACGATTCCGGCAGGTTTTGTCTGGCCTGTGGCCGGCAATCGGCGCGAATACCTGCGCGGTCGTCTCGAGCAGGGGCGGGCGATCATCTACCGCAATCAAAGCTCCGGCGTGCTGCGCAGCGCAGCCTGGGCAGATGGCTTGGTAGAAGTGCTGGAAGGTCGTACGCTGGTAGAAGGCGATGAGGTCGGGTTCATTCCACTGAGTGACCTGCTCGGCTGATCCGCTTCCGGTAATTGCAGGCTCGACCGATACCGCGTCGATGCCTGCATTCCTCTGTCAATGGCTCATCAGTGTGACCAACTGATCGAACCGGCTGTTGGCAACCCATCCCAGCAGTCCCAGGACCACCGCCGTCGCACCCGCCGAATAGGCGAGACGGTGCTTGATGGTCTTTACATCCCCGCGAACTTCGTCCATGTCCCGACGAATGTATTTGAGGTGGGTTTCCAGTTCGGTCACGCGCGGTTCCATATCAACTTCTCCAGCGGTTCTGGCGTTCTTTCTGAAATCGGATTTGTGGCTGGCGCGACTTTCGTCGAGAGGGGCAACCGGACTATTTGCAATTCTGGCTTCATGGCTTGGCATGGAAATGTCCATCGGCTGTTTCAAGTGTAAGCGCACCGGCCTTCCCGTCATCCAGACTGCCACCAGCTCCGAGGGTGTATCCAATCATTACCTGCACATCCTTGTGTTGTTGAATCGAAAATTGATACCACCTGCACAAGGTGAATCAAGGATCGTGTCCGGTCAATTGAGCCGATTCCTCACATGTTGTAAGAAAAAATACCGTCGCGTAGGACGCAACGGGTCAGTCGCTTGAATTAAATGGTGTTCCCATGGCTTTTTTGCGTGCACCAGTGGTCAAGATGTTTCATACCGATTCAATCTTGGGGAGTGACCGTAATGAGTGAACGCAGGGCGCTGTTGATTCTGCATGGCAAGCAGGCACTCAATGAGGCGGTTCGCGCCGCCGTCGAAGGCAAACGCAAGCAGGGCTGGGAATTGGCCGTACGGCTGACCTGGGAGGCCGGTGACGCTCAGCGTCTGGTGGAAGAAGCACTGGCGAGTGGCTTTCGGAAGATCATCGCCGGAGGCGGAGATGGCACGTTGCGCGATATCGCTGAAGCGCTTGCCGCGCATCCGGACGAGGCCAGTCTGGTGCTGTTGCCGCTAGGAACGGCTAACGATTTTTCCCGCGCGGCGGGGATCCCGCTGGAGCCAGCCGAAGCACTGGAAATGCTGGACGTGCCACCGCGCAAGATTGACCTGGGCGAAGTCGGTGGGCAGATTTTCCTGAACATGGCAACGGGTGGTTTCGGCAGCCAGGTCACGGCCAATACCTCTGAAGATCTGAAAAAAGTGCTCGGCGGGGCCGCCTATCTGTTCACCGGTTTGTCGCGCTTCAGTGAGCTGCACGCGGCTTACGGTGAACTGCAAGGGCCGGACTTTCACTGGAGCGGCGAGCTGCTCGCATTGGGCATCGGCAACGGTCGCCAGGCAGGCGGCGGACACGTCTTGTGCCCGCAGGCACTGGCGGACGATGGTCTATTGGACATCAGTATTCTGCCGGCGCCACAGGAGTTGGTGGGCACACTGAAGAACCTGCTCAGCGACGGCTTCGGCCTCGACAATATGTTTGTCCGGGCCCGTTTGCCCTGGGTCGAAATCAAGGTTGCCGAGGGGCTGAGCATCAACCTTGACGGCGAGCCGCTGGAGGGCGACAGCCTGCGTTTCGAGGCGCGCCCCGCCGCCTTGCAGGTGCATCTGCCGGAGCATTCGCCGCTGTTGGGCGGCGCGGGTTCGATCAGTCGTCCAGACTGATGATCTGTTCGCGCACCGCGAACAGCACCAGACCCGCCACGTCGTAGATCTGCAGGCGTTTCATGATCTGCGAGCGGTGGGTCTCGACGGTCTTGATGCTCAGGCCCAGGCCGTTGGCGATCTCCCGGGTGGATTTGCCGCGTACGATCAACCGCAGGATTTCCAGCTGGCGTGCCGTCAGATTGTGCGAGTCGGCCACTTCCGGCTGGTTTTTCTGCGTGCGGGTCAGCGCCTGGTTGATCACGGTGTGGGCGATGGCCGGGCTCAGGTAGCGCTCGTTATTACGCAAGGCTTCGAGGGCGTGTTCAAGCTCGGTGGCCGTGGTGTCCTTGAGCAGGTAACCGTGCGCGCCGGACTCCAGCGCCTGCATGATCAGCGCCGGATCAGTGTGCATCGAGAGAATCAGCACCTTGCTTTGCGGGCGCACCCGCTTGAGCCGTTGCAAGGCTTCCAGGCCACCGGTTTCCTTCATCGAGATATCCAGCAACACGATGTCGGGCGCCAGTTGCTCGACCATTTCGAGCAACTGCGAGCCGTCGCTGGCTTCGCCAACGACCGCGTAACCGGGAATATCGAGCACCAGAGCGCGCACGCCGGCCCTGATCAGCGAGTGGTCATCCACCAGAAGTAAGTTACAAGTCAACGCATAACCTTATTCGTACTGGCCCGCTCGAGTGCACGGGGCGCCCAGGGGAATAGTGCTTCGATTTGAGTGCCTTTGCCCGGCTCGCTGATGACGTTCAGCGTGCCGCCCAACTGTTCGATCCTTTCGGCCATCCCGGCCATTCCGCGCTGTCCTTCCCGGCCCGGGTCCGCGGCAGGCGCAAAGCCTTGGCCGTCGTCGCTGATCAACAGCGTCAGGCCTTTTGGCAAGCGTTGCACGCGGATCAGCAGATTGCTGGCCTGCGCGTGACGCAGAATGTTGGTGACCGCTTCCTGGGCAATGCGAAACGCAGCGACCGCCATTTCTTCCGGAATGCCATTGAGCCGTTGCTGGCAATCGAGGCTCCAGTGCACCGAGGTGTTCGCCAGGGTCTTGAGCAGGTGCGCGCGCAGACTGGCCTCCAGCCCGAGGCTGGTCAGTTGGCGCGGATTGAGAATGGCGGAAACGTCGCGCACCTTGTTGAGGGTTTCATCAAGGGTGTCGCAGAGTGTCGAGCATTGCGCTTGCAAGTCGGCTGGCAGGCGTTTTTTCAGCCATTCACTTTGCAGCTTGGCCGCTGTCAGTAACTGGCCGATATCGTCGTGCAGTTCACGGCTGAGACGGTGGCGTTCGTTTTCCTGGACTTCCAGCAAACGATCGGCGAGTTCCTGAGGCTGAAACTTGATCGATTTGCGCGACAGTCGATATTGCACCCAGACACAAGCAGTGGCGGCAATATTCAACAGCAGCAGACCCAGTGAGAGCGGAGCAGACAATCCGTAGGTCAGCAGGCTGCCAGCGGCGGCGATGACACTCAATATGAGAGTGAACCGGCGTGCATTTTCCCGGGACGGTGGCCATTTGATGATTGACTTGAGGCTGGCGTACATAACGGATGGAGCCAATGGATGTTCGCTACGGGCAGACCGGCCGGTGGCTGGCGGATCTCTGTCTGAAAATGCTGTCAATTATGTTATTGATTTTAACGAAGTACAGTGAACGATATTCGACCATCAAGTTCGTTGGATGACAGTCGCTGAATCACTGTGCCATTAGTTGAAAGCAACTAACGGTCGGCATAATACCACTTAAGATACCGTTGGTCGCGTTTGCCATATATGTCCAATGAGTCAGGAAATACGCCATGTTGGACGTGAGTTCCATTATGGAAAATGTCGTTTTATTGTGCTTGGTAGAGATCCGTGCGGTTCGAAGTTGATCGTTACACAGACACAGGCAAACCCTGAGGCCGCGGCAGAATATCCGCTGGTGTCAGGTGTGATTATTTAATTCGAATTGTCGCTGGCAGGTATGAACTATTCAATTGCGACATTCAGCGATTCCCATCTTCAGCCTGGATTTACGCTTTGAATGCGGCGGATCACGCCTGACGCTCGGAATAAGACAACAGCGAAAGCGGCTGAGGCCGGAGCGGTGGCTTGAACTGGCTCTGACCGACCTGAAACGCGAACGCTTCGATCAGTGAGGTTTGTTCGCTGCCATCCAGGCTCAATTGGCCGGTATTGTGATCGACCAATTCAATCTGCCAGGCCATCAGGGTGAAACAGTCCTGCAGCGCATTCAGCGCCTGTGCGTGCAGATCGATATGGTCCGGCGCGTGGTCGAGCAGGCTGTGAATATGCAGGGAAAACTCGGAGATCGCCTCCAGTGCCAACGCTTCAGCCCGGTTCGCCAGCTTCAGCAGGGTGTTGCGCATGCAGTCGATGGCATCTTTGTCGTTGCTGATCAATTGCAGGTGGCTCAGGCACTCTTCGGACTTGGCCAGGAGTGTTTCAGCTTCGACGAGGAATTCGGGAAAGCGTTGCGCCCAGTCTTTACGGTCGATTGGCATGCTTATCTCCACAGCGTCATGTCTGATGAGGGAATGCCGTGTGTGTCGACGTTCGTGGATCGTCGGGAGATCGCGCCCCACCGTGCAATTGCACTGGCTGAGGTTTTCCAGAGGGTGGGGTTCCACTGACCTGCGATCGCACACAATAGCCTGACTCCGTTCATGCAATGAGAATGGCGTCACATTAATGGCTATTGGATATTGCGAACATCAGGTTGGGCCTGATTGTTCCTAGGGGATTCCCTTACACACGGGAACCTGTGGCGCAAACTGTGGTCGCGCCAGAAGAGAATGCAGCAGATGAAAACACCGGGTCAGTAAACCATGATGTTAATGTGACATCAATGCCCAGGTGTGGCATTTTGATGGTGAATTTTGTGGGGATCAAGAATCGCCATAAACAGCCGATAACCCCACTTAGTAGTGAATTCATCAGAACAAGCCCAGGAGTCATTGATGGCCGGCATTCTCGACACGGTAGACCAACGCACGCAACTGGTGGGTGAGAATCGCCTGGAAATTCTCATGTTTCGACTGGCCGGACGCCAATTGTTCGCGATCAACGTGTTCAAGGTTCAGGAAGTTCTGCAACTGCCGAAGTTGACCCTGATGCCGCAGCGCCACCCATTCGTCTGCGGCGTGGTCAACCTGCGTGGGCAGACGCTGCCGGTGATCGATCTGTCTCAGGCGATCGGCATGCGCCCGCTGGTGCCGGGCCCGAACAGCACCATCATCGTCACCGAGTACAACCGTTCGGTGCAGGCTTTCCTCGTCGGTGGCGTGGATCGCATCGTCAACATGAACTGGGAAGCCATCCTGCCGCCACCGACCAGTGCTGGCCGCCAGCATTACCTGACTGCGATCAGCAAGGTTGACGATCAACTGGTGGAAATCATCGACGTCGAGAAAGTCCTCGCCGAAATCGTCCCGTACAACGCCAAGGTCTCGCGTGACAAGCTCGATGATCCGGTGCTGGAGCGTGCCCGTGGCCGCGAAGTGCTGCTGGTGGACGACTCCAACGTGGCGCTTTCGCAACTGCGCGACACCCTCGGCCAGCTCGGGGTGAAAATGCACATTGCCAGCGACGGTCTGAAGGCGCTGAACATGCTCAAGGCCTGGGCCGATACCGGCGTGAACATGACCGACAAACTGCTGATGGTGTTCACCGACGCGGAAATGCCGGAAATGGATGGCTATCGTCTGACCACCGAGATCCGCAACGATCCGCGTCTGCGTGGCCTGTACGTGGTGTTGCACACTTCACTGTCCGGCAGTTTCAACGACTCGATGGTGAAGAAGGTCGGTTGCGACAACTTCCTCTCCAAGTTCCAGCCGGACAAACTGGTCGATGTGGTGCGTCAGCGTCTGATGCTCGATGAAGTGCCGGCCTGACGAAAACCTGTAGCGAGGGGATTTATCCCCGATGGACTGCGCAGCGGTCCCGCTTCTTGATTCATGTGGGGCCGCTTCGCGCCCCATCGGGGATAAATCCCCTCGCCACAAAGTTATCTTCCAGGTGGCGTGCATCTGCCTTTGATTCGCCGATAAAGCTCGTATAGGGTGGCGTTTTTGCCCACCAGGGAGCTGGCCATGCTGCGTCTGAGCGCGCTTTATCGTTACCCGTTGAAATCCGGCAAACCCGAGATTCTGCAATCGATTGGCCTGGACAAACTGGGCCTTGCAGGGGACCGACGCTGGATGCTCGTGGACGAGGCCAGCGGCCGCTTTCTGACCCAGCGGGCCGAAGCGAAAATGAGTCAGCTGTCGGCATTGTGGAACGCGCAGGGCGGTCTGACCCTCAGCGCGCCCGGGCTTGCCGCGCTGGACGTGCCACTGCCCGAGGCCGATTCCGACCTGCGCGGTGTGACCATCTGGCGTGACACCCTGCGCGTGCCGGATGCCGGTGATGCAGCGGCTCGCTGGGTCAGCGAGTTCATCGGCAAGCCGACCCGTCTGGTGCAGGTGCCACTTGATCGCGCGCGCATGACGCAGGCCGGTTATGGCCGTGAGGACGATCAGGTCGCGTTCGCTGACGGTTTCCCGCTGTTGCTGATTGGCGAAGCGTCACTTGAGGATCTGGTGCAAAAGGTCGGACGACCGCTGGAGATGCTGCGCTTTCGGCCGAATCTGGTGATCGAAGGCAGCGCGGCGTTCGCCGAGGACGGCTGGAAGCGCATTCGTATCGGTGACGTCGAGTTCCGCGTGGTGAAGCCTTGCTCGCGCTGCATTCTGACCACCATCGATCCGCAAACCGGCGAACGCAGTGCTGATCGCGAACCGCTGGCAACCCTGCAGAAATACCGTGCGCAGGCCGATGGCGCGATGTTCGGGCAGAACCTGGTCAACGACAGCAATGGTCAACTGGAAGTCGGAATGCCGGTGGAAATCCTCGAGTAACCGAGGCCAGAAATGAAAATGCCCGTGTCCATGGACACGGGCATTTTTTTGCACCGGGAAAAGCCGTGGGCTTAGCCGCGGTATTCGCACAGGTAAGCAGTCTCAACGGCGACTTTCAGCTGGAACTTGCTGTTGGCCGGAACGTTGAACTGGCTGCCGGCGGCGAAGGTTTCCCAGTCGCTGCTGTCCGGCAGTTTGACGGTCAGCGCACCGGAGACCACGTGCATGATCTCGCGCTGAGCGGTGCCGAATTCGTATTCGCCCGGGGCCATGACGCCGATGGTCGCCGGACCTTCAGCGGTGCCAAAAGCGATCGACTTGACGGTGCCGTCGAAGTACTCGTTGACTTTGAACATGGGCGATTCCTCTCGAAAAGGGCAAAAAAGGGTTAAAAAAGGCTGGCCAGTATGCACAAGGCTCCCGGCGCCGTCACCTGCCCGGGGCGTGTCCGGCGAGTTCTCGCCCTGACTTCAGAGTGGCAAGACCAACGGCAGCAACCGCGCGGTATTGCGCGCATCTTCCAGGGCTCGGTGCTGTTGACCGCTGAACTGCATGCCGGCCAGTTGCAGCGCACCGTTCAAGCCCAGCGGTCGTTCCAGGCGCCGGGCCTTGGCGAAGCGCTGCTTGAGGTTCATGTGCGGCACCCGGCTCAACAGGCTGTCGAGTTGTAGGCGCTGCCATTCCTGGAGCAACTGCTTGCGGTCGTAATCGCCCCAACTGGCCCAGCCTTCGAGGCGCGTCTGGTGTTGCCCGAGCCAGCGTTCGAAGGCCGGCCAGACCTCGTTCAACGGCTGCGCGGCGTCGATGTTGGCCTGGGTGATGTGCGTGAGCTCACGGCAGAACGGCGTCAGCAACGGCCGCCGGGTCGGTTTGACGAACCGCTGAAAGTGATCCTGCTCGCGACCGGCACGGTCGACCAGCGTCGCGCCGATTTCGATGATTTCCATTTCCGTAACCGGCCAGCCACCTTCATCTGTGGTGGCTTCCAGATCAATGACCAGCCAATGGGGCATCGCAGGTTTCCTGATTTACGCGTCCTGATAGATCAGAGCGTAGTCAAACCTTGCGTTTGCGCCTGGCGACTCACTCGACCTGCAACAGAACCTGACGATTTTTTACCTGATCGCCGACCTTGACCTGCACCCGCTTGAGCACGCCGTCGATGCCGGCCTTGAGCGGATGCTCCATTTTCATTGCCTCCAGCACCACCAGCAACTGACCCTTGCTGACCGGGCTGCCTTCGCTGACCAGCACGTCGACGATGGCACCGTCCATCGGCGCTTTCAGTGTGCCGGAGCTGACGCTGCTCTGACTGCTGATCAGCGCATGAGTTCGATCCTCCAGGCGCAGGTTGCCGGGGTGGGTGAACAGCCAGAGTTCTTCGCCATCGATCCGGTAGGCGTGACGTTGCTGCAGCCCGTCGACTTCCAGCGTCACCGCGCGCTCGTCGCAATTGATGACGGTCAGTACCAGTGCGCGCTGCATCACGTTCACGGTGAAGCGGTCATCCCCGTCCGCAAGCAGTTGCACGGTCCAGTCCTGCTGTTCAAGCCCGAGGCGGTAATTGAGCGGCGCGCCCGCATTGTTGCGCCAGCCCTTGAGCGGCGCACGATGCGCCTGCGCGCCAGACTGATAAAACAGCACGGCGGCGATGGCCAGCTCCTCGGCAGTGGGGGCGTAAGTGTGCAGGCATGGGTGGTCAGTGAAATGCTGAGCAATGAACGCGGTACTGAACTCGCCGCTGATGAACTGCGGATGCTGCAGCAGGCTGACCAGCAAACGCTGGTTGTTCTGAACGCCGAGCAGCACGCTGTCCTGCACCGCGCGCAGCAGCTTGCGCCGTGCCTCTTCGCGGGTGGCGCCGTGGGCGATCAGTTTGCCGAGCATCGGATCATAAAACGGGCTGATCGACTGACCTTCGAGCACGCCATGATCGATCCGCGCTCCCGGGCCCAACGCCGGTTCCCAGGCCTGTACACGACCGGTCTGCGGCAGGAAATTCTGCGTCGGATCTTCGGCATACAGACGCACTTCCATGGCGTGACCGTTCAGCGCGACCTGATCCTGAGTCAACGGCAGCGGCTGCCCCTCGGCGACGGCCAGTTGCCAGGCGACCAGATCCTGCCCGGTGATCAACTCGGTCACCGGATGCTCGACCTGCAAACGCGTGTTCATTTCCAGAAAGTAGAACTGCCCACGGGCATCGAGCAGAAACTCGACGGTGCCGGCACCGACGTAATTCACCGCTCGGCCAGCTTTCAATGCCGCTTCGCCCATGGCCTGGCGCAACTCGCGGGTCATCACCGGGCAGGGTGCTTCCTCGACGACTTTCTGATGGCGGCGCTGCACCGAGCAATCGCGCTCGCCGAGGTAGATCAGGTTGCCGTGATGATCGCCGAACAGTTGCACCTCGACGTGCCGTGGTTCGATCAGTGCCTGTTCGAGGATCAGTTCGTCGCTGCCGAAACCGTTCAGCGCTTCGGAGCGGGCGGTGCGCAATTGCGCCGGCAATTCCTCGCTGCTGTGCACCAGACGCATGCCGCGTCCACCGCCGCCAGCACTGGCCTTGATCATCAGCGGGTAGCCGATGCGCTCGGCTTCACGCAACAGAGTGGCGTCGTCCTGCGCGGCGCCTTGATAGCCGGCAATACACGGTACGCCTGCTTCGAGCATGGCGATTTTCGACAGGCGCTTGCTACCCATCAGCTCGATGGCCTCGGCGCTGGGGCCGATAAAGGTCAAGCCGACCTCAGCGCAGGCGCGGGCGAATTCGGCGTTTTCCGAGAGAAAGCCGTAGCCTGGGTGGATCGCGTCGGCACCGCTGCGGCGTGCGGCGTCAAGGATCGCCGGGATGTTCAGATAGGACTGTTGCACCGGTGCGGCGCCGATGTTCACCGCTTGATCGGCCATCTGCACGTGCAGGGCATCGGCGTCGGCATCGCTGAATACGGCGACGGTGCGATAGCCGAGGGCCTGGGCGGTGCGCTGGATGCGGCAGGCGATTTCACCGCGGTTGGCGATCAGGATTTTGTGGATGGCGGGCATGGCTGTTCCCTCGGAATTTGCGGTGTCGGTGCTGGCCTCTTCGCGAGCAAGCCCGCTCCCACATTTTGGAATGCGTTCCGTCTGTGGGAGCGAGCCTGCTCGCGAAGCTTTTAAGGGGCCCATCGCGGTTTGCGCTTTTGCACGAAAGCCATGGTGCCCTCGATCCCTTCGGCCCCGGTCACCGCTTCGCTGAACCACCGCGCCGCTTCATCCAGCAATTCACTCGAAGGCTGCCCGGCACTAGCCAGCAGCAGTTTTTTCGTCGCCGCATTCGCTTCGGGCGCGCAGCACAAAACATGGTCGAGCACTTCGTCGAGGCGTTCTGCCAGTGCCTGCGGATCCTGCTCGACGAAATGCACCAGCCCCAGCCGCCGCGCCTGATGACCGTCGAAACGCGCAGCGGTCAGTGCCAGTCGGCGGGTCTCGGTCAGGCCGATGCGCTGCACCACGAATGGCGCGATCTGCGCCGGCAGCAGACCGAGGCTGGTTTCCGGCAGACCGAACTGCGCTTGATGGTCGGCCATCGCGATATCGCTGACACATGCCAGCCCGAAACCACCACCGAGCACTGCGCCCTGTAAAACGGTGATCAGCACTTGTGGTGCGTCCTGAGCTTCTTGCAGCAGAGCTCCAAAGGCGCGGTTCAACACGCGGTAAGCGTCGGGCCCCTGAGCACGGGCATTGGCCATGTCCTTGATGTCGCCACCCGCACAGAAATGCCCACCGGCACCGCTGAGGACCAGAGCGCGAACCCCGCGGTCATCGCGCACCGCCGCCAATACCGCGCGCAGTTCGGCGACCATTTGCAGGCTCATCGCATTGCGGCTGTCCGGGCGATTGAGGGTGATGTGCAGCACGCCGCCGTGCAGTTCCAGCAACAGAGTCTGGCAATCGGGCAGGGGGCTCATTTCTTTTTCCCCGGCAGGATGCCCATCAGTTTGCAGATGATCCCCAGCATGATTTCGTCGGCGCCGCCGCCGATCGATACCAGCCGCACGTCGCGATAGGCGCGGGCTACCGGGTTGTCCCACATGAAGCCCATGCCGCCCCAATATTGCAGGCAGCTGTCGCTGACTTCACGACCGAGACGGCCGGCCTTGAGCTTGGCCATCGACGCCAGACGCGTGACGTCCTGACCTTTCACATATTGCTCGGTGGCCTGATAGACCAGCGCTCGCAGGCATTCGATTTCGGTCTGCAGTTCGGCGAGGCGGAAGTGGATCACCTGATTGTCGATCAGCGCGTTGCCGAAGGTCTTGCGCTCCTTGCAGTACTCGATGGTGCTGTCGACGCAATATTCCAGACCCTTGATCATGTTCGCCGCGCCGAACAGGCGTTCTTCCTGGAACTGCAGCATCTGCATCATGAACCCGGCGCCTTCGTGGCCGATGCGGTTGCGCTGCGGCACACGCACGTTATCGAAAAACACCTGGGCGGTTTCCGAGCTGCGCATGCCGAGCTTGTCCAGGTGCGAGCTGAGGCTGATGCCCGGGGTGTTCATCGGCACCATGATCAGCGACTTGTTGATGTGCGGCTTGTCGTCCGAGGTGTTGGCCAGCAGGCAGATGAAATCGGCGCTCGGCGAGTTGGTGATCCACATCTTGCTGCCGTTGATCACGTAGTCGTCGCCGTCCTTGCGCGCGCTGGTCTTGAGTCCGGCGACGTCGGAGCCGGCACCGACTTCCGAGACGCCGATGCAACCGACCTGCTCGCCGGTGATCGCCGGACGGAGGAATTCGTCGCGCAATTCATCGGAGCCAAAGCGGGCCAGCGCCGGGGTGCACATGTCGGTCTGCACGCCGATCGACATCGGAATGCCGCCGCAGTGGATAGTGCCGAACTCTTCGGCGGCGACAATCGAATAGCTGTAGTCGAGGCCCATGCCGCCGAATTTTTCCGGCTTGGAAATCCCCAGCAGTCCGAGGTCGCCGGCCTTGCGGAAAATCTCGTGGATTGGAAAGCGTCCGGCCTTTTCCCATTCATCGACGTGCGGGTTGATCTCGTGCTCGACGAATTGGCGGACGGTGCGGCGCAGGGCTTCGTGTTCCGGGGTGAAGATCATTTTTATTGTTCTCCTTGTTTTCCGAGGCAGTCAGAAGCGGCTGACGCCGAAGCTGTTGGGTTGCAGCGTGCGGATGTCAGCTTCATGGCAGATATCCAGCAGGTAACCGAGCAGGGTGCGCGTATCGCGTGGATCGATCAGGCCGTCGTCCCACAGGTTGGCGCTGCCGTAGAGCGCGGTGGACTGGCTGTCGAGTTTCTGCGCGGTGACCTGTTCGAGCATGTCGAGCATTTTCGGATCCGGCACCAGGCCTTCCTTGAGCTGTTTGGCCTCGGTGACGATGCGCAACACCTTGCCGGCCTGCGCGCCGCCCATCACCGCGGTGCGGCTGTTGGGCCAGGCGAAGATGAAACGTGGATCGAGACCGCGTCCGCACATCGCATAGTTGCCGGCACCGTAGGAGCCACCGACGACAATCGTCAGTTTAGGCACTCGGGCATTGGCCACCGCTTGAATCAGTTTCGAACCGTGTTTGATCACGCCTTGCTGCTCGGACTCGGTGCCAACCATGAAACCGGTGGTGTTGTGGAAAAACAGCAGCGGCGTCTGGCTCTGGTCGCACAGCTGAATGAACTGCGCGGCCTTGCTCGCGCCGGCGGGGGTGATCGGGCCGTTGTTGCCGATCAAGCCGCAGGCGCGACCGTGGATTTTCAATTGGCCGCAGATGGTTTGCTGATCGAACTCGCCCTTGAATTCAAGAAACTCCGATTCATCGGCAATCCGCGCAACGATTTCGCGCACGTCGTAGGGCTTCTTCGGGTCGTCGGGAATCAGCCCGAGCAACTCGTCGATCGGGTACAGCGGCGCCTTGTATTGCGGCTCGGGCAGCCACGGCAGTTGCTCGTTCCACGGCAGCATGCGCAGGATCTCGCGGACCAGGCGCACGCCATCGGCATCGTTCTCGGCCAAGTACTCGGCGGTGCCGGCGACCTGCGCGTGCATCTCGGCGCCGCCCAGCTCTTCATCGGTGGCGACCTCGCCCGTCGCGGCTTTGAGCAGTGGCGGCCCGGCAAGAAACAGCTTGGCCTTGCCGCGCACCACCACCACGTAATCCGACAGCCCCGGTTGATAGGCGCCACCGGCCGTCGCCGAGCCGTGCACCACGGTAATCTGCGGCAAACCCATGGCCGACATCCGCGCCTGATTGGCAAAACTGCGTGCGCCTTCGACGAATATCTCCGCCGCATAATTGAGGTTGGCGCCGCCGCTCTCTGCCAGAGTGATCACCGGCAGTTTGTTTTCCAGGGCGATCTGTTGCAGCCGCAGGGATTTTTTCAGGCCGGTGGGGGAGATCGTGCCGCCCTTGATCGCGCTGTTGTTGGCCACCACCATCGCCCGGATGCCGGACACGTAACCGATGCCGGCGATCAGGCCGCCACCGGCAGCGGTGCCGTCCTTGTCGTCGTGCAGCTTGTAGCCGGCCAGACTCGCCAGTTCGAGGAACGGCGCACCGGGGTCGAGCAGCAGGTTCAGGCGTTCGCGGGGCAGCAGTTGCCCGCGCTTGTCGAATTTGCCCTTGGCTTCGGCAGCCTTGTTCAGCAGGTTCTGTTCCAGTTGCTGGACGTGCTCGATGGCCGTGAGCATCGCCGCGCAGTTGCGCGCGAAAGCTTCACCGTGCGGATCGAGTTGGGACTGGATCTGCGGCATGGCTTACTCCTTGTCCTTGAGCACGTCGGGCAGGTACGCCCGATGGAAACCGTTGAACGACTCGCTGTGGCTTGCCTTGTGCAACGGCCATGCGCGGCTGCCGAGACTGGCCGCGCCATCGATTTTCAAGGTGCTGCCGCTGATGAACGCCGCCGCCGGACTGAGCAGGAAAACGATCGCCGCACTGACCTCCGATTCGGTACCGATGCGTTTGAGTGGCACGTGTTCGCGCAGGGTCGGGATCACCGCTTTGAACGCGCCTTCATAAGTGTCCATGCCGCTGGATGCGATCCAGCCCGGCGCCACCGCATTGACCCGCACCCCGGCGTACCCCCACTCGAACGCGGCGGTTTTGGTGAAGTTGTCCATCCCCGAACGTGCCGCGCCCGAGTGGCCCATGCCGGGCATGCCGCCCCACATGTCGGCAAGCATGTTGACGATGTTGCCGCCGTGTTTGCTCATCGACTGGTTGAACACTTCCCGGGCCATCAGGAAGCCGCCGACCAGGTTGGTGCGCAATACGGTTTCAAAGCCTTTCTGATTGATCGCGGCCAGTGGTGATGGGTACTGGCCGCCGGCATTGTTGACCAGACCGTGGATCGGCCCGTGTTCGGTGATCAACTCAGTGACCAGTTGTTTCACCGCGTCTTCGTCACGGATGTCGCAGGCCTGCCAATGGGCGCGGCCGCCGTCTTCGGCGATTTCGGCGGCGACCTTTTGCAGTTTTTCCGGCTTGCGTCCGACCAGCAGCACATTGGCCCCGAGCGCCGCCAGTTCATGCGCGGTGCAACGGCCGATGCCACTACCGCCACCGGTGACGATGATGGTCTGGCCGCTGAACAGATCGGCTTTGAAAATCGATGTGTAAGCCATGAAGCCCAACCTCTAGTCGAGTTGTTCGGCGATGCTCTGCGGCACCGGGATCTGGATTTCCAGCAGTTGCTGGGCGAAGGCCTTGCCCTGGGGATCGATGCGCAGACTCGCCACGCCTCCGCCGCCAAGCGCGTTCTCCAGCAGAAAATTCAGGCTGTGGGTGCCGGGCAGGTACCAGCGTTCTACCCGGCCGTGAATCGGGTCGAGCACATGGCGCATCCAGTCGACGATCACCGCTGGCGTCAGCGCTTCGGCGATCCATGGCAGGTATTCCGGTCGACGCGGCAGGACACCGATGTTGCTGTGGTTGCCCTTGTCACCGGAGCGCGCCACCGCCAGTTTCACCAACGGCACACTGGCGTCGGCGCGGCCTTGGGGTTTGGGTGGCTGGTCGGGGGTTGGCAGGTCATGGCTGTCGAGCGGCATTTGCGCGGGGAGGGCGCAGGGATGCTGTTTACCGGCCATGTCGATGTGCAGGGTGCAGGCGGTTTTATCGATCAGGAACGAGAACAGACGGATCAGCGGGTATACCGTCGGCCGTCCGCCGACGATGCCGGTCAGTCCCGGTGCCATGCCGGTGGCAGCCTGGGCGATTTCCCGGGAGAACAGGATCAGCGCCGGTTTCAGTGGATGGCGCACCGCAAGTTTGATCACCACCTCGCGGCTGTCACGACGCTGGCCGTGAGGGCCGTATGTGGCTTCGCTGCCGAGCAGTTCAATGTTGACTTCGCTGTAGGGTGGCCAGCCGCGCTGGCTGAACATTTCTGCAGTCTTGTCGATGATTGCCTGACTGACGCGCCGCGCCTTGTCCACCGCATCGATGCCGGCGATCAGGCAACTGGCGGTGCAGCGGAAACCGTCCGGGTAAGTTGCGCTGACCTTGTATTTATCGCTGGGCGGCAGGCCTTTGGCTCCGTGGACGTGCACGGCGTTTTTGCCCTGTTGCTGCAGTTTCACTTGAGTGAAATCGCAGACTACATCCGGCAACAGATAGGCCTGCGGATCACCGATTTCATAGAGCATCTGCTCGCCAACCGTCAGCGGCGTCACCAACCCGCCGGAGCCTTCGGGTTTGCTCACGATGAACTGGCCGTCGGCACTGACTTCAACGATGGGAAAACCGATGTGTTCGTAGTCCGGCACGTCGCGCCAGTCGGTAAAATTGCCCCCGGTGCATTGCGCGCCGCATTCGATGATGTGCCCGGCGAGCGCGGCCTGGGCCAGTTTGTCGTAGTCGTGCCACGCCCAGCCGAATTCATGCACCAGCGCCGCACTGACCACCGCGCTGTCGACCACGCGCCCGGTGATGACGATGTCGGCGCCCAGGCGCAGGGCTTCGACGATGCCCGGTGCGCCGAGGTAGGCGTTGGTCGATACGCACATCGGCGGCAGCGGCGTGCCGTTGAACATTTCGTGGATGCCTTGGGCGGCAAGTTGCTTGAATTGCGGTTGCAGGTCATCACCGAGCAGCACGGCGATTTTCAGCTTGACCCCGGCCTTGTCGCAGGCGGCTTGCAGGGCGGCGGCACAGGCTTTTGGATTGATCCCGCCGGCATTGCTGATGACCCGGATTTTCTGTTCAGCCAGTTGCGGCAGCAGCGGCGCGAGCACCTCAACAAAGTCCCCGGCGAACCCTGCCTGCGGGTCCTTCATGCGCGCGCCGGCCATGATCGACAGGGTGATTTCGGCCAGGTAATCGAACACCAGGTAATCCAGTTGTCCGCCGGCCACAAGTTGTGCGGCGGCGGTACTGGTGTCACCCCAGAATGCGCTGGCGCATCCGATCCGAACGGTGGTGGGCATTTTTATCTCCGACTCAGGAGCCTGCGACAGAAGTGTCTGGAGGCTACCAAGCAAGCGCTTGGTTTGTAAACCACTGAAATATCTTCTGCCCAAGCGCTTGCTTGGTTGCGGCCCGAGGCTTAAATTGCGCGCAACCCTGCGTGTTCAGGGGGCAACAGACTGATCGACTGTAGGAGAGAACGGGTGGACGAGCAAAAAGCCCTGAGGGTCATGCGCGAACTGGTCGACCAGGGCCAGTTGACTGACCCCGACAGCGCCCGCGGCAAACTGCTGCAAGTGGCCGCTCACCTGTTCCGCAACAAGGGTTATGAACGCACCACCGTGCGCGATCTGGCCGGGGCGGTGGGGATCCAGTCCGGGAGCATTTTTCATCACTTCAAGAGCAAGGATGAAATCCTCCGGGCGGTGATGGAAGAAACCATCCGCTACAACACCGCGCTGATGCGCGCCGCGCTGGCCGAAGCCAGCAACGTGCGCGAGCGGGTGCTGGCGCTGATTCGCTGCGAGTTGCAGTCGATCATGGGCGGCAGCGGCGAAGCCATGGCGGTGCTGGTCTATGAATGGCGTTCGCTGTCCGAAGAAGGTCAGGCCCGGGTGCTGGCCCTGCGCGATGTCTATGAAGACCTCTGGTTGCAGGTGCTGGGCGAAGCCAAGGAGGCGGGGTTTATCCGTGGCGATGTATTCATTACCCGACGTTTTCTCACTGGCGCGCTGTCCTGGACCACCACCTGGTTTCGTGCCGGCGGCAGCCTGAGCCTCGATCAGTTGGCCGATGAAGCGCTGATTCTGGTGCTCGAAGAGCGTTAACCCACGTTCCAACAGGTCAGGAAACTGGCTAACTGGGCGAAACCGCCTAGCTTGAATGCATTGATCGGTATTTTTTCGGGGAGTGGGGTGTTTTGAAGTCTTCGCCAATTCGGACGGCCACGGGGCTGGTACTCGTCGCGCTGACGGCATTTTCAGGGTTGCCTGCGCAGGCGGCGCAACTGGTTCGAGTGGGCGCCGCGCACTTTCCGCCTTACACCATCCGCCCGGAAAACGGTGCCGACACCGGTCTGCTGCCGGAATTGGTCGAAGCGCTGAATGCGTTGCAGACGGAGTATCAGTTTGTCCTGGTACCGACCTCGATTCCCCGGCGTTTCGGTGACTTGAAGGAAGGGCGCACCGACATGGCGATTTTCGAAAACCCGGAGTGGGGCTGGAAGGACATTCCACATACCACGGTCGATATGGGTCTGGAAGATGCCGAGATTTTCGTCGCGCAACGCGAAGAGGGTCGGCAGCAGGATTACTTCTCGGACCTCAAGGGCAAGCGGCTGGCGCTGTACAGCGGTTATCACTACGAGTTCGCCAATTTCAACGCCGACCCCAAATTTCTCGCGGATACGTTCAAGGCCACGTTGACCTATTCCCATGACAGCAACCTGTTGATGGTGCTGCGCGGGCGCGCCGACATCGCCTTGGTCACGCGCTCTTACCTGTTCGACTACTTGAAACGCAACGAAAAGGTGGCCGACAAGTTGCTGGTGTCGCAGCGCATCGATCAGGTTTATCACCACTACTCCATTTTGCGCCCGGCCGCGCCGATCACCGGTGAGGCGTTTGGCAAATTGTTGCAGGAGCTGCGGGACAACGGACAGATGCTGAAGATTTTCGAGCCATACAAGATCGCTCTGGTACCGGTACCGCAACACTGATTTCACCCCGCCGGCTAAATTTTCCCGTGCGGCTCACGTCCCATCGTTGAACTGTCGACGATTATCGTGAGCCCGACCCATGTCCAATCTGAATGACCTGACTGCCCTGGCCTTGCCTTCGGGCAGTGAACTGGTAGCCGATGCTACTGAAAGCCGTCTGAGCCTGAGCCTGGACGGGCAACCGCTGGTTCGCTTGCGTCTGAATCGTGACGGCACCGGCTCGATTCAGCTCGATGAGCGTTTTGCCCTGCCGCCCGGCCTGGCGTTGTGGGCGGCCTGTTACTGGTTGTTCGCCCGTGAGCCGGAGCGTCAGCAATTGCTCTGGCAACTGGACCAGCCGCCCACCGAAGCCTTGCTCAGCGGCTTGCTGGTCAGCACCGAAGTGGCCGGCGAATACCGTTGCGAGCGCACCCTGTTCTGGCAATTGCCGCAGCCATGGCTCGGTACATCGCTGAGCGGCAGCTACCCACAACAAATGGTGATCAGCCAGGGCAAGCGCCATCCGCTGCGTCCGGTCAAGCCGCGCGGCGAAGTCTATCGACGTTTCGATGCACGCCTCGGGGCGTGGATTTCCCTGCGCACAGTGGAGATCGAGCAGGATCTGGCGCGGTTCAATCGCTGGCAGAACAGTCCGCGTGTCGCCAGTTTCTGGCAGGAGGAGGGCAGTCTTGAGCAGCATCGCGAATACCTCAGCAAGCTCGACGCCGATCCGCACACGCTGACGTTGATCGGCTGTTTCGACGATCAGCCGTTTGCCTATTTCGAGGCCTACTGGGCCAAGGAAGATCGCATCGCGCCTTTCTACGACGCCGACGATTACGACCGTGGCATTCACATGCTGGTGGGAGAGGAAAATCACCGTGGCCCGCACAAGGTCGCGAGCTGGTTGTCGGCCCTGGTGCACTATCTGTTTCTGGATGATCCGCGTACCCAGCGTGTGGTCGCTGAACCGCGTGCCGATAACGCGAAAATGATCGGCCACATGCAGAATCAGTGCTTCCACTGCGAGAAGGAATTCGACTTTCCGCACAAGCGCGCGGCGTTGATGATTCTGGGGCGTGAGCGGTTTTTTGATCGGTGCAAGCTGGCCTGAGGTTCAGGCCTCAAAGATCTACGTGATCTTGAGGCCGCATTCGCGAGCAGGCTCGCTCCCACACAGGTTCTGCATACACAGGACAAATGTGGGAGCGAGCCTGCTCGCGAATGGGGTTACCACGATTTCGCTGATTAACGACGACCCATCGAAGCCGCATCCCCACGACTGCCCGAGACCTTGCGGCAGTGCACCAGCGCATCGCGAATCATGAAATTGACCAGGGTTGGCGAGACGCCGAGTTCCTTGGCGATGTCCTTTTGCGGCACGCCGTGCAGACGGTACATCTCGAAGGCGTAGCGGGTGCGGCTGGGCAGTTCGGTCAGCGCGTCGGCGATGTGTTCCAGCGTCGAGAAGTTGATATGCGAGGTTTCCGGCGAAGCGCCTTGAATGACCACATTCAACCCTTCCTCTTCGGGACCCGAGTACTTCTGTTCCAGCGCCTGTTTACGGTAGTGATCGATGGCGAGGTTGCGCACGATCTGGAACAGGTAACTCAATTGCGCCTTGATCGACGACGTGATCGGCGGGGCCGACTGCAAGCGGAAGAACGCATCCTGCACCACATCTTCGGCGCGTGAACGGCAGCCGGTAATGCGTGCTGCAATCTTCACCAGAATCAGTCGATTGTCGACGAAGGCCTGAAGTAGCGGTGAATCGCACCTGCTTGTGGATACTTGTTCCGTCATGGAAATCACCTTGCTGCCAATAGGTTAGTGGGACGCCTGGGGGACGGGGCCGTCCTACACATCGAGCGACAAATTATGTTGAATGATAATGATTGTCAATTGAGAAAGAGAACTAATGCTCCGTAAAGGTGCGAATCGAGAACTGCGACACACCGCCACACCCCAGCCCCATTGGCGATCCAGCCTGCCGACTAATTATTTCAAGACGTCATCCGTTCTCATTGGTGAATGGTTCCGGGTACCGAGCCCCGGCCAGACAGCATTCCGATGCCTTGCGCGGTCGGCACAGACCGCGCCCTGCACGCCCTCGACCGGCGTGACGCAGCAACCCGATTCCACTTAGCAAGCCGAATTCAGGCAGGAAACCTCATGACCGACGCGTTCGAACTCCCCAGCACTCTGGTCCAAGCCCTCCAGCGCCGTGCGGCACAGACGCCGGATCGCCTGGCCCTGCGCTTTCTCGCCGAAACCGAGGAGCAGGGCGTGGTGCTCAGTTACCGCGAACTGGATCAACGCGCGCGTACCATTGCTGCCGCGTTGCAAGCCCAGGCTGAGCTCGGTGATCGCGCGGTGCTGCTGTTTCCCAGCGGCGCGGATTACGTCGCGGCGTTTTTCGGTTGCCTGTACGCCGGGGTGATCGCGGTGCCGGCCTATCCGCCGGAGTCCTCCCGTCGGCATCACCAGGAACGCCTGCTGTCGATCATTGCCGACGCCGAACCGCGTCTGCTGCTGACCAGTGCCGACCTGCGCGATGCCTTGCAGCAAATCGACGGCGCGCCGCCGTTGCTGTGCGTCGATACCCTCGACAACGCCCTGGCCGAGGCCTGGATTGAGCCGACCCTGCCGCAGGACCACATCGCCTTTCTGCAATACACCTCCGGCTCCACCGCGCTGCCCAAAGGCGTGCAGGTCAGCCACGGTAATCTGGTGGCCAACGAGCTGCTGATTCGCCACGGTTTCGGCATCGACGTGAACCCCGACGACGTGATCGTCAGCTGGCTGCCGCTGTACCACGACATGGGCCTGATCGGCGGATTGCTGCAGCCGATTTTCAGCGGCGTGCCGTGCATCCTGATGTCGCCGGCGTACTTCCTCGGTCGCCCGTTGCGCTGGCTTGAAGCGATCAGCCAATACGGCGGCACCATCAGCGGCGGGCCGGATTTCGCCTACCGTCTGTGCAGCGAGCGGGTCAGCGAATCAGCACTGGAGCGCCTCGACCTGAGCCGCTGGCGGGTGGCCTATTCCGGCTCCGAACCGATCCGTCTCGATACCCTTGAGCGCTTCGCCGAGAAGTTCACCCCGTGCGGCTTCAGCGAAGACAGCTTCATGGCCTCCTATGGTCTGGCCGAGGCGACCCTGTTCGTCGCCGGCACACCGCGCGGCACGGGCATTCCTGCGCTGCGCGTCGATGATCAGGCACTGGCGCAAAACCGCGCCGAGCCGGGCGACGGCAGCCCGATCATGAGTTGCGGCATCAGCCAGCCTGAACATGCGGTGCTAATCGTCGATCCGGTAACGCTAAACGAACTGGCTGACAACCTCGTCGGTGAAGTCTGGGCCGCCGGCCCGAGCATCGCTCACGGCTACTGGCGCAATCCCGAGGCCAGCGCCAAGACCTTCGTTCAGCACGCCGGCCGCACCTGGCTGCGCACTGGCGATCTGGGCTTCATCCGCGACGGTGAACTGTTCATCACCGGGCGCCTGAAAGACATGCTGATCGTGCGCGGTCACAACCTCTATCCGCAGGACATCGAGCAAACCGTCGAGCGTGAAGTGGAAGTGGTGCGCAAAGGTCGCGTCGCGGCATTCGCGGTCACTCAGGACGGCGAAGAAGGTATTGGCATCGCCGCAGAAATCAGCCGCAGCGTGCAAAAAATCCTGCCGCCAGAAGCACTGATCAAAGCCATTCGCCAGGCAGTGGCCGAGGCGTATCAGGAAGCACCGAGCGTGGTGGTGCTGCTCAACCCGGGCGCGCTGCCGAAGACGTCCAGCGGCAAGTTGCAACGCTCGGCGTGCCGCAATCGTCTGGTCGACGGCAGCCTCGACAGCTACGCGGTGTTCCCGTTCGCCGAGGTGCAAAGTAGCGAATCGAGCCTGGCAGCTTCGGAGCTGGAAGCCCTGATCGGCAAGATTTGGGCCGAGCAACTCAATCTCAAACAGGTCAACGCCGACGACCACTTCTTCCTGCTCGGCGGCAACTCGATTGCCGCCACGCAAGTGATCGCCCGGGTCCGCGAAGAACTGGCGCTGGAGTTGAACCTGCGCCTGCTGTTCGAAGCGCCGACCCTGTCCGCGTTCGCCGCTGCCGTGGCGCAGCAGCAACAGGATGGCGGCAACGTCCAAGGCGCAATCAACGCCTTGTCGCGCAGCGAAGCACTGCCGCAATCGCTGGCGCAAAACCGACTGTGGATCACCTGGCAACTCGACCCGCACAGCAGCGCCTATAACATTCCCGGCGCCCTGCGTCTGCGCGGCGAGCTGGATGAAGATGCGTTGCGCGCCAGCTTCCAGCAACTGATCGAGCGCCACGAGTCACTGCGCACGCGCTTCTTCGAGCGTGACGGTGTAGCGCTGCAACAAGTCGACGCCGCACCTGAATTCAACCTGCAACTGATCGACATCAGCGACCTGCCGGCGCACGAACGTGAAGCCCGTGCGCAACAGATCCGCGAGGACGAGGCGCGCACTCAGTTCGATCTGGAAAAAGGCCCGCTGCTGTGGGTGACGCTGGTGCGTCTCGACGATGAAGATCATCAGCTTCTGGTGACCCTGCACCACATCATCGCCGACGGTTGGTCGCTGAACGTGCTGCTCGACGAATTCTCGCGCCTGTACGCTGCGGCATCCCAAGGCCAGCGCGCAGAACTCGCGCCACTGCCGACCCAATACGCCGACTACGGCAGTTGGCAGCGCCAATGGCTGACGCAAGGTGAGGGCGAGCGACAACTGGCGTACTGGAAAGCGCAACTGGGCGACGAACATCCGGTGCTGGAACTGGCCACCGACCACCCGCGTTCAGCCAGACAATTGCACAGCGCCGCGCGCCACAGCGTGCGCCTCGGCGTCAGCCTCAGCGACGCGATCAAGCAGACTGCGCAGGCGCATCAATCGACGCCGTTCATGCTGTTGCTCTCGGCGTTCCAGAGCCTGCTGCACCGCTACAGCGGTCAACGCGATATCCGCATCGGCATCCCCAACGCCAACCGTCCGCGCCTCGAAACCCAGGGTCTGATCGGCTTCTTCATCAACACCCAGGTGCTGCGTGCCGAGGTTGATTCGCGGCTGTCGTTTGTCGAGTTGCTGGCGCAGACACGCGAGGCTGCACTGGGTGCGCAGGCCCATCAGGATCTGCCGTTCGAACAACTGCTCGAAGCGTTCCCGCAGGCTCGCGAACAAGGTCTGTTCCAGGTCATGTTCAACCACCAGCAACGCGACTTGAGTGCGCTCAAACGCCTGCCGGGCCTGCTCGCCGAAGAGTTGCCGTGGCACAGCCGCGAGGCCAAGTTCGACCTGCAACTGCACAGTGAAGAGGATCGCAACGGGCGACTGACCTTGTCCTTCGACTACGCCGATGAACTGTTCGACGCGGCGACCATCGAGCGTCTGGCCGAACACTTCAGCAACCTGCTGCGCGCCGTCTGCGAACAACCGCAACAGGCGATCGGCGACCTGCCATTGCTGACTCCGTGCGAGCAGGAACAGCAACAAGCGTGGAGCGTCGCCCCGTGCACCCCGGCGCAGCAATGGCTGCCGGAGCTGCTCAACGAACAGGCGCGGCGGACCCCGGAGCGCACCGCGCTGGTGTGGGACGGCGGCAGTCTCGATTTTGCCGAATTGCACTCCCAGGCCAACCGCCTCGCGCACTATCTGCGCGACAAAGGTGTCGGCCCGGACGTGTGCGTGGCGATTGCCGCCGAGCGTTCGCCGCAACTGCTGATCGGCCTGCTGGCGATCATCAAGGCCGGTGGCGCCTATGTGCCGCTGGATCCGGATTATCCGGCCGAGCGCTTGGCTTACATGCTCAGCGACAGCGGCGTCGAACTGCTACTGACCCAGACCGCATTGCTCGATCGCTTGCCGGCCAGTGACGGCGTCAGCGTGATCGCCATGGACGCGTTGCACCTGGAAAACTGGCCGAGCCAGGCACCGGGTCTGCACCTGCACGGCGACAATCTCGCCTACGTGATTTACACCTCCGGCTCCACTGGTCAACCGAAGGGCGTCGGCAACACCCACGTCGCGTTGGCCGAACGGCTGCAGTGGATGCAGAACAGCTATCGCCTGAATGACAGCGACGTGCTGATGCAAAAGGCGCCGATCAGTTTCGACGTATCGGTGTGGGAATGCTTCTGGCCGCTGATCACTGGCGCGCGTCTGCTGATCGCCGGCCCCGGTGAGCACCGTGATCCGCATCGCATCGCGCAACTGGTGCAAGAATATGGCGTGACCACGCTGCACTTCGTGCCGCCACTGCTTTCGCTGTTCATCGATGAACCGCTGAGCGCCGAATGCTCCAGCCTGCGCCGGGTGTTCTCCGGCGGTGAAGCGCTGCCGGCGGAACTGCGCAACCGCGTGCTGGCGCAGCTGCCGGCGGTGCAACTGCACAACCGTTACGGCCCGACCGAAACCGCGATCAACGTCACCCACTGGCACTGCACCACGGCCGACGGCGAGCGTTCGCCAATTGGCCGGCCGCTGGGCAACGTGATCTGCCGCGTGCTCGACGCGGATCTCAATCCCGTGCCGGCCGGTGTGCCGGGTGAACTGTGCATCAGCGGCATCGGTCTGGCCCGGGGTTACCTCGGTCGTCCGGCGCTGACGGCCGAGCGCTTTGTGGTCGACCCGTTGGGCGAGCGGGGCGCACGTTTGTACCGCACCGGTGACTGTGCACGCTGGACCGCGGACGGCGTGATCGAATACCTCGGGCGCCTCGATCAGCAGGTCAAACTGCGTGGTTTCCGCGTTGAACCGGAAGAAATCGAAGCGCGCCTGCTGGCCCAGGACGGCGTCGCTCAAGCCGTGGTACTGGTGCGGGAAACCGCAGCCGGCGCGCAACTGATCGGCTACTTCACCGCTGTCGATGCCAGCGAAGATCAGGACGCACAGATCGCCCGCCTGAAAACCGCACTGGCCGGCGAACTGCCGGAATACATGGTCCCGGCGCAATTGATGCGCCTGGACGCGATGCCCCTGAGCCCAAGCGGCAAACTCGACCGTCGCGCCTTGCCTGAGCCGCAGTGGCAAGTGCGTGAACACGTCGAACCGGTCACAGAGCTGGAACAACAGATCGCCGGGATCTGGCGCGAAGTGTTGGGTCTGCCACGGATCGGTCTGCGCGACGACTTCTTCGCCCTCGGCGGGCACTCGTTGCTGGCCACACAAATCATCTCGCGTAGCCGTCAGGCCTGTGACGTCGAGTTGCCGTTGCGCGCCTTGTTCGAGCACAGCGAACTCGGCGATTTCGCCGAGCAGATCCGCCTGATCCAGGCCAGCGGCCAGACCAACCAACAGCCACCGATTGCCAAAGTCGATCGCAGCAAACCGGTGCCGTTATCGTACTCGCAACAGCGCATGTGGTTCCTCTGGCAGATGGAGCCGGACAGCCCGGCGTACAACGTCGGCGGCATGGCGCGCCTGCGCGGCGTATTGCACGTCGAGCATTTCGAGGCAGCCTTGCAGGCGTTGATCCTGCGCCACGAAACCCTGCGCACCACGTTCCCGAGCGTCGATGGCGTGGCCCGTCAACAGGTGCATGCCGAGACTGGCGTGCGCATGGGCTGGAAAGATTTCTCGAAACTGCCGGCTGACCAGCGTGAGCAGCGGGTCCAGCAACTGGCCGATGACGAGGCGCATCTGCCGTTCGACCTGGAAAGCGGCCCGCTGCTGCGCGCCTGTCTGGTGAAGACCGCCGAGCACGAACACTACTTCGTGCTGACCCTGCATCACATCGTCACCGAAGGCTGGGCGATGGATATTTTTGCCCGCGAGCTCAGCGCGCTGTACGAAGCCTTTGTTGATGACCGCGACTCGCCGCTCGAAGCGTTGCCGGTGCAGTACCTCGATTACAGCGTCTGGCAACGGCAGTGGCTGGAGTCAGGTGAGCGTCAGCGCCAGCTCGACTACTGGACCGCGCAACTCGGTCGCGAACATCCGCTGCTGGAACTGCCCGGCGACCGTCCGCGGCCACCGGTGCAAAGCCACCAGGGCGAGCTGTTCCGTTTCGACCTGAGCGACGATCTTGCCGCCCGCGTCCGTGCGTTCAATGCGCAAAACGGTCTGACCCTGTTCATGACCATGACCGCTGCGCTCGCCACCTTGCTCTACCGCTACAGCGGCCAGACCGACCTGCGCATCGGCGCGCCGGTGGCCAACCGGATTCGTCCGGAAAGCGAAGGGCTGATCGGCGCATTCCTCAATACTCAGGTGCTGCGTTGCCAGCTCGACGGCCAGATGTCGGTCGGCGAACTGTTCGAGCAAGTGCGCCACACCGTTATCGAAGGCCAGTCGCATCAGGACCTGCCGTTCGATCATCTGGTCGAAGCGCTGCAACCACCACGCAGCGCGGCGTACAACCCGTTGTTCCAGGTGATGTGCAACGTGCAGCGCTGGGAGTTCCAGCAGAGCCGCATGCTCGCCGGGATGACCGTCGAGTACCTGGCCAACGATGCGCGGGCGACCAAGTTCGACCTCAACCTGGAAGTCACCGACCTCGACCATCGCCTCGGTTGCTGCCTGACCTACAGCACCGATCTGTTCGATGAACCGACCATTGCGCGCATGGCCAAACATTGGCGCAACCTGCTGGAAGCGTTGATCGCCGATCCGCAACAGCGTCTGAGCCAGTTGCCGCTGCTCGACCCGACTGAACAACAGCAATTGCTCGACAGCCTCGGCGTTGAACCGGGCGAACGTCGTCTCGATCAGTGCATCCATCATCTGTTCGCCGAGCAGGCGCTGGCGCGCAAAGATGCCCCGGCCCTGACTTTCGCCGGACAGACTTTGAGCTACGCCGAACTCGATGCCCGCGCCAATCGCCTGGCCTGGGCCCTGCGTGAGCGTGGGGTCGGCCCGCAAGTGCGGGTCGGTCTGGCGCTGGAGCGTTCGCTGGAAATGGTCGTCGGCCTGCTGGCGATCCTCAAGGCCGGCGGCGCTTATGTGCCGCTGGACCCGGAATACCCGCTCGATCGCCTGCACTACATGATCGAAGACAGCCGCATCGGTCTGCTGCTCAGCGACCGCGCGATGTTCACCGCCCTCGGCGATTTGCCGTCGAGCGTGGCGCGCTGGTGCCTGGAAGATGACAGCGCGGCGCTGGTGGATTACCCGGCCACTGAGCTGCCCTTTATCAGCCTGCCGCAGCATCAGGCCTATCTGATTTACACCTCGGGCTCGACCGGCAAGCCGAAAGGCGTGGTGGTGTCCCACGGTGAAATCGCCATGCATTGCCAGGCCGTGATCGAACGTTTCGGCATGCGCCCCGACGACTGCGAGCTGCACTTCTATTCGATCAACTTCGACGCCGCCACCGAGCGTCTGCTGGTGCCGTTGCTCAGCGGCGCGCAGGTGGTGCTGCGAGCGCAAGGGCAGTGGGATGCGGAAGAAATCTGCGGGTTGATCCGCACCCACCGGATCAATGTGCTCGGCTTCACCCCGAGCTACGGCAGCCAGCTGGCGCAGTTCCTCGCCACGCAGAAGGAAACTCTGCCGGTGCGGATGATCATCACCGGCGGCGAAGCGCTGACTGGCGAGCACCTGCAACGGATTCGCGCCGCGTTCAAACCGAGCCTGTTCTTCAACGCCTATGGTCCGACTGAAACCGTGGTCATGCCGCTCGCCAGTCTCGCCCCGGAAGTGCTGGAAGAGGGCGCCGGCAGCGTGCCGATCGGCAGCGTGATCGGTGACCGCGTGGCGTACATTCTCGACGCCGATCTGGCGTTGGTGCCGCAAGGCGCGACCGGTGAATTGTTCGTCGGCGGCGCCGGTCTGGCGCAGGGCTATCACGACCGTCCGGGCATCAGCGCCGAGCGTTTCGTCGCCGACCCGTTTGCCGCCGATGGTGGACGCATGTACCGCACCGGCGACTTGGTGCGCCAGCGTGCCGATGGGTTGGTGGAGTACCTGGGCCGGATTGACCATCAGGTGAAAATCCGTGGTTTCCGCATCGAGCTGGGCGAGATCGAAACCCGTCTGCTCGATCACCACTCGATCCGCGAAGCGGTGGTGCTGGCGCTGGATGCGCCGAGCGGCAAGCAACTGGTGGGCTACCTGGTCAGCGAAGTCGCCGAGCAAGGCGAAGCGCAACAGGCCGAACTGCGTGAAGCACTGAAGTCGCACCTCAAGGCGCAATTGCCGGACTACATGGTGCCGACGCACCTGATCCTGCTGGCGAGCATGCCGCTGACCGCCAACGGCAAACTCGACCGCCGCGCCTTGCCGGCACCGGATCCCGAGCTGAATCGTCAGCACTACGTCGCCCCGAGCAGCGAGTTGGAGCAGACCCTGGCACAGATCTGGTGCGAGGTGCTCAACGTCGAACAGGTCGGTCTCAACGACAACTTCTTCGAACTCGGCGGCGACTCGATCCTGTCGATTCAAGTGGTCAGCCGAGCGCGGCAGCAGGGCATTCATTTCAGTCCACGGGATCTGTTCCAGCATCAGACCGTGCAGACCCTCGCCGCTGTCGCCAGCCGCAGCGAGCAAGTCACTGCCGAGCAGGGACTGGTGCTCGGTGAGTCGGCGATGACGCCGATTCAACACTGGTTCTTCGACACTGATATTCCTGAGCGTCAACACTGGAACCAGGCGTTGCTGCTGGAACCGACAGTGGCGCTGGAACCGCATCGTCTGGAGCAGGCGCTGCTGGCAGTGATCGAACAGCACGACGCCCTGCGTCTGCGCTTCACTCAGGCCAACGATCAATGGCAGGTCACGCATCAACCGGTATCCGACGCCGAGGTGTTGTGGCAGGTGCGGGTGGCGGCGATGGACCAGTGCGCAGCGCTGTTCGCCGATGCCCAGCGCAGTCTCGATCTGCAGAACGGCCCGCTGCTGCGCGCCTTGCTGGTCGATGGTCCCGAAGGGCAGCAACGCCTGTTTATTGCGATCCATCACCTGGTGGTCGACGGTGTGTCGTGGCGCGTATTGCTCGACGACCTGCAAACCGTGTATCGCCAGCTCGACGCCGAACAGTCGGTAAAACTGCCGGCAAAAACCAGTGCCTTCAAAGACTGGGCTGCACGTTTGCAGGCCTATGCCGGCAGCGAATCACTGCGTGAAGAACTGAACTGGTGGCAAACCCAACTGGCCGGATCGAACGCCGATCTGCCGTGCGAAAACCCGCAGGGCGGACAACAGAATCGTCACGCGCAAACCGTCAGCGTGCGCCTGGATGCCGAGCGTACCCAACAACTGCTGCAACAGGCACCGCGCGCCTACCGCACGCAGGTCAACGACCTGCTGCTGACCGCGCTGGCCCGTGTGCTGTGCCGTTGGAGCGGGCAGCCGTCGGCATTGATTCAACTGGAAGGCCACGGCCGCGAAACCCTGTTCGACGAGATCGACCTGACCCGCACCGTCGGCTGGTTCACCAGTGCCTATCCATTACGCCTGACCCCGCACAACATCGAAGAGGCCGCCGGGCAGGGCGCTTCGATCAAGGCGATCAAGGAGCAACTGCGCGCGGTACCTCACAAAGGCCTCGGTTATGGCGTGCTGCGTTATCTGGCCGATGACCTCAGCCAGCGCAGCATGGCGGCGTTGCCGAATGCTCCGGTGACCTTCAACTACCTCGGCCAGTTCGACCAGAGCTTCGCCAGTGATGCGCTGTTCCGTCCGCTGGACGAGCCGGTCGGTGCGGCCCACGATCCGCAGGCGCCGTTGCCCAACGAGTTGAGCATCGACAGTCAGGTGTACGGCGGCGAACTGCTGCTGCGCTGGACTTTCAGTGGCGAGCGCTACGAGGCGCAAACCATCAACGATCTGGCCGACGCCTACCTCGGCGAGCTGCAAAGCCTGATCGAACATTGCCTGCAAGACACGGCCGGTGGCCTGACGCCTTCGGACTTCCCGCTGGCGAAATTGACCCAGGCGCAACTCGATGCACTGCCGGTGCCGGCGGCGCAGATCGAAGACGTCTATCCGCTGACGCCGATGCAGGAAGGCATGTTGCTGCACACCTTGCTCGAACCGGGCACCGGTCTGTACTACATGCAGGATCGCTACCGGATCAACAGCGAGCTCGATCCCGAGCGTTTCGCCCAAGCCTGGCAAGCGGTGGTCGCCCGTCATGAAGCGCTGCGTGCGTCGTTCTGCTGGAACGTCGGCGAAGACATGCTGCAAGTGATCCACACCCCGGGTCGTACGCCGATCGAGTACCTGGACTGGAGCGCCATCGCCGAGGACGAGCAAGAACCGAAGCTGCAAGCGCTGCTGAAAAGCGAGCGTGAGGCCGGGTTCGATCTGCTCAATCAGGCACCGTTCCACCTGCGCCTGATCAAGGTCGGCGCGGCGCGTTACTGGTTCATGATGAGCAACCACCACATCCTCATCGATGCCTGGTGCCGTTCGCTGCTGATGAACGATTTCTTCGAGATTTACACCGCCCTCGGTGAAGGTCGCGAAGCACAGTTGTCGGTGCCGCCGCGTTACCGCGACTACATCGGCTGGCTGCAACGCCAGAGCCTGGCCGAGGCGCGTCAGTGGTGGCAGCAGAACCTGCAAGGTTTCGAGCGCACCACACCGATCCCGAGCGACCGACCGTTCCTGCGCGAACACGCGGGCGAAAGCGGCGGCATGATCGTTGGCGACCGCTACACGCGACTGAATGTCGAGGACGGCGCCCGTCTGCGCGAGCTGGCCCAGGCCCATCAACTGACCATCAACACCTTCGCCCAAGCGGCGTGGGCACTGGTGCTGCGCCGTCTGAGCGGTGATCGCGACGTGCTGTTCGGCGTCACCGTGGCCGGGCGCCCGGTGGAAATGCCGGAGATGCAACGCACCGTCGGTCTGTTCATCAACAGCATTGCGCTGCGGGTGAAAATGCCTGAGGACGATCAGCGCAGCAGTGTGCGGCAGTGGCTGAGCGCTTTGCTCGACAGCAACATGCAACTGCGCGAGTACGAATACCTGCCGCTGGTGAACATCCAGGAGCAGAGCGAATTGCCGAAAGGCCAACCGCTGTTCGACAGTCTGTTCGTGTTCGAGAACGCGCCGGTGGAAGTCTCGGTGCTGGACCGTGCACAGAGCCTCAACGCTACGTCGGACTCTGGTCGTACCCACACCAACTTCCCGCTGACGGCGGTGTGCTACCCGGGCGATGACCTCGGCCTGCATCTGTCCTATGACCAGCGCTACTTCGACGAATCGACCATCGAGCGCATGCTCGGTGAGTTCAAGCGCCTGCTGCTGGCATTGGTCGATGGCTTCCACGGTGACATGGCTGATTTGCCGCTGCTGGGGGCCGAGGAGCAGGACTTCCTGCTGCACGGCTGCAACCAGAGCGCGCACGATTATCCGCTGGAGCAGAGCTACGTGGCGCTGTTCGAAGCGCAGGTCGCGGCGCATCCGCAGCGCATCGCCGCCACTTGCCTTGATCAGCAACTGAGCTATGCCGAGCTCAACCTCAACGCCAACCGCCTCGGCCAAGCACTGGTCGCCGCCGGGGTGCAGTTGGATCAACCGGTAGCGTTGCTGGCCGAACGTAATCTGGATCTTTTGGGGATGATCATCGGCAGCTTCAAGGCCGGTGCCGGTTACCTGCCGCTGGATCCGGGCCTGCCGAGCCAGCGTCTGCAGCGGATCATCGAGCTGAGCCGCACGCCAGTGCTGGTGTGCAGCGAAGCCTGCCGCCAACAGGCGCAGACTTTGCTCGATGAGTTCAGCTGCGCCAACCGTCCACGGCTGTTGGTCTGGGAAGAAGTGCAGGCGCTGGCGACATCGCTGCACAACCCGGGAATCTACAGTGGCCCAGACAACCTGGCCTACGTGATCTACACCTCGGGTTCGACCGGGTTGCCGAAAGGCGTGATGGTCGAGCAGCGCGGCATGCTCAACAACCAGTTGAGCAAGGTGCCGTACCTGCAACTGACGGACGCCGACGTGATCGCGCAGACCGCTTCGCAAAGCTTCGATATTTCGGTCTGGCAGTTCCTCGCCGCGCCGCTGTTCGGGGCGCGGGTGGACATTGTGCCGAACACTATCGCTCACGATCCGCAGGGGTTGCTGGTGCATGTGCAGGCGCAGGGCATCACCGTGTTGGAGAGTGTGCCGTCGCTGATTCAGGGCATGCTCGCTTCCGATCGCCTGAGCCTCGACGGCCTGCGCTGGATGTTGCCGACCGGTGAAGCCATGCCGCCGGAACTCGCGCACCAATGGCTGCTGCGTTATCCGCAGATCGGTCTGGTCAACGCTTACGGCCCGGCGGAATGCTCCGATGACGTGGCGTTCTTCCGTGTGGACATGGCTTCGACTCGCGGCAGCTATTTGCCGATCGGTACGCCGACCGACAACAACTTGCTGTACCTGGTCGATGGCGCGCTGGAACTGGTGCCGCTGGGCGCGGTGGGCGAGTTGTGCGTGGCCGGGACCGGCGTCGGTCGCGGTTACGTCAGCGATCCGCTGCGCACCGCGCCAGTGTTTGTGCCCAACCCGTTCGGCGCGCCGGGCGAGCGTCTGTATCGCACCGGTGACCTCGCGCGGCGGCGCAGTGACGGGGTGCTGGAGTACGTTGGCCGGGTCGACCATCAGGTGAAGATTCGCGGTTACCGGATCGAACTGGGTGAAATCGAAGCGCGTCTGCACGAACAACCGGAAGTCCGCGATGCGGCGGTCGGCGTGCAGGAAGGCGTGAATGGCAAGCACCTGGTCGGCTATCTGGTCGCGGCGGATTCGGCGCTCAACCCGAGCGAACGTCTGGAGCGGATCAAGCAACGCCTGCGCAGCGAACTGCCGGAATACATGGTGCCGCTGCACTGGTTGTGGCTCGATCAGCTGCCGCACAACGCCAACGGCAAACTCGACCGCAAGGCCTTGCCGGCGCTGGAGATCGGCCAGTTGCAGAGCGAGGATTACCTGGCCCCGCGCAACGAACTGGAGCAGACCCTGGCCGACATCTGGGCCGAAGTGCTCAAGGTCGACAAGGTCGGCGTGCGCGACAACTTCTTCGAACTGGGCGGACATTCATTGCTGGCCACGCAGATCGCTTCGCGGGTGCAGAAAACCCTGCAACGCGATGTGCCGCTGCGGGCAATGTTCGAGTGCAGCACGGTGCAGGAACTGGCCGAGTACATCGAAGGCCTGGCGGCGAGTGACATGACCGAGGATAAAGTGGATCGCTTGAATGATCTGATGGCGGAGCTGGAGGGCTTGTAATCTTCGGCGTCTGTACCGGCCCCTTCGCGAGCAGGCTCGCTCCTACATTGGGTATGCGTTCCCTTGTAGGAGTGAGCCTGCTCGCGATTGGGGGCGGCACATTTTTCAGACATTTACACGGTTGACGATCATGAACCGGCAGCTCAGTCTGCCGGTTCTCTTTTTTGTCTCGGGGGTGGTCGATGCCTTTCTTCACGGTTGACGGACAAGCGCTGCACTACATTGATCAAGGCACCGGCCCGGCCGTGTTGCTGGCGGGCAGCTATCTGTGGGACACGGCCATGTGGGCGCCGCAGATCGCTGCGCTGTCGCCGCACTACCGGGTGATTGCGCTGGACCTGTGGGGCCACGGCGAATCCGGGCGCTTGCCGCAAGGCACCACCTCGCTGGATGACATCGCGCGGCAGGTCGAGGCCTTGCTCGACCACCTGCAGATCGAGCAGATAACGCTGGCGGGGCTGTCAGTCGGCGGCATGTGGGGCGTGCGTCTGGCGTTGTCGGCACCGCAACGGATCAACGGTCTGGTACTGCTCGACACCTACGTCGGCGTCGAGCCTGAGCCAACCCGTCAGTACTATTTCTCGCTGTTCAAGCAGATCGAGGAAAGCGGCGAGATTGCGCCTCAGTTGCTCGACATCGTGGTGCCGATCTTCTTCCGCCCGGGCATCGATCCGCAGTCGGCGCTGTATCAGGACTTCCGCGCCAAACTGGCGGCCTACACCGCGGATCGCCTGCGCGAAAGCATCGTGCCGATGGGGCGTATCACCTTCAGCCGTGATGATCTGTTGCCGCGCCTGGGCGAACTGAATGCCGCGACCACCCTGGTGCTGTGCGGCGATCAGGACAAACCGCGACCGCCGTCGGAGGCACAGGAAATGGCTGAATTGATCGGTTGCCCGTGGGTGCTGGTGCCGGAGGCGGGGCATATTTCCAGCCTGGAGAATCCGCAGTTTGTGAGCGAGGTGTTGTTTACTTTTTTGGCTGAGCGCAACCGCTAAACCGTGTCATCGTTCTTTTCGCGAGCAAGCCCGCTCCCACAGTGACCGCGGTGATCCCTGTGGGAGCGGGCTTGCTCGCGAAGAGGCCCGATCAGGCAATAAAGAAGCCGGACTCACTTTGGCCCGAGAATTTTCGCCAGTTTCTCCGGCGAAGGCGCGCCTTGCTGCTGTTGCAGCTCACCCTTGTCATCCATGTAGAAAATCGCCGGCGTCGCCTGCAGTTCCAGGTCTTCCATCAACTGCATGTTGGCGGCCAGTTTGGTCTGCACCGCTTTTGGAATGTCTTTCAACGGCTTCAGGGTGCTGGCCTTGCCGGCCTTTTCGTGATCTTCCAGGGCCTTGGCCGGATCTTTCGCCGCCAGCAGCGCGGCGGATTTCGCCGGGCTGTCTTCGCGGATGATCCCGACCATGATGTGCCGCAGCTGCACCTTGCCGGCCTTGACCCATGGTCGCGCCTGTTCCCAGAACATGTTGCAGTACGGACAGTTGGGATCGCTGAACAGGTACACGGTGCGCGGCGCGTCCTTGTTGCCGTCCTGAATCCAGTTGCTGGCTTCGAACTTGCCCCAGATTTCCTTGGCCATCGGCGCATAGACCAGTTTCTGCAACGGCTCGCTGCTCAGATCCTTGCCGTCGGCGTCGTACAGATTGCCGAGCAGCACGTGTTTCCCGTCCGGCGTCAGGTACAACGCCATGCCACGGTTCTGGTACTGCGCCGCATAACCACGCAAGCCGTCCGGGGCGTCGAACTGGCCGACGATTTTTGCGCCCTTGGCTTCGATCTGCTTGATCGCGGCGGGCAATTCTTCGGCGGCCTGCACCGACGGCAGGTGCAGCAGGGCAGTGCCCAGAGTCAGCGTCAGCAGGTGGCGGAGGCGGGGCATGGCAGTTTCCTTGCAGAGGTGGCCGGTGCGGCGGTTGGATTCGGGATGTCGAAATTTTCCAGGGCGCGGGCCAGGCTGGCGTTCGACAGTTCGCCCAGATGACTGCTCAGCAAGCGACCGTCAGGGCTATAGAACAGCGTAGTCGGCAACGCCATGGAGCCCACGGCCTGACCCAGTCGACCGCTGCGGTCGAACAGCACGTTGTTCAGGCTCAGGCCCTGGGTTTCCAGGAAGGTGGCAACGCTTTGCATGCTTTCGGCCTGATTGACGAACAGAAAGGTCAGGTCCGGGCGTTGTTGTTGAGCGTTTTCCAGCACCGGCATCTCGCGCCGGCACGGTGGGCACCAGGTTGCCCAGAGGTTGATCACCAATGGTCCGCCCTGATAGTCGCTGAGCTGGATGGTCTCCCCGGCGGCGTTGCGCAGGGTGATTTCCGGCAGGCGCGTGCCTTGTTCGTAGATGTTCAGTGACAGGGTCGCCAACAACCAGAACAGCACGCCGCTGGCCACGCCAAACCCCAATGGCCGACGCAGGCCCGGGCGACGCCAGCCGCGATAGAGAGCGGCGAGCAGCAGCACGATCACCCCCGGCCAGGCGAGGAATCCACCATCGCGCAGGTCGATGATCTGCCACGGATCGTTGCGATAGTGGCCCCAGTACAGGGCGACAAACGCCACGCGTGCCGCGAGCATGCCCAGCAGAAACAGGCTGAACAGCGCCGACTCGGGGTTATCGCCGCCACGCTTGGCCACCCGCCAGCCGACAAAGGTCGCCAGCGCCAGGGCACTGATCAGCAGCAGGTGGTTAAGCGCGATGGCAAAGGTGCCGAGGGTGAACGTCAGCATTTAATTGGCGTCTCGGGTGGTGGTCCAGCGTTGCAGGAACGTCTCGGCATCCACCTCACCGGTGATGCGCTGGCTACGTCGTTCTTCGCCGTCGGTGCCGATCCAGACAAAACTCGGTGGCCCCGGGACTTTGTAGCGGCCGAGCAGCTCGCGGCTGGCGGCATTATCGGCAGTGACGTCGAGGCGCAGCAGGCGCACATCGCTGAGTGCCTGCATGACCTTGTCCTTGCCGAACACCTGTTTTTCCATGACTTTGCACGACACGCACCAGTCGGCGTAGTAATCGAGCAGCACCCACTGGCCCTGAGCCTTGGCGCTATCCAGTTCGCGCTGCAGGGCGGCCGGATCCTTGATCGTGGTGAACGCGTCATGCCCGCTCGGCGTGGTGCTGGCGACTCGGCCGGCGCTGTACACCTGCAGCGGTTGATACGGGTCGTCGCTGCCACCGGCGGCACCGATCAGCAGCAGGCTGCCCCACAACCCGAGCAACAGCGAGCTGGCGCCGAACACTTGGGCGACCCGGCCGAAGCCGTCCGATTGCTTCCAGGCGCAGAACGCGGCGATCAGCAGCAGTGCGCCACACAGGCCCAGCCACAGCGACGAGTCCAGCACCGGGCGCAGCATCAGCAGCGCGGTCGCGAGGAACAGGAAACCGAAGATGCCCTTGAGCAGGTTCATCCACGCGCCAGGTTTCGGCAGGAAGCGATTGCCGACGGTCACCAACAGCAACAGCGGCACCCCGATACCGATGCCCAACGCGAACAGAATCAAGCCACCGTGCAGCGCATTGCCGCTCTGCGCGATGTACAGCAAAGCGCCGGCCAGTGGCGCGGTCATGCACGGGCCGACCAACAGACCGGACAACGCGCCGAGCACCCCGGCACCGATCAGGCTGCCGCCGCTGCGACTGCGCGAAGCGTGTTCGAGGCGGTCACGCAGGGCCACCGGCAATTGCAATTCAAAGAAGCCGAACATCGGCAACGCCAATAGCACGAACACTGCAGCGAAGGCACCGAGCAGCCACGGATTTTGCAGCCAGGCCTGCAGGTTGGCGCCGAGCAGCGCGGCGATTACTCCCATCGCCGCATACACCAGCGCCATGCAGATCACATAGCTGCTGGCCAGGGCGAACCCACGGCGCGGAGTGGCACCACTGCCGACAATCATGCCCGCCAGAATCGGCAGCATCGGCAACGAACAAGGGGTGAACGCCAGCAACAGGCCGAGGCCGAAAAACACCAGCAGGCTCCAGCCCAGCGCCCGTTGTTGCAGGCTGCTGGCCAGGGCCTGATCCGGTGCTTCGGCACTGGCCGTTGGCGTCGCTTTGCCGCCCAGATCGATGACCCGGGTCTGCGGCGGATAACACAGGCCGGCATCGGCGCAGCCCTGGTAACTGACCTTGATCTGACCGCTGGCCGAGGCCGGGACTTTCACCTCCAGCCCTTGGCGATACACCGGTTGTTCACCGAAGAACTCGTCACTGTGCGACTCGCCCTCGGGCAGCGCCGGCTGCTGCTCTGCCGTCAAACCGTCGAATTTCAGGCGTTTCTGGTACAGGTAATAGCCGTCGGTGATTTGCCAGAACAGCTGGGTTTCCCCGGACTCAAGGCGTTCGGAGGTGAGCACGAAGGCTTTGTCGACCGGGAGAAATTCCGGTTTGGTCTCGAATGGATTGTTTCCCGCCTGGGCCAGGCCGGAGATCAGCAGTGCAAACAAAAGAAAAAAATGACGCATGGAGGAGCCTTGTCCCTGTGCAAGTGTGGGCACAATGGTGGATGGCGATTAACCGATGATTAACCGTCACGCCCTTGTCGCTGTGGCGTTGGGCGCCATAATGTCAGCTTAATCGGCCAACGGCCTAATCGGCTTTTTTCTACGGGACGGATCATGCACGTACTGGTTTGCGAAGACGATGAACTGATCGCCAGCGGTATCGTTGCCGGTCTCACGGCGCAGGGCTTGACGGTCGAGCACGTCAACACCGCCTCGAAAGCGCGGGCGATGCTCAAGGTCGCCGAATTCGACGTGATGGTGCTCGATCTCGGCCTGCCCGACGAAGATGGCCTCAAGTTGCTGCAACAGCTGCGTCAGCAAGGCCTGGAAATTCCGGTGCTGATCCTGACCGCACGCGACTCGGTCACCGACCGCGTGGATGGCTTGCAGGCCGGGGCTGACGATTACCTGCTCAAACCCTTCGATCTGCGTGAATTGTTCGCGCGTCTGCAAACCCTGCTGCGCCGGGTCGCCGGGCGCAGCGTCAACCTGATCGAACACGGCGCACTGACCTACGATCCAAGCAGCCGCGAAACCATGTTGGCCGGGCAACCGGTGGACTTGTCGCGCCGCGAGCAATCGCTGTTGCAGGCGCTGCTGCACAACCGTGGCCGAGTGCTGTCCACCGAGCAGTTGAAGGACAGCGTGTACGGTTTCAATGACGAGTTGGAGAGCAACGCCCTCAACGTGCACATCCATCACCTGCGCAGCAAACTCGGCAAGGGTATCGTCGAAACCGTGCGCGGTCTGGGCTATCGCCTCGGGCCGGCCGATGGTGGAGAACAACAGAAGTGATGAGTCTGCGTCTGCGCCTGAGTCTGACCCTCGGCGCCGCGTTCGCCCTGATCTGGGCGCTGGCTGCGGCCTGGATGCTCAGCGACTTGCGCAATCAAATGATGTTTTCCCTCGACCAGCGGCTGGTAGCCTCGGCGCGCATGGTCGCCGGGCTGCTGGAGCAACTGCCGGCGCTGCCGAGCAAGGGCGAGGGCACCCATTTCAGTGCCGAACAATTGAACATTCCCGGCGGCATGGCCTGTCAGGTCAGTTCGTTGCGCGGGGAAATTCTGGCCCGTAGTCACAGCAGTCCCGAGCAAACCCTGGAAGCGGAAAAAATGGGCTTCCACGATCAGATGATCGATGGCGCGCCGTGGCGCAGTTTCACTCTCGCGCGGGGGGACGTGCGGATCACCACGGCCGATCGGCAGATCGAACGCGAAGCGCTGAACATGTCGATCCTGCTGGCGGCCTCGGTGCCGGTGGGCGTGGCGTTGCTCGGTTGCCTGTGCCTGTTGTGGCTGGGCATCGGCCAGGGGCTGGCGCCGCTCAATCGGCTGCGCGAAGCACTGATGCGACGTAATGCCGACTCGCTTGAGCCGCTGCAATTGCAATCATTTCCCAGCGAACTGAAACCGTTGCTCGATACGCAGAACCAGCTGTTCCAGCGCATCGGCAAGACCATCGAGCGTGAACGCCGCCTGACCGGTGATGCCGCCCACGAACTGCGCAGCCCGTTGACGGCGATCAAGACCCACCTGCAAGTGGCACGCATGACCGAAGGCAGTGCCCGTGATCAGTCGCTGGCCCGGGCCGAGGAGGGCGCCGACCGCATGCACCGCACCCTGGAGCAACTGCTGTTGCTGGCGCGGGTCGAGGGCAGTCTGTCGTTCGATGACGGCGTGCAGTGCAGCGCCGAACAGGTGGCGAAACTTGCGATGCAGGATGCGGCCGGCGGCGAGCGTCAGCGCATCAAGCTGCAATTGCCCAGGCAGCTCTCCAGTGCGCCCGTGCAAATGCCGGCGGTGCTGTCGATTGCCGCGTTGCGCAATCTGCTCGACAACGCCCTGCGCCATACCCCGGCGGATGCTGAGGTGGAGCTGAGCCTGGAAACGGTCGGCCAGCGCGCCCGTTTTGTGGTGCGCGACCACGGCCCGGGGATTGCGGCGGAAGATCTGCAGCACCTGACCCAACGCTTCTGGCGCAACGGCCAGAGCACCGGCTGCGGACTGGGCCTGGCCATCGTGCAAGCCATCGTCCAGCGCTGCGCCTGCACCCTGCATTTCGACAGCCGGCCGGATGGCTTGCGCGTCGAGTTGACCATGCCGCTGCAACCTGTCTGAACCAGCAAAAATCCCCTGTGGGAGCGGGCTTGCTCGCGAAGGCGTCCGGTCAGTCGACAGGTTGCTGACTGGCACGCCGCCTTCGCGAGCAAGCCCGCTCCCACATTAGGGGATTTGTGGTGTGGCACATCAAATGTAACGTCTCTGCGTTGGTGATTCGCCAGCCTCGGCGTTAAGGTCGGGGCTGCTCTGACTCAATGGATTGAGGGAACGCGCCATGGAAGCATCGATCTGCATCTGCCCGGCGAAACCTGCCGACGCCGGCATCATCAGTCGCATCATCGAGCGATCGATTCGCGTCGGTTGTGCGCTCGAACACCGCAACGATCCGCAACTGGTCAGCCGCTGGATCGGCCGACAATCTGCCGACGTCATCAGCGCGCACCTTGCCGACCCGCATTGCTACCTGAATATCGCCTTGTTGCAGGACAAACCGGTGGGTGTCGGCATGGCCACGGCCAGCGGTGAGATAGGCTTTTGTCATGTGCAGCCGGAATGGTTTCGCCGTGGCGCAGGGCGCGCCCTGATGGCCGACCTTGAAGGCTGGCTGCGGATTCGGGGTGTGCCGCAGGCGCGCATCGCCAGCACCCGTAGCGGCGCGGCTTTTTATCGGCATCTGGGCTACTGCGATGCAGTGCCACGCGCCAGCGATCAGGGCTTGCACCGCGTTACGCTGCACAAGCTGTTGCCATTGTCCGACTGACATCTCGATCAAGGGTCTAAATCCTCGCCCCGCTTAAGCGTTTCCAGAACAGGAAAACCTGCATGTGCGCCCCGCGACCGGAACGCGCACCTGTGCGGTGTGCAGTTTTGGTCACTATCCATAGCGTATTGAGGGGTCGAGAGATGTCAGTCGCCACCAGCCTTATCGAAGAGTCGTCGGCCCGGATCAGCTCCGCGCCGGCGGAAACCCTGTATCAGTTCAACGAATCACCACTGCTGGCCCGGCAGAGCCAGCAGGAATCCAACGCCCGCAGCTACCCGCGGCGCATTCCATTGGCACTCAAGCGCGCCAAAGGCCTGTACGTCGAGGATGTCGAAGGCCGCACCTTCATCGACTGCCTGGCCGGTGCCGGGACTCTGGCGTTGGGGCACAACCATCCGGTGGTGATCGAGGCTATTCAGCAAGTACTGGCGGATGAATTGCCGCTGCACACCCTCGACCTGACCACGCCAGTGAAGGATAAGTTCGTCCAGGACCTGTTCGGTTTGCTGCCGCCAGCACTGGCGGCCGAAGCGAAAATCCAGTTCTGCGGCCCGACCGGTACCGATGCGGTGGAAGCCGCGTTGAAACTGGTGCGCACCGCCACCGGGCGCAGCACGGTGTTGTCGTTCTCCGGCGGTTATCACGGCATGAGCCAGGGCGCATTGAGCCTGATGGGCAGTCTGGGGCCAAAAAAGCCGCTGGGCGCCTTGCTCAGCAACGGTGTGCAATTCATGCCGTTCCCTTATGACTATCGTTGCCCGTTCGGTCTCGGCGGCGCGGCCGGGGTCAAAGCCAACCTGAGTTATCTGGAAAACCTGCTCAACGATCCTGAAGCCGGCGTGCAGTTGCCGGCAGCGGTGATCGTCGAAGCGGTGCAGGGCGAGGGCGGGGTGATTCCGGCCGATATCGAGTGGCTGCGCGGCTTGCGTCGAATCACCGAAAAGGCCGGTGTGGCGCTGATCGTCGACGAGATCCAGAGCGGTTTCGCGCGTACCGGCAAGATGTTTGCCTTCGAACACGCCGGTATCGTCCCGGATGTGGTGGTGTTGTCCAAAGCTATCGGCGGCAGCCTGCCGCTGGCGGTGGTGGTTTATCGCGACTGGCTCGACACCTGGCAACCGGGCGCCCATGCGGGCACGTTCCGTGGCAATCAGATGGCGATGGCCGCCGGTTCCGCGGTGATGCGTTATCTGCTTGAGCACAAGGTCTGCGAACACGCCGCCGCCATGGGCGAACGCCTGAGCGAACACCTGCGCATCCTGCAACGCGACTTCCCGCAACTGGGCGACATTCGTGGTCGTGGCTTGATGCTCGGCGTCGAACTGGTTGACCCGAACGGCGCGCCGGATGCGCTCGGTCACCCACCCGCGTTCGCGCGTCTGGCACCGCTGGTGCAGCGCGAATGCCTCAAGCGTGGGCTGATTCTCGAACTGGGCGGCCGGCATGGTGCGGTGGTGCGCTTCCTGCCGCCGCTGGTGATCACCGCCGCCGAAATCGACCGCGTCGCCGAGATCTTCGGCCGGGCCCTGGCCGCCGCCACCGCCGCCGAGTAAATTTTTCGCAGCGCCGAACGTTCTTACTACATACCCGGCTGCACCCCCGGTGCAGCCCACCCTTACAACGATGGAGAACCAGCATGACGTCAGTATTCGACCGCGAGGACATCCTCTTTCAGGTCGTGGTCAACCACGAAGAGCAATACTCGATCTGGCCGGATTACAAAGCCGTGCCGGAAGGCTGGCGCACCGTGGGCAAGAGCGGCCTGAAGAAGGAATGCCTGGCCTATATCGAAGAAGTCTGGACCGACATGCGTCCGCTGAGCCTGCGGCAGAAGATGGAAGGGCAGGCGGCTGCTCAGTAATCTGCCAGGCAAAAACAAACCCGCTGGACTGGTGACAGGCAGCGGGTTTTTTCATTGCTCGCAATGGTGTTGTTCTGGCGGGCCTCTTCGCGAGCAAGCCCGCTCCCACATTGGATCTGCGCTGCACACAACCCCCCTGTGGGAGCGGGCTTGCTCGCGAAGAACGATAACGCGGTGTAACTGAAGCTACGCCCCGCTCAACCCCTTGAGCAACAAATCCACATTCCCCTCCAGCTCCGCCACCGGGTCCGCTGCATCGGTACTCAACACCAGCAGATGACTCCCCGACTCGGCAATCGCCGCTTTCACAGCCTCCGACGGCTGACGATGATGCAGCACCAGCGCCACGTCGTTGTCCTTCAGCGTCGCCGTGAGCTTCTTCAGATCTTCGGCTGTCCACTCGGCATCTGCTCGCGCGTCCTGGCCGATCAGCTCCAGATTGAGGCTGCCGATCAGATAACCGAAGTGATCGCTGAGGCTCAGCACACTGAGGTTGTCAGCCTCAGCCAGACGCGCTTCGCTGTCGGCACTGAGCTTGAGCAGGCGCTGTTTCAGCGCCGCCAGATTGGCCTCGATCTTCGGTTTGGCCGACGGCGCCAGACGCACCAGGTCTGCCGCGATCACATCAGCCATCCGTCCCATGTTGTTGCTCGCCAGCCATGGCTGACTGTTCAAGCCATCGACCTTCAGCCCCGGTTGCACGGCGATCCCCGGCAGGGCGCCATCCACCGGGCGCGCCGCGTCGACTTCGACAATGCGAATGTTGCTGCGTCGCGCGATCGGGTACAGCGGATCATCGGCCCACAGCGAGCGCACGCCGATCACCGCGTCGGCATTGCTCGCCAGTTTGCCCAGCGCCGGAGCGCCGCGACCGGTGAAGTATGCGGTCTGACGGCTGCCCGGCAGATTCGCCGGGGCCGCGCGTTCCAGGCTGACGTCGGTGCCTTTGAGCAGCACTTCGCCGAGGCCGTAGGTGATGGGCAACGAGGCCAGTACGCGCAGCGGTTGAGGGTTTTCAGCCGCCAGCAACGGGCTGCCGACCACGCCGCACAGGGCCATGGCCAGGGTCAGTTTTCGCAGTGAGAAGATCATTTATCCAAGGTTCCCTTTCAGACTCGGGACAACCCCGCGCGCAATGGCGGCGAGGGCGAAGGCGATGCCGGCGACCAGAATGATCGCGGCGCCGGACGGAATCGGCAGATCGAAGACGATCGGCGCGAGGATCCCGCACAGCGTGCTGACGGTGGCAATCAGTACCGAACACCAGAAGAAGCCCTTGAGCGACTGGCTGAGCAAACGCGCGGCCGCCGCCGGAATCACCAGCAACGCGCCGACCAGAATCGCGCCGATGACCTTCACCGCCGCGACGGTGATCAGCGTCACCAGAATCACGAACAGGTAATCCAGAGTCTTCACCGCCACGCCGCGCACCGCCGCCAGTTGCGGGTTGAAACTGGCGAGCATGATCCGGTTGTACAAAGGCAGCGCCAGGGCCATGACCAGCGAACCGACGATGGCCAGCACCAGCAGGTCATTGCCGTTGACGGTGAGCACCGAACCGAACAGCACGTTCTCCAGAATGTGCACGTTGATCTTGCCGGCCAGAATCAACAACAGGCTCGCGCCGAGCGCCAGCGACACCGAGAGGAACACACCGATCAGCGTATCCGGCGCCAGGCCGGTACGGTTGCGCAGGTAATTGAGCAGGATGCCGAACAGCAGGCAGTAACCGAACAGGCTGCCGTATGGCCCGGTGTAGGGTTCGCCGAGCAGAATGCCGATGGCCACGCCGGTCAGTGCTGCGTGCCCGACCGCTTCGGAGAAAAACGCGAAGCGCTTGACCACCACCAGCGTGCCGAGGCCACCGAGCACCGGGCCGATCAACAGGCCGGCGAGCAATGCGTTGACCACAAAACCGTAGGCCAGCGCTTCCGGCAGGTAACCGGACGACGCCCAGCCCTGAACCATCAAACGAAAGGCTTCGTAACTCATCAGACCGCGCTCCGTGGATGGGTGGAAAACAGACTCAGCAGACGCTCCGGAGTCAGCGCCTGTTGCGGCGTGGCGTCGAACAGCACGCGGCGGTTGAGACCGGTGACCCGGTCGGCCAGACGCTTGACCGCTTCCAGATCGTGCTCGATCCACAGCACGGTGATGCCAGCGGCGCGCCAGTCGCCGAGCAGGCGTTCGAAGACCTGGATCCCGGCTTCGTCGAGGGCCGACATCGGCTCATCCAGCACCAGCAATTGCGGGGCCGGGATCAAGCCTTGAGCGAGCAACACGCGCTGCCGTTCGCCACCGGACAAAGCGCCCATGCGCCGCTTGCGTTTGTCCTGCATGCCGACCCGTTCCAGCGCCTCACCGATGGCGTTGGCGTAGTGCTTGCTCAAGCCGAGAAACGCCGGGCGGCGCTGGCACATGGCGGCCATGAAGTCGTCGACGGTCATCGGCAGGCCACGATCGAACTCCAGCGCCTGCGGCACGTAGCCGATGGTGCCGGGTTGGCCGGGCCAGTGCAGGCTCAGTTGACCCTGATGCGGCATTTGCCCGAGCAAGGTCTTGATCAGCGAACTCTTGCCGCCGCCGTTGGGGCCGACCAGGGCGTGGACGTGACCGGGCTGAACCTGGAAGGTCACGTTGTCGAGGATCGTGGTGCGCCCGAGGGTCAGAGAGACTCCCGCAAAATCCAGAGTCGGCCCACTTACCCTCTGTAGGAGTAAGCCTGCTCGCGATAGCGGTGTGTCATTCAACGATGTGGTTGACTGGCCGGACGCTTTCGCGAGCAGGCTCACTCCTACAGGGGAGGTGGAGTCATCTGAGAGGGATTCTTTTGCTGTCATGCCCCGGACTCCTGAATCGCCCGCACCACGGTGTCGAGGTTGCCGGTCATTTCCTTCTCATATTTGTCGGCGCTGTATTCGCCATAGGAAATGTGCGACAGCGGGTACAGCTTCACCCCGGACTCACGCTGGATGGTCTCGACGTAAGTCGAGGGGAAATCCATCTCGGAGAAGATCACCTTCACGTCGAGTTCGCGCAGTTGGTCGATGGTCTTTTTCAACTGGCTCGGGCTCGGTTCGATGCCGTGGGCCGGTTCGACCACGGCCGTCACTTCCAGGCCGAATTCGCGCAGCAGATAGTCGTAGGCCGCATGCACCGTGGCCACACGCAGTTCGGCGTTCGGTGCCTGAGTCAGTTTGGCCAGCGCATCGGCGCGCATCTGCCGCAGGCGTTTGCCGTAGGCGCGGGCGTTCTGGGTGTAGGTCCTGGCGTTGTCCGGGTCGAGTTTGCCCAGCTCGCGGGCGATGTTGTTGACCTGGGCAATCGAGGCGCTGATCGACAGGAAGGTGTGCGGGTTGACCACTTTGCCGGCGCCGCGCGCAGCGGTACCGGTGGCCGCCAGCAGCGGCACGTTTTCGTTGGCTTCGATGGTCTTGATGTTCGGCGTTTCGCTGGCGGCGATCATGCGGTCGGCGAAGTCGTCATGACCGACCCCGTTGAGCACGATCACGTCCAGCCCGCTGATGCGCTTGATGTCTTCGGCGCGTGGCTCGTAGGCGTGCGGGTTGAAGCCGGCGGGAATCAGCGGCACCACCTCGGCCTTGTCGCCGACGATATTCGCCACATAGCTGTAATACGGGTGCAGGGTGATGCCGATGCGCAGGCGTTTGCCCGGATCGGCGCTGGCCAGCGGGCTCAGCAGGCACGCGCACAGGCCTAACAGCAGTGTGCGCAGGAGGGGACGGCGAGTCAGGGAAATAAGCATGGGCAAGCGGTCTTCTCTCGGGTGAAGGCGAAGGTTCAGTGGCGATGCTCGCGAGTCACGCCGGCATCGAACTGCGCGACGATCTGTTTCCAGCCGGCGGCGGACAGCGCTGCGTCGGTCAGCTCGGCAGGCGTTTGCAGATCGGCGGCGCGGTTGAGCCAGATGTCCGGAGCGGCAGTGGCGTCGGCGCTCAGTAGCATCACGAACGAACCGGCGACGGCGGGCACCTGGCTGTGGCCGAAATAGGCCGTGTCCGCCAGCAATTGCCAGGCATGCCCGCCACGGCTGACCGAACTGGCGTCCTGGGCGAACGGGGCGAAGCCTTCTTCAGCCAGAGTCTGTGGCGTCGGCAGGCTTTGCTGCTCTTCACGCAGCAGGCGAATTTCATCGAGGGTCACCCGCAGGTCGGCATAGATGCCTTGCTCGGCGGCACTGAGGTCGCGCCGCGCATCGAGTTGATGGCTGGAAACCGGTTCCGGTTCATGGGACACCCCGCGCCATGCCACCACCGAGCCGGCGACCGCGAGGATCAGCAAGCACAACAGCAGAACGTTAAGGGTTTCATGCCCGGCACCGGCCGGGCGGACGACTTGCGTGGTGGGCGTGCTCATGGGGCCTCGATGTCGGCTTGGTCGATTTCCACGACGTGGCCGGGGCCGGCGTCGAACAGCACATAAAACTCGGCCGCCGGTTTCTTGAACGTCACGGTCGAATCGGCGCCGAGCTTGCCCGGCAGCAGAATGGTTTCGTCGTAACCGATCACATCGAGGGTCACCCCCGGCGCGCCGCTGCCGTCGGAGAAGCCGCCGGTGCATTTGATCTGCTCGGCATCGACGGCTTTGCATTCGCACATCGGGTTATGGGCCAGGGCGCCGGCGCTGAAACCTGCGCACAGCATCAGCAACGCGGCGCGCAACTGCAGGCGGGAAGGGCGTTGAACGCGGTTCATGGTTTGGCTCCTTGTTGGTTCAGCCAGGCGAGGGTGGCGGGGGAGGCCTGGCTCAGGGGAATCGAGGCCTGATGCATGCTGCCGTCCCAGCCTTCCATGGTGATCCACAGTTCGGCATCGGCTTTGGTCTTTTCCGCCACCGGCAATTGCGCGCCCATGCGATACGGCGTGCCAAAGAAAATCACCCCGGCGGCGCGCAGGCTGCGCGGTTTGCCGATGCGCAGGTAGGTGGCCTTGACCTGTTCGACACAGGTATCGCACAGGGCGGCATTGAAGTCCTTCATGTAGCCGGCGGGGCCACTCAGGCGCGGTGCTTCGTTACGCAGTTCGGCCAGACGCAGACTCCACGGGCCGACCTGGATCTCGCCGACCTCATGCTCACCGAGGCCGACGTCACCGCGAAACAGCGCGGCATCGGCGAAATACTTGGGCATGAAGCCCAACGGAATCAGCAGCAACAGGGCGTTCAGATGAAAACGCCATTTGTGCCAGAAGCGGCGCAGGGCGGACGGTTGGGCAGTGCGATTGGACGGGCTCACAGGCTGACCTCCGCCGGTTCACGGCTGACGCGGGGGCTGCGGGCCTTTTTATTTTCGCGCTTGAGGGCGTTGGCGGTGGCCAGCGCGGTGCGCTTGGTCCAGATCAACAGGCCGCTGAGGACCATCATGCTCAGCAGCAGACCGAAGAAGAACCAGATCAGTTTGATCCACAGACCGCCGAAATCACCGGTGTGCAGTGGGCGCATCGACTCGGTGACAAACTCCAGCGAGGAGCGGTCAGTCAGCAGTCGCGTGGCGGCCATGTCACCGTTGTACGGGTTGAGCGTGGCGGTCTGGAACATCAGTGGGTACCAGCCGCGCCCGCCAAGGCTCAAGTGGCTGTAGGCATTGCCCGGCAGGCTGACGAAGCTGACCTCCAGCCCGGGGATGTGCTGTTCGGCGATCTGTACCGCGCGATCGAGGCTGATCCGTGGGGGAGGACTGGCGTCGCTCGACATCGGTACGCTTTCCCGGGACATGGCGGGAATGATCGGCTCGCTGCTGATCGAGACCTGGTTGTCGGCCAGAATGGCCTGGATCAAAAACCAGGTGCCGGTGATCGAGATCACCGCGATGAACCAGATCGACCAGATGCCGCTCAGTCGATGGAAGTCGCCCCAGAAGATCCGCGCACCGTGGCGAAAACGCAGGGTGGGTTTGAAGAAACCTTTCCAGAAACGCTTGTACACCACCAGCCCGGTGACCAGCGAAGCGAGCATTGGCAGGCCGAGGAACGACACCAGGTACCAGCCCCAGCTGAAACCATTGGTGAATGGCACCAGCCACCAGCCGTGCAGGGCGCGGGTGAACTCCTTGAAGTTGAAGTCCGGCGCCGGGCCCTGGATCACCCCGGTGTACGGGTTGACGTAGACCGTCTGCGAGCGGCCGTCGGGGTAGCTGACTTCGACGTCGAGGGCGAAGTGCGATTCGTCGGGGCGGCTGATGCTTTCCACCAGCGTCTGCGGTTCGGCCTGTTTGATCGCGGCCAGCACCTGATCGTAACTGAGCCGCGGCGCGTCGTCCGACGGCTGACTGGCGCGCATCTGCGGGTTGGCCAGCCAGACGATTTCCTGGCTGACCACCGCCAGCGTGCCGGTGACACACACGATCAGGACAAAAAACCAGATCGGCAGCGCGAGCCAGCTATGCACCAGGAACCACAGTTTGGAACGGGATTTCTTCGACATGATTGCGCGTCTTGATTTCGATGAAAGGGCACGCGGCTACGGGCTTCGCAGCGCGGGTGTCCGCAAAAGGCGCGGTCGTGGCTGTTGCCTGTGCGAGCGGCCTGCATCTATATAGGACGGATGAGCCGGACAAATCCCGAAAGACGATATGAAAGCAAATGTTTCGCAATTCCCCCTGTCACCACCAACTCCCTGTGGGAGCGGTGAGCAGCCGATCAAACACGATTCATGAACGCCGCTCTCACTGCCTGCCAATTGATGCCATCAAAGCGCTCCCTATGATGGAAAGCACCGCATTCCCTTGAGCGAGCGCCCTGATGAGCCCCAGAACTCTCTACGACAAACACATCGATTCGCACACCGTGTGCCGCCTCGACGATCAGGGCCATGTGCTGCTGTATATCGATCGCCAGGTGATCAACGAATACACCAGCCCGCAGGCGTTCAGCGGTCTGCGCGCCGCCGGGCGCAAGGTCTGGCGGCCGGGTACGGCGTTGGCGGTGGTCGATCACGTCAACCCGACCACCCCCAAACGGGTGGCGGCGATGCCTGATGCCGGCGGTGCGCGGCAGGTGTCGTATCTGGCGGAGAACTGCCGGGACTTCGGCATCGAACTGCTGGACATTCTCGATAAACGTCAGGGCATCGAGCATGTGATCGCCCCGGAGCAGGGCTTCATTCTGCCGGGCATGGTCATCGCTGCCGGTGACAGCCACACCACCACGTACGGTGCGCTGGGGGCGTTCGGATTTGGCATTGGCACCTCGGAAATCGAGCACTTGCTGGCCTCGCAGACGCTGGTCTACAAACGCCTGAAAAGCCTGCGCGTGACGGTGGATGGCGAACTGGCGCCGGGGCTGACGTCGAAGGATGTGATCATGGCGCTGATCGGCCGCATCGGTGCGTCGGGCGCCACTGGCTATGCGATTGAGTTCTGCGGATCGACCATCGATGCGCTGAGCGTCGAAGCGCGGATGACCATTTGCAACATGGCGGTAGAAGCCGGTGCACGCGGCGCCTTCATGGCACCGGACGAAAAAGTCTTTGCTTATCTCAACGGCAAACCCCGCGCACCGCAAGGCGAACTGTTAGCGCGCGGCGTGGAAAGATGGCGTGAACTGCGCAGCGATCCCGGCGCGGTGTTTGACCGCGAAATCCACCTCGATGCCAGTCTGCTGGAGCCGATGGTCACCTGGGGCACCAGCCCCGATCAGGCCGCGCCGATCGGTGCGCAGGTGCCGGACCCGCAACGCATCGACGATCCGATCCTGCGTCAGGACATGCGCCGCGCCCTCCAATACATGGGCCTGGAGCCGGGGATGGCGCTGCGCGATATCGTCATCAGCCACGCTTTTATCGGCTCCTGCACCAACGCGCGGATCGAAGATTTACGTGACGCCGCCAGCGTCGTGCGCGGGCGGCGGGTGGCAGGGCATGTGCGGGCGATGATCGTGCCCGGCTCCAGTGAGGTCCGCGCTCAGGCTGAAGCCGAAGGGCTGGCGCAGATCTTCATCGACGCCGGTTTCGAATGGCGTCAGTCCGGCTGCTCGATGTGCCTGGCGATGAACGATGACGTGCTCGCGCCCGGCGACCGTTGCGCCTCCAGCACCAACCGCAATTTCGAAGGCCGCCAGGGCGCCGGGGCGCGCACCCACCTGATGAGCCCGGCGATGGTCGCCGCCGCCGCGATCAGCGGCCACCTCACCGACATCCGCCACTTTGGAGAACGCCCATGAGCCTGCAACCCTTCACGCAAGTCAGCGGCCGGGCCGCGCCGCTGCTCGCGGCCAACGTCGATACCGACGTGATCATGCCCAAGCAGTTTCTCAAGGGTATCGATCGTCAGGGACTGGATCGTGGACTGTTTTTCGATCTGCGCTTTCTTGCCGACGGTACGCCCAACCCGGAATTCGTGTTGAACCAACCGGCCTGGCAGGGCGCGAACTTTCTGGTGGTCGGGCCGAATTTCGGTTGCGGTTCCAGCCGCGAACACGCGGTGTGGGGGTTGCAGCAAATGGGCATTCGCGCGCTGATCGGCAGCCGTTTTGCCGGGATCTTCTACGACAACTGCCAGCGCAACGGGGTGTTGCTGATTACCCTGGACGAGGCACAGGTGCAGCGCATTGGCCGGTTGGTGAGTCAGCCTGAAACGGCACTGATCCATGTGGATCTTGAGGCGCAGCAGATACGTCTGGCGGACGGTGAAGTCATCGATTTCCAGATTGACGGCTTGCGCAAGACCGCACTGTTGCTGGGGCTGGATGCGATAGGCAGTACCTTGCAGCGGCGTGAGCAGATCGAGGCGTTCGAGCGCGAACATCTGGCCGCCAACCCATGGCTGACCTGACACGCCTTTTACCCTGTGGGAGCGAGCCTGCTCGCGAAGGCGTCGTCTCAGCCAGCACTCAATTGTCTGACCCGACGCTTTCGCGAGCAGGCTCGCTCCCACAGGAGGCTGTTTTTACAGTGACAGTGCTTTGAAATGCCCCTGCAGAAACTCCACACACGCCCGTAGCTTGCCGGAATTGGCCAGCCGCGTCGGGTACACCGCCCAGACATTGGCGCTCTGGCTGTAAGCGGCCAGCACCGGCAGCAGTCGGCCCTGTTCCAGCAACGGTTTCACATCCCACAATGAACGCAGCAGCACGCCGCGTCCGTCGAGCGCCCATTGCAGGACGATCTCGCCGTTGTTGGAAGACAGCGGCCCACTGACCCGCACGCTTTCCTGCGTGCCGTCGCGATCCAGATGCCAGACGCCGAAAGCGTTGTCGCGCTCCTTGATCACCAGGCAGTCATGTTGTTGCAGATCGTCCAGAGTCTGCGGTGTGCCGCGGCGCTCAAGGTATGCGGGCGCAGCGCACAGCACCCGGCGGTTACTCACCAGTTGCCGGCCGATGTGCTGGCCGGGCAGGTCGTCGCCGACGCGTATTTCCAGATCGAAACCCTCGTTGACGATGTCCACTGCGCGGTCGAACAGGTCCAGGCGAATCTGCAACTGCGGGTGAAGCTCGGCCAGCCGCGAAACCGCAGGCGCCACATGGTTGCGGCCGAAACCGAAGCTGCTGCAGATGTGCAAGCGCCCGCGTGGGCTGTCGTGAGCGTCGGCGAGGTCGTCGCGCAGTTGCTGGAAGTCATCGAGGATGCGCAAGGCCCAGCGCTGCACCCGCTCGCCGTCTTCGGTCAGCGACACCCGGCGACTGGTGCGGTGCAGCAGCCGGGTGCCGAGGGTCGATTCGAGAATCTGGATGCGTTTGCTGACGTAGGCCGGGGACAGGCCCAATTCATCAGCGGCGGCGGCGAAACCGTTCTTGCGGATCACGGTCAGCAGCACGCGCAAGTCTTCGGGCAGGGGCACGGGGTCTTGGTTCTGGGACATGTGGGAACGAGCACTGGCGGCACAAGCCGCCAGCATAGCATCGGCGGTACAGGGCTCGATTCAGCGCAGGAAATCCAGCGCTTCGGCGAGCAACAGTTCGGGCACTTCTTCGGCCAGATAATGCCCGGCCGGCAGCGCCTTGCCACTGACGTTGCTCGCCACATGCTGCCATTCCTTGAGCGGGTCAAAGCAGCGCCCGACTGTGCCTTGCGCACCCCACAGCACCCGCAGCGGCAGGTCAAGATGATGGCCGGCAGCGATGTCGGCCCGGTCATGTTCCAGGTCGATGCTGGCGCTGGCGCGGTAGTCCTCGCAAATGCCTCGGGCGCTGCCGGGACGTTGCAGGCAACGCAGGTATTCGCTGAACGCTGGCTCGGTGAACGGCGCGAGTCCGGCGCTGCGGCTGCCCATCACGCTGCGCAGATAGGCTGCGGGATCTGCCTCGATCAGGGTTTCCGGCAACGGCGCCGGGCGGATCAGGAAGAACCAGTGCCAATAGGCGCGGGCGAACGCTTCGTTGGTCTGCGTGTACATGGCCAGGGTCGGGGCGATGTCCAGCAGCATCATCCGTTGCACCGCAACGCGGTGGTCGAGGGCCAGGCGATGGCCGACCCGGGCGCCACGGTCGTGGGCCAGAATCGAAAATTGTTCGAAGCCCAGCGCCTGCATCAACTCGAGGTTGTCCCTGGCCATTTCGCGTTTCGAGTAATTACGATGTTGTTCATCGGCAGCCGGTCGGGCGCTGTCGCCGTAGCCGCGCAGGTCGGCGGCGACCACGGTGAAATGCTCCGCCAACTGCTCGGCAATCTTGTGCCAGATCACGTGGGTCTGCGGGTGTCCGTGCAACAGCAACAACCCTGGGCCGCTGCCGCCGAGGCGATAGGCGATGTCGACACCGTTGACGTGGCGCTGGTCTTTGACGAATCCGGCAAACATCGGGCTGATCCTTGTTCAGGTGCGGGTGGAATGCATCCTGAAAGTGTTCGGCATTCGGGGCAAGGGTTGAAGCGTGGTGTGGTGGTTCATGAAGTGTGATGTGTGTCGCCAGGGCTGGCCCCTTCGCGGGCAAGCCCGCTCCCACAGTGTTTTTCTGTGTGACACCCATCGTATAAACACCGGAGATCCCTGTGGGAGCGGGCTTGCCCGCGAAGAGGCCAGCCCAAACCCTGAAAATCTCAACCCTGACTGAACATCTCCATCGCCCGCTGCTTGATCTGCTCTTCCGTCAGATCCTCCTTGCGCGTCGCCAGAAACCACAGGTGCCCATAGGGATCCTTCAGCGTCCCGCTGCGATCACCGTAAAACTGATCCTTGACCTCCGACACCGCACTCGCCCCGGCATCCAGCGCCCGCTGAAAGGACTTGTCGACATCAGTGACATACAGATGCAGACCGACCGACACGGCATTGTCCGGACCACTCAACGGCCCTTGATCGCACGGCGTGCCGAGCATGATCGCGCTGTCGCCAATACGCAGTTCGGCGTGGCCGACGCGCCCGTCGGGCATGTCCAGGCGCATGACCTGGGTCGCGCCGAAGGCTTTCTTGTAGAACTCGATGGCTTCGGCAGCCTTGAGGATGCCGAGGTACGGGGTAATGCTGTGATACCCCTCGGGAATGGGTTTGACGCTCATGACGTTCTCCCTGTTTTTGTTTTGCGAGGTATGGCTCCACCGGATTTGTGGAAGATTCACTATAGAACTGTCTGCGCGGCCAGCATTTTTCCCCGACGAGCAGTCAGTCCAGAAAGTGCGCCCCCGGCCCCTGATCACCGAGCACATCGCCCTGATTGCGCAACGGGCAGGCCTCCATCGACAGACACCCGCAACCGATGCAACCGGTGAGCCGGTCACGCAACAAGGTCAGCTGATTGATCCGCTCGTCCAGTTCGCGGCGCCATTGTTCGGACAGGACTTTCCAGTCTGCTGCTGTCGGAGCGCGGTCGTCGGGGAGTCTCTTCAGCGCCTCGCCAATCTCCGCCAGCGGAATGCCCAGACGCTGCGCGACCTTGATCAACGCCACCCGGCGTAAGACCGCCCGTGGGTAACGGCGCTGATTGCCGGCATTGCGCTGGCTGGTGATCAGGCCTTTCGATTCATAAAAGTGCAGGGCAGTGACCGCGACTCCGCTGCGCGCGGCGACTTCGCCCACGGTGAGCTGTTTGTGCAGGTTTTCCGGGGTGATCATTTTGCAAAAGGACTCTTGACCTTGACTTAACTAGAGGTTTTACCCTGCAGGCCTTCGAGTCGCAAGACTCGGCTTACGATGAGTGGGGACTTCTCATGCAAACCTCGACGAAAAATCGCAGTTTTACCCAATTGATCGAATTCGAGATCGAGCCGCGCCAGCAACCGGCATTGGTCAGTGCGCTGGCGCAGCAGAGCGAACATCTGGCGCAGCGCTACGCAGGCTTTGTCAGCGCCAGCGTCCAGGTCAGCGACGACGGTCGGCGGGTGCTGAGCTTGCTGCAGTGGCAGAGCCGCGAGGCCGGGGAGGCAGCGTTCTGTCGCTTTGAAAGCGGCGAGCAGGATTTCTGGCAGATGATCCGCGCCCATCAGGCGAAGACCGTGACCTTCAATTCATTTCAGGTGTTGAGCAGCATCGCCCGCAGTCATGACGATGCGCTGCACTGCAATCTGGTGGGCTAGATCGACAACTGGATCAGGCGTTCACCGTGCAGGTTCTCCGTAATTCGCCGCTTGTTCACCGCCAGTTCGCCGATCTTGATCAGCCGCGTGCGGGTGACATTGCGGCTCAGGCCGAGCAGCGCGGCGGTGTGCACCTGGTTGTAATGGCAGAAGCGATAGGCGGCGCGCAGCAGGGCGTCTTCGACCTTTTCGTGGAGGGCGCCGGCCTGTTGTTCGAAGAGCTTCTGAAAGGCTCGCTCCAGCAGCGCTTCCGGTGAATCGTCGGCGTTCGACTGCTGATCGTCCGGGCGCTCGATGCGCAGGTTAGACAGGCGCAAATCGTCGCGTTCGATCACGCCGTTGCGGCAGATCAACAGGGTGTGATGGATGACGTTTTCCAGTTCGCGGATGTTCCCCGGCCAACTGTAGCTGCGCAGTTTCTGTTCGGCACCGGAGCTGATGCTGACCCGTCCGTAACCCAGGCGCTGGCTGTAGGCCTCGATGAAATGTCGGGTCAGCGGCAGGATATCGCCGGGTCGTTCGCGCAGCGGACTGAGTTCCAGATTGACCACGTTCAACCGGTAGAACAGGTCTTCGCGGAAGTTTCCGGCATTGATCGCTTTCTCCAGTTGCACGTTGGTCGCGGCCAGCACGCGCACATCGATCGGAATGCTCTTGCGGGAGCCGAGGCGCACCACTTCGCGCTCCTGCAACACCCGCAGCAACTTGACCTGAATCGCCATCGGCAAATCGCCGATTTCGTCGAGGAACAAGGTGCCGCCATCCGCCTCTTCGAACCAGCCGGCCTTGGCGCTGAGCGCGCCGGTGAAAGCGCCTTTTTCATGGCCGAACAGCTCGGCCTCCACCAGCGATTCGGAAAACGCGCCGCAGTTGACCGCGACAAACGGCCGATGCCGGCGATTGCTCAGGTTGTGGATGTGCCGCGCCACCAGCTCCTTGCCGGTGCCGGTCTCGCCGATGATCAGTACGCTGGCTTCGCTCGGCGCGACCTGTTGCAGATGCGCCAGCAGGGCCTGGGACTTGGGGTCTTCGAAGACCTGCGCGGTGGCGCGGATCGACGTGGCCAGCGCGGGTGAGGGCGGAAGGGTCAGCAGTTGCATGGGGCTCGCTCCATTAAAGGCAAGATCAGGAATAGAACGTCGGCACCGGCAGCGCCTGGTTCAGCGCCCAGTCGCCCAGCTCGTGGAGTTTGTAATCGAGGGGGTCGTGCAGGGTCTGCGTGCGCAGGTTGCGCCAGTGCCGATCGAGACGCAGCGAAGCGTGGGTCGAGCGCGCGCCAGTGACTTCGAACAAACGGCTGCAAATATCCAGCCCCTGACGACTGGCGGCGACCTTGGCGGTGGCAATCGCTGTGGCCAGATGTCCGCGCTCTTCTGCGGTCAGGTTCGGGCCTTGGGCCCAGGCCTCGTCGAGCAGCGCGGCGGCCCGTTCGACCAGCAGGCGGATGCCTTCCAGCGCCACCCAGAACTCGCCGTAATGCGCGAGTACGTACGGGTCTTCACGCACATTGCGGGCGGCGGATTTGTGCCAGAGCCGGGTTTCGCTCAGGGTGTATTGCCGCGCTTCCTCAAAGGCACCTTCGGCGATGCCGAGAAACATGTGGGTGAAGGTCAGTTGCGCGATCAGCGGACGCAGGCAGGCGAACGGTGTGCTCAACGGGCCGGGATCGAGCAGCAGTTCGGATTCCTCGACCCGCACCCGTTCGAACGTAGCGCTGCCGCTGTCGGTCTGGCGCTGGCCGATGTTGTTCCAGTCGTCGTGCAGAGTGATGCCGCTGCGACCGCTGGGGATCGCCGCGATCAGCAACTTGCCGCCGGCACTTTCGTCGACGGCCGAAGCGATCAGCATCTGCGAATCGCTGGCGCCGGAGCAGAAGCTTTTCTTCCCGGAAAACTCGCGCCAACCGCCGAAGTCCTTGACCACGGTGCGGGTGTCGAGCGGGTTGAGGGCGTTGCCCCAGAACCAGTTCTGCCGCGCGGTCTGTTCGAACCACGGCTGCCATTGTTCGGGCCGCGAGAACAGGCGCACGGTGGCGAGCATCAGGTGATGAAAGCCGAAGACGTGGGCGATGGAACTGTCGACCTTGGCGAACTCGCGCACGATCTGCAGGGTTTCGCTCCATGTCGCGCCGAGGCCGCCGTAGCGGGTGGGAATGCTCAGGGCCAGCAGGCCGCTGTCGCGCAGGGCATCGCGCTCGGCCTTCGGCGTACCGCCGCGCTCGTCACGCTCGACGGCGGTGACGGCGAATTCGGCGGCCAGTTGGCGCGCGGTTTGCAGCGGGGAGAGCAGGGTGCTTTGTGGTTTGGCGGTCACGCGGTGTTCCTCATCAAATCGACGCGATTCTCTGTAGGAGTGAGCCTGCTCGCGATGTGGTCAGCACAGTCGACATCACCGTCGCAGACACACCGCTTTCGCGAGCAGGCTCACTCCTACAGGGGGCGTTTTAGGCCTTGGCTTGGGTGGGCAACACATCGTTGGCAATCATTTCGCCAAACGGCCCGGTCAGGTTAGTCACGCCGCGTCCGGCCAGGCTTGCATACGGTTCGGGCAGCAGCGGGAACACCAGTTCGGCAAAGCGGTAGGCCTCTTCCAGGTGCGGATAACCGGAAAAGATGAAGCTCTCGATACCGAGGTCGGCGTACTCCTTGATCCGCGCGGCCACTTGCTGCGGATCGCCCACCAGCGCGGTACCGGCGCCGCCGCGTACCAGACCGACGCCGGCCCACAGGTTGGGGGCGATTTCCAGGTTGTCGCGACGCCCGTCGTGCAACGCCGCCATGCGCCGCTGGCCTTCGGAGTCGAAGCGCGAGAAGGATTTCTGCGCGGCTTCGATGGTCTCGTCGCTGATGTGCTCGATCAGTTTGTCCGCAGCCTTCCACGCCTCTTCGGCGGTCTCGCGAACGATGACGTGCAGGCGAATACCGAACTTCACCTTGCGTCCATGGCGAGCGGCACGTTCACGTACATCGGCGAGTTTTTCGGCAACGGCGGCGGGCGGTTCGCCCCAGGTCAGGTACACGTCGACTTGCTCGGCAGCGAGGTCATGCGCCGCGTCGGACGAGCCGCCGAAATACAGCGGCGGATACGGTTTCTGCACTGGCGGATAAAGGGCTTTGGCGTTCTGTACTTTCAGGTGTTTGCCTTCGAAATCCACCGATTCACCTTGCAACACCCGGCGCCAGATCTTGAGGAATTCGTCGGTGACTTCGTAGCGTTCGCTGTGGCTGAGGAAGCTGCCGTCGCCACGGTTTTCGTCAGGGTCGCCGCCGGTCACCACGTTGATCAGCAGACGGCCGTTGGACAGTCGATCAAGCGTCGCCGCCATGCGCGCCGAAACGGTGGGCGAAATGATCCCCGGGCGGATCGCTACCAGATAACGCAGGCGTTCGGTCAACGGCACCAGCGCCGAGGCGATCACCCACGAGTCTTCGCAGGAGCGCCCGGTGGGAATCAGCACGCCGTGATAGCCGAGGCTGTCGGCGGCTTGCGCCACTTGTTTCAGATAATTCAGGGTGACCGGGCGCGCGCCTTGGGTGGTGCCCAGGTAATGGCCGTCGCCGTGGGTCGGCAGGAACCAGAAAACATCCATGCACAGCTCCTTAAGCGATTTTCAGCAACGGTTTGATTTGTGTGCCGAACAGCGGCGCGGCGCGTTCGGCGGCCAGACGGATCCGCGCTTTCAGCGGTTCGCTGGTGATCTGGTAGTCGGCGAAATCGGCTTCGGTAGCGTAGACCCCGATCGGCAGGGTCACCGCCTGGAAGAAACTGAACAGCGGCCGCAACTGATGATCGAGCACCAGCGCATGGCGCTCGCTGCCGCCGGTGGCGGCAAGCAGCACCGGGGTGTCGATCAGCGCGTTGAGGTCGATCAGGTCGAACAGATGCTTGAGCAGGCCCGGGTAGGAACCGCGATACACCGGCGCGGCGACGATCAGCAGATCGGCCTGTTCGATGGCTTGCAGTTCGGCCTCGACCTCGGCGCTCAGCTCGTGACGCGACAGGGCACCACCCAGTGGACGGGCGATGTCACCGAGTTCGATCAGATGACTCTCGACCGGCAAGTACCCGGCCAGTTCGGCCACCAGCGCTTGGGTCAGCACCAGGGTGCGCGATGGACGCCAGGTGCCGCCGGAGAGGGCGACGACTTTCAGGGGACGCGACATGATCAGTTCCTTTTTATCAACAGTTGCTCAGCGAGCAGTGAGTAAGTGCCAAGGCTTGAGCAAGCGCTGTACCAATTCCTGAGAGGCCCGGTTTACTTGGGCCTTAGCGCTATGGCGTGAGTCGGTTGTGCAGATATCAGGCGGGTTTGCTGATCTGCTGTTGCCTGGGCAACAGTTGCTGGAGCAACAGTTGTTCGCCGTGTGCAGGGATTTATAGCGGCTGCTGGTTATTCCGTAAAAGAACGTTAATCGATATTTATAGATCGTTAAGAGATATGAGGGCGTTGAAGCTGAAATCCTGATAGCCACTATTGAGAGCGTTGATTTTTGCCCGGAGAGGCGCGGGCGTAGCCTTTGTCCATCGACTACCACCGCTCGCCAGGACGCTCCCCATGAATCGTTTACTGACTGTTTCGCTGCTGCTCGCTGTCTCCGTACTCGCCGGTTGCGCGACCCACGTTTCCCCCGAACAACGGCCGTACACCGCCGAAGAAACCCGCGAATTGGCAATGGAAGCGCTGAACCGCAGCGGCTTGTCTTTCGACGAATATCACGCGAAGAAAGCTGCACTGCTGGGCGAATCGCAATTCGACAAGAAAGCTGAAATGAGCGCCGGGCGAGCCATACAGCTGCACGGTCGTCCAAGCTAATCGCAAACTGTACTGCTTGAATTTTCGCGTAACTGTCCGTGGGTTTGCGCGCTGCCGTGCGATAGGGTCAACACCTGAATGACCCTGACGGATTGCCCCATGACCCTCTCGCTTGATCTGCTGTTGGGCTTTGCCCTGTTTGCCCTTGTCACCTCGATTACACCGGGGCCGAACAACACCATGTTGCTGGCGTCGGGCGTGAACTTCGGCTTCAACCGCACCATTCCTCACATGCTCGGCATCACCTGCGGCTTCTTCGTATTGGTGGTCGCCGTGGGTTTCGGCCTGGGCGCGGTATTCCAGACTTACCCGATTCTCTACACCGTGCTGCGCTATCTCGGCGCTGCATATCTGTTGTACCTGGCGTGGAAAATCGCCCATTCGGGGCCGGTGGGTGAGGGCGTGGAAGGCGAGGCCAAACCGATCAGCTATCTGGGTGCCGCCGCGTTTCAGTGGGTCAATCCCAAGGCCTGGATCATGGCCATCGGCGCCATCAGCACCTACACGCCGATGCAGGGTTACTTCACCAACGTGGTGGTGATCGCCGCCGTGTTCGCCATCATCAACCTGCCCAGCGTCGGCGTCTGGGCAGCGTGCGGCACGCTGCTGCGTAACGTGCTGAAGGACCCGCGCTGGTTGCGCGTGTTCAACTGGGGCATGGCGGCGCTGTTGGTGATTTCGCTGTACCCGTTACTTCTCGAAAGCTTTCACTGACGCATTGCTTCAACCGCCGGCCCGATGCCTGTTAAGCTCGGCTTCAGGAGCGTTCCTACGCACTTTTAAATGAAGTTGTTCTTCTTTAACGGCATCCGATCAGGTATTGATGACGGTCTCGAACCCAGGCGCAGCTCACAAGGCTGCGTTGTGCCGTTTGCAGACACGAGCCTCCTGATCCCGGAACACGCTCTGCGAGTCTTTTATGATTAAACGTCCGTTGTATTTCGATTACGCCGCCACCACCCCGGTGGACGAGCGGGTCATCCAGGTGATGATCGATTGTCTGGGTTTTCACGGTAACTTCGGCAACCCGGCGTCCAGCTCCCATGCCTTCGGCCAGCAGGCCCGGCACACGGTCGAGCAGGCCCGTCGGCAAGTCGCCGAACTGGTCGGCGCCGAGGCCGCGCAGATCGTCTGGACTTCCGGCGCCACCGAATCCAACAACCTCGCCCTCAAGGGCGTGGCCCAAGCGCGCGGCGTTGCCGGCGGCCACATCATTACCAGTCAGATCGAACACAAAGCCATTCTCGATACTGCCCGGCAATTGCAGGATGCCGGCGTTGCGGTGACCTATCTGGTGCCTGATGCTGAAGGCCTGATCACCCCGCAGGCGGTCAGCGAAGCCATGCGCGACGACACCTTTCTGGTATCGCTGATGCTGGTCAACAACGAACTCGGCACCCTCAACGATATCCCGGCGATCGGTGAAGTCGTGCGCGGCCGTGGCGCGTTGTTCCATGTCGATGCCGCGCAGGGCGCCGGCAAAGTGGCGATCGATCTGCAGCAGTGGCCAGTGGACTTGATGTCGTTTTCGGCGCACAAGCTTTACGGTCCCAAGGGGATCGGCGCGTTGTATGTCGGCCCGCGCGCGCAGCAGCGTTTGCAGGCGCAGATTCATGGCGGCGGCCACGAAGGCGGGCTGCGCTCCGGGACTCTGGCGACGCATCAGATCGCCGGCATGGGCGCGGCATTCGCCTTGGCGGCTGCCGAATTCGATACCGAGAAAAAGTCCATCGTGGCGCTGCGTGAACGGCTGCTCGAACAGTTGCTGAGTCTGCCGGGCGTACGTCTCAACGGCAGCGCCAACCAGCGCATCGCGCACACGTTGAGCCTGACCTTCAGCGAAGGTGAATTCAACAGTGCGGCCTTGAGCCAGTCGATCGCCTTTTCCGCGACCTCGGCCTGTAACTCGGCGAGCAACACGCCTTCTCACGTGCTGCTGGCGCTGGGGCACGACGCCCGGCTGGCCGGGCGCACCATTCGTCTGAGCCTCGGCCGTTTCACCACCGCCGATGATGTCGATCAGGCGGCAGCACTGATCAAAGGCGCCTGCGCCAGTGCCCCGGCATTCTGGGCGACAGGGCTTTAACCAGCCGGTTTTCACGGCTACGAACAATAACGATGAAGTGATTGGCAGGAGACATGATGAGTACCCAGACTTTGACCGAAGGAACGGTTCCCCAGCGCCTGGCGCACACCCGTGAATTAATGCGCCGTGAAGGCATTCATGCGTTGCTGGTGCCATCGGCCGACCCGCATCTGTCGGAATACCTGCCGGGTTATTGGCAGGGGCGGCAATGGCTGTCGGGCTTCCATGGTTCGGTCGGCACTTTGATCGTGACTGCTGATTTCGCCGGGGTCTGGGCCGACAGTCGCTATTGGGAACAGGCGACCAAGGAACTCAAGGGCAGCGGCATCGAACTGGTCAAGCTGCAACCGGGTCAGCCGAGCCCGCTGGACTGGCTGGCCGAGCAGACCCCGGAAGGTGGCGTAGTCGCGGTCGACGGTGCGGTGATGGCCGTGGCTTCAGCGCGCACCCTGAGCAGCAAGCTCGAAGCGCGTGGCGCGCGTCTGCGCACCGACATCGACCTGTTGAATGAAGTCTGGGCGGATCGCCCGAGCCTGCCGAACGCGCCGATCTATCAGCATCTGCCACCGCAAGCGACGGTCAGCCGTGGCGAAAAACTCGCCAAACTGCGCGAGACCCTGCAGGCACGTGGCGCCGATTGGCACTTCATCGCCACCCTCGATGACATCGCCTGGCTGTTCAACCTGCGCGGCGGCGACGTGTCGTTCAACCCGGTGTTTGTTTCTTTTGCGTTGATCAATCAACAGCAGGCCACGCTGTTTGTGGCCTTGAGCAAAGTCGATGCCGAGCTGCGTGCAGTGCTGGAACAGGACGGCGTGACTCTGCGCGATTACCGCGAAGTGGCCGACGCCTTGCGCGCCGTACCGGGTGGTGCGAGCCTGCTGGTGGATCCGGCGCGGGTGACCAGCGGTTTGCTGGATAACCTCGACAGCGCGGTGAAACTGGTCGAAGGCTTGAACCCGACCACCCTCGCCAAATCGCAGAAGAGCGAGGCCGATGCACAGCACATTCGCAAGGCCATGGAACAGGATGGCGCGGCGTTGTGCGAATTCTTCGCCTGGCTGGAATCGGCCTGGGGGCGTGAACGCATCACCGAACTGACCATCGACGAAAAACTCACCGCTGCCCGCGAGCGCCGTCCGGATTACGTGTCCTTGAGCTTCAACACGATTGCCGCGTTTAACGCCAATGGCGCGATGCCGCACTATCACGCCACCGAAGAAGAACACGCGGTGATCGAGGGTGACGGCTTGCTGCTGATCGACTCGGGAGGCCAATACCTGGGCGGCACCACCGACATAACCCGAATGGTCCCGGTCGGAACCCCGACGGCTGAGCAGAAGCGTGACTGCACGCGTGTGCTCAAAGGCGTGATCGCGCTGTCGCGGGCGCAGTTCCCGAAAGGCATTCTCTCGCCGTTGCTCGACGCCATTGCCCGCGCACCGATCTGGGCGGAAAGCGTGGATTACGGTCACGGTACCGGTCATGGGGTCGGCTATTTCCTCAACGTGCATGAAGGCCCGCAGGTGATCGCCTATCAGGCAGCACCGGCACCGCAAACGGCGATGCAACCGGGGATGATCACCTCGATTGAACCGGGCACCTATCGTCCGGGTCGCTGGGGCGTGCGCATCGAGAACCTGGCGATGAACCGCGAGGCGGGGAGCAGCGAGTTCGGTGATTTCCTCAAGTTTGAAACCTTGACCCTCTGCCCGATCGACACGCGCTGCCTGGAGCCGTCCTTGCTCACGCAGGAAGAAAAGGAGTGGTTCAACGCCTACCATGCTGAAGTGCGTGAGCGTCTGAGTCCGTTGCTCGATGGGGCCGCGCTGGAGTGGCTGAACACGCGCACAGCGGCGATTTGAATGGCTGAAACCCGGGCGCTGTTGGCAGCGTCCGGGTTCTGAGGTTTTTCTAAGCCTGACGCAGGGCCTCTTCGACGAAGTCGAGGCGGTCCTGTCCAAAGAACATCTGGTTGCCGATAAACATGCTCGGCGCGCCAAACACCCCCCCTTTAATGGCTGTTTCAGTGTTGTCCTTCAGGGCTGCCTTGACTGTCTCGTCGTTGGTCAGGGCCAGGACTTCATTGGGGTCGAATTCATGTTCGCTCAATACCGCAGCGACAGTTGCCGGCTCATCGAGAGCGCGTCCCTCCACCCACAATGCCTTGAACAGACAATCGATAAATGCGTGAAAGCGTTCCGGCTGGTGCAGTTGTATGCCAGTGACGGCACGCATCAGCATCAGCGTGTTGATCGGAAAATGCGGATTGAATTTCAGCGGCACGCCGTAACGTTTGGCGTAGCGATCCAGATCCTGAAACATGTAGCGGCCCTTCGCCGGAATCATTGCCGGCGATGCGTTGCCAGTCGCCTTGAACACGCCGCCCAGCAGCATCGGGATATAGATCAGCTCGCTTTGAGTTGCGGCACATATTTTCGGTAATTGGGTGTAAGCCAGGTAGGTGGCAGGGCTGCCGAGGTCGAAATAGAACTCCACGGTTTTCGTCATCTTCGCTGCTCTCTGATTATTGTTATGGAGGAGGCGGGGCTTACCAGCGTTCGTTCCACGGGCGCAGATCCAGCTCGAAGGTCCAGGCATCCCGTGGCTGACTGTGCAGATACCAATAGTTTTCGGCGATGTGTTCGGGATTGAGAATACCGTCCTGATCCTTGGTCGCGTACTTCTCGGGGAAACTGTTGCGAATGAAGTCGGTATCGATCGCGCCATCGACCACTATATGGGCGACGTGGATGTTCATCGGCCCCAACTCGCGCGCCATGCTTTGCGCCAGTGCACGGATGCCGTGTTTGGCGCCGGCAAACGCGGCAAATCCGGAAGCGCCGCGCAGTCCGGCGGTGGCGCCAGTGAACAGAATGGTACCGCGCTGGCGGGTGACCATACGCTTGGCCACTTCGCGGGCATTGAGAAAACCCGAGAAACAGGCCATTTCCCAGATCTTGAAATACTTGCGCGCAGTTTCTTCGAGAATGCTGCAAGGCACGTTGGCACCAATGTTGAAGACAAACGCCTCGATCGGGCCGAGGCGGGTTTCAATCTCTTCAATCAACGCAATCACGCCTTCTTCCTTGCGCGCATCGCAGGCAAAGCCGTGAGCTTCGCCACCCTCGGCCTTAATCGCCTCGACCAGCGGCTGTAATTTGTCGGCGCTGCGCCGGGTGACGCAAGCGATAAAACCTTCTCTGGCAAAGCGCTTGGCAATCGCTCCGCCAGTGGCATCGCCCGCACCCACCACCAACACGACCTTCTTGTTATTCATGGGTAGATCCCTTTAGTAAACGATCGTTAAGTGAACGAACGTTATGCTAGGATCCGGACAACGTCAAGGCGGTCGATCAAGAGGGTAAGCACATGCGGTACTCCGCCGGTCACAAGCTGGAAACCCGAGAAAAACTGCTGAACAGCAGCGCGCTGTCAGCCAAGCGTTCAGGCTTTTCCACAGTTGGTGTCGATGGTTTGATGAAGGCCATCGGCCTCAGTGGCGCAGCGTTTTATAACCACTTCTCGTCGAAAAACGAGCTGTTCACGGCGATCGTCGAGCGTGAACTGTGTCAGAGCCTGGAGCGACTGGGAGGGCAGGGGGCGCAGGATCGTGAGCGGCTGGAACGCTGTCTGAAACAGTACCTGAGCATGGCTCACGTGGAGCAGCCTGAATCGGGCTGCGCCTTGCCGACACTGGGTGCGGAAATTGCCCGTTCAGATGATCAGGTTCGCGAGCAGGCTGAACTGTGGATTTGTCGGTTGCACGCCAGTTGGGCGCAGATTCTGGAAAGCGACAGCCTGGCGTGGGCGATTCTGTCGCAATGCGTCGGAGCGTTGGTAGTGGCGCGGATGCTGGTGACGCCGGAGATTCAACGGACGGTTTTGAAATCCAGTCATGAGGAAATCGGGCGTCAGCTGGCTGCTCGACAAGGCGAGCAGCCAGCATGATTCATTTGCAGATGACGATCATGCTACGGCTGGTATAACCGGCCGGATTAAGACCGAACGGGTAGTCGCCGGGTTCTTCCACGGCGTCCCCTGATTTGGCGATGACTTTGTAGCCCTTTGGGGCGCAGGCATTGGCGGCGCTGGTGTAGCACTTGTCCCAAGAGGACGACAGCCCGGAACAGTTGATGTGCAGCCCTTTTTTACCGTGCTTCACTTGGGTCTTGGAAGTGGCTGCGCACCCCGCTACTGCCAATACAGCGATCAGTATCAAAATTCGTTTCATTACCGTCCTTATGGTAGCCACGAGTCTGGCGCTCGGGTCTGCCTGTATTCGCCTGCGCTTTAAGCGGTTCGATATCCCTGTCCGAAAAAATCCATGCCTGGCACTGAGTTAAGGGGCCTAAACATGGCCTAAATGAACGCCAATTGCCAGACCTTCGTCAAATCCTGTTTCAATCTGCCGCTACAACGGGTTTGGCGCTACTGCCCATGGTCATGGTTGCCCCGACGGAAGCCAGAATAATGCACAGAATCGCCATCCATTGTGACAGCGTGAGGTACTCCTGCAGGAATAGCAGCCCGGACAACGCGCCAAAGGCCGGTTCGATGCTCATCAACGTCCCAAAGGTGCGGGCTGGTATGCGGGTGAGGGCGACCATCTCCAGCGTGTAGGGCAAAGCAGTCGAGAGGATGGCGACGCCGATGGCCACCGGGATCAGCGACGGGGTGAGCAATGCCGCGCCGGCATGCACGATGCCGATCGGGGCGACAAACAGTGCGGCAATCATCACGCCCAGCGCCGCGGTCGTCACGCCGTTGTCGGCGCCAGCCTTTTGGCCGAACAGGATGTACAGCGCCCAGCACACGCCGGCGCCCAAGGCATAACCGGCACCAACCAGATCAATTCCCGTGGATGTCGCTCCGGTGGGGATCAACAGCAGCAGGCCGACCGCTGCCAGGGCAATCCAGAGAAAGTCGATTGCGCGGCGCGAGGCATAAATGGCGACGGCCAGCGGGCCAGTGAATTCGAGTGCGACTGCGATCCCCAGTGGCACGGTGCGCAGTGACATATAGAAGAGGAAGTTCATTCCGCCCAGCGCCATTCCGTAAACGATCACCGTGCGCAAGGATTGAGCGGTCAGCCTGGCACGCCACGGACGCAGCAGTAACAGCATGATCACGCTGGCGAAGACCAGGCGCAGGGTGGTCGTCCCTTGGGCGCCAACCACCGGGAACATGCTCTTGGCCAGAGAGGCGCCGGACTGGATGGAAGCCATGGCGATTAATAACAGGCCAACCGGGAACAGCATTGAGGCCAGAGAGCGAGGTTGGTCAGTCATTGCGAGGCATCATCCGAAGGTGAGAGCAGGGTGTTGTTTTAAGTGTTGGGCAATATACTGCGCATTCGCTGACGTTGCATCTATATATAAGCAGGCTTTTTCGGTGCATTGATAGAAAACTGAAATTAACGGTTGACG